>JALFOF010000082.1 GCA_022773825.1 Prevotella sp.
ATCCTAAACAACACAATTTATACCTTTGATAATCAAGGGTATTATCGTGTTCTATTCAGGATAGTATAAATCATCCCATGAGCATCTATCGTTGCCTTGTCCCGTGACTGAATATTGAAACTGCCAGATTTCACAACGTCAGGAAACAAAGCGCTTGATAAACGCTTTCCCATAAATAGTGACTCAGCTTATGTCCCCTCAACCATGCCTTCGGCACATTCGGCGTAGGTTCGTTTTATACTAAGTCGCTGCAAAGATACAAAGAAAAATATGAAATGACAAAGAAAAATTAATATTTTTTTATTTTCTATGCAAAGAAACTTTGGTCTCATATAAGACTACAAATAAATGGGTCATCTGAGATTTCGAGTTATAGATTGAAAGAAGTATTGTCAAAAGGAAGAAAACCGCTGAACATTTTGTATATTATGGAATATCGACAAATAAATGTACAATGATGAACATCAGTTTTCTATATCATACATGGGGTCTATATGTCCATAGGTGCCCAGGAATCGAGTATAAAGGTAATAGAATTATCCTACATATTGAGTCAAAAACAACGTGCGGCAATACTCTTTGAAGAATATCCGGACATAAAAACAGCCTATGGCCTTTGTCATTCTCTACGAATGATCTATTCCAAAAACACGATAAAGGATGCTGCGCGCCTGTCTATGGCACGTTGGTACAACAAGGTCGAAGAAGCAGGGTTGCACTCATTCAATGTCATCGCTGCTACCTTCTACGAACACTATGACAAGATACTGAACTTCTACAACAACCGTTCCTCCAATGCGCTTGCAGAATCTTTCAATGCCAACATTAAACTCTTCCGAGCTAATCTTAGAGGGGTAGCTGACAAGAAATTCTTCCTCTTCCGTATTTCCAAATTATATGCCTATCCCCACTGAATTTCTACTGCCCCTGTATGCCTCTGTATTTTTATACCTCAAATTCTTTGTTCTCGTCTGCCAACACGGTGTTTTCAAAGACGGCCTGCGCTTCTTTCAGTAATGGTGTCTCGTCAATGTAGCGTTGACTGAAATGACCAATGATGAGTTTTTTCACCTTTGCCTCACGTGCGGTCATTGCTGCCTCGCGTGCAGTGGAGTGTAGGTATTTTACGGCTTTGTCCTTCATGTCTTCGCAGTAGGTGGCTTCGTGGTATAGGGTAGTGACACCTTGCAGCTTGTCTTTTAGCGTAGGCATGTAGCGTGTGTCAGAGCAATAGGCGTAGGCACGCACGGGGTCGGGGTCGGTGGTAAGGCGGCTGTTGGGGATTACCTCGCCCTCGGGTGATGTCCAGTCCATTCCCATGCGCAGGTTGTCTATCTGTGAGCGAGGTATGTTGTAAAAGTCCAGCATCTCAGGTTTGATGTGCCTTTGCCCTGGCTTCTCGCGGAAAATGAAGCCGCTGCATGGCATACGGTGGTGCAGGGGGACGGTTTCTACTGTCAGTGAGCGGTCTTCGTAGATAACTTGTTGTAAAGAGGTGTTTACGGGATGGAATATTACTTCATATCCGAGTGTGGAGCAGAACATATCCAGTTGCATCTGCAATAGTTGTTCGTATGCCACGGGGGCGTAAACGTGGAGTGGAGCGGTGCGTCCCTGAAGACCAAAGGTGCTTATCATGCCGATAAGTCCTAATACGTGGTCGCCATGCAGGTGGGTGATAAAGACTGCGTAGAGCTTGGAGAAATTGATGCGTGAGCGGCGTATCTGGGTTTGTGTGCCTTCGCCGCAGTCTATCATGAAGAGTTTGCCCCTGATGTCAATAATCTGCGAGGAGGGGTTGTGGTGTCTTGTCGGCAATGCTGAGCCGCATCCCAATATATGTACTTTGAATGGTTGCATCTTTGTTATCGTAAATCAATAACTTCTGCCGTCGGGTAGTCTTTCGCTTTGAAGCGGAAGTCGGAGTCGCTGAAGGACTGTTGCTTGAAACTGGAGATGTTAATCGTAATCCAATTTTGTCCCTGTTTCATCTTTACCTGCTTGATATTGTATCGTTTGTCGATGAGAATATACATCTCGCTGATACCCTTCTTCTGCCCAACAAGATGCACTTGATAACCGCTGGCGGCGTTGGTCTGCGACATGGTATAGCCGTTTTTATAGAGGGTGAGGAACTTGTAGGGGTTCATGCTCTGCTGTTGTGCCGTTGTTGGTGTAGAGATGTTTACCTCTTCGTTCTTTTTGTTGTATAGCCATTGTGTCTTGCCGTCAAACCATATTATGGCACTGTTGGTGCGAGCGTTGAATTTGTTGCCTTTGATGGCAATGGTACCACTCTGTGTGCCGAAGCTCCCCCCAGATATGGTGAAGCTGGCACTGACTCCTTTTGATAGTCCTATCTTAGCTGACGCTTTGTCAAGGGTCGCCTTTGCCGTTGCCGCATTGCTGGCCGCATGGATTGACGCTGTGGTGAGGAGCGCGATGATTAATGCTAATAGTTTCTTCATTTCTATATGGATTTGTCGTTCGTCGTATAGTGTTAGCTGACTCCGAGAGTGTTGAGCAGCGATTGCAGGGTGTTCTCGTCCTGTATAAGCACCTCGCGTGGTTTTGAACCGTGTGCCGCACCTACAATGCCTGCTTTCTCTAATTGGTCCATAAGCCTGCCGGCGCGGTTGTAGCCTATGGAGAATTTGCGCTGTATGAGGGATGTGCTGCCTTGTTGTGAGGTAACTATCACCCTTGCTGCCTCGCCAAACAGTTGGTCAAGGTTGCTGAGGTCTTCAGCATTGCCAGAACCACCTTCGTCGCTGCTTACAGGCTCTGGTAGTTCAAACGGTCCGTCGTAACCCTGCTGTTGCTGTATGAACTCATTGATGGCTATGACTTCGGGGGTGTCAACAAAGGCGCATTGTACGCGCACTGGCGTTCCTTTGTCAAGGATGAGCATATCGCCTCTGCCTATGAGCTGGTTTGCGCCGGAGCCGTCAAGGATGGTACGTGAGTCTATCTGCGACATTACCTTGAAAGCCATACGTCCTGGGAAGTTGGCTTTGATGGTGCCAGTGATGATGTTGGTCGTTGGACGCTGGGTGGCTATAATCATGTGTATGCCAACGGCGCGCGCCTTCTGCGCTATACGTGCTATTGGCAACTCTATCTCTTTGCCTGCCGTCATTATGAGGTCGCCGTATTCGTCAATGATAACGACAATGTAGGGCAGGAACCTATGACCATTCTCTGGATTAAGCTGGTGGTTCTGGAATTTCTCGTTGTATTCCTCCAGTTTGCGGACATTGGCGAATTTCAGCAGATTGTAGCGGTCGTCCATCTCCTGACATACAGAGTTAAGCGTCTTCACCACTTTGGTGACATCAGTTATGATAGGTTCATCAGCATCGCTCTCTGGTGGTATCTGGGCAAGGAAATGGTTGAGAAGCGGTTTGTAGATGGAGAACTCAACCATCTTGGGGTCCACAAGAACAAATTTCAACTCCGCGGGGTGCTTCTTGTATAACAAGGATGTTATGATAGCGTTCAGACCCACAGACTTACCTTGACCAGTGGCACCAGCTACAAGCAGATGCGGGATTTTGGCAAGGTCAACCATGTAAATCTCGTTGGAGATGGTCTTGCCAAGGGCGAGGGGCAACGCCATCTTCGACTCCTTGAACTTCTTGGAGTTTAATATGGACTCCATGCTCACTATCTGTGGATTAGCGTTAGGCACCTCTATGCCGATAGTGCCCTTGCCAGGTATGGGGGCGATGATACGTATTCCCAATGCGGCGAGCGACAGCGCGATGTCGTCTTCAAGAGAACGAACTTTGGAAATCTTGATGCCAGCGGCAAGGGTAATCTCGTACAGAGTGATGGTAGGGCCGACGGTAGCTTTGATGCTGTCAACGATGACGCCGAAGTTGCCGAGAACCTGTACTATGCGGTCTTTGTTCGCCTTCTGTTCCTCCATGTCAATATAGGAACGTCCATCGTTGTCATATTTCTTGAGCAAATCAAGAGTGGGATACTTATAGCGAGAAAGGGTAGCCTTAGGGTCGTATTGTGATGTCGGTTCTGTGCCACCTACCACTATCTTTCCACCAGCCTCTTCTTCTTGACTAACTTCCGCAATTTCAAGGTCGATATCATCTGTCTTTACGTTTTCCTCCAATGGGCTGGTAGCGTTATGCGAGCTGCCGCTGTCGAGAACCACGGCAGCCTTCTCTCCGTGTACTTCAAATTCTACAGTCTGGCTCTCGGGGTCGTCTTTTACGGCATTATCCGTCTCCTCAGGCTGGGAGTTGTATTCTTCGTGCATTTGCTCAGGCTCAAGCACTTCACCGTTAGGTCCGATGTTAGTAACATTGAATTTTACACGGCTTGTTATATAACCGATGGGGTTGAGCATTTTGCGGATAACGATAATCGTTTCAGATGACAGGTAGGTGAGGAAGAATATGGCTATGAGCGCAAGGATGGCGGTAAGTCCCGGTGTTCCCACCATGCCTTCCAATATCTGGCATACGTACTGACCGTGCCCTCCTCCTGCATTGTACACCTGATTGGTAAAGAGTGGGTTGACAAACTTCGCAAAGGTGATGCTGCTCCATACCATGATTACCATCAGTGAGAAAAACCACTTCCAAAGGTCAAGTTTGTAAACCCTCATCATGGCCAACGAACACATAATGGTGAATATGGGTATTAGAAACGCAGGAATGCCGAAGCATACTGCGATGAAGAAATGGGAGATGTATGCGCCCCACGAACCGCAAGTGTTGTGGAACTCCCTGCCTGTGTTGGTGATGTCGCCAGCCATGGGATGTAGCACGAAGCTTTGGTCATCGGCACTACTGGAGAAATAAGAGATAAAGCTGATTAATACCAATATTGATATTATCAATAAGGTAATGCCAAGGGTGAAGTTCGCTTTTTCGTTAGCGAAGACAGAACTGAGACCTATGGCGTCTTGGTAGGATACTTTCTTTGATGTCTTATTTTTTCTTGCCATTTCTTGTTTCGGGTTTATAATCAATGCGCAAAGGTAGCAATTTTTGTTCAAATCCGCAACAGTAGGTGGCATTATTTTCCAAAAAATACATAATGCTATTCTTGTTTCATTTTTTTTTTATAAATTTGCAGCAAAGAAAAATA
>JALFOF010000108.1 GCA_022773825.1 Prevotella sp.
AATGCAAGACGCCGGCATCATCATCTCAATCAACAACGACCCCGACGCTCCTATCAACGCCATTGCCGACTACGTGATAAACGGTACGGTGGAAGAGGTAGTGCCAAAGCTCATCAAATACTACAAACAGAATAACAAATAGTTGTTTGGTTGTTTAGTGATTTCGTTGTTTTGTCATGCCACGAAAGGCAAGATAAACGAAGAAACAAACAACCAAAACACCAAACAACCATACAACCAAACAACTAAAAGAACAAATGCCAAACTTCTATACAGACAACCCTGAGATAAAATACCATCTCAGTCACCCACTGCTCAAGCGCATAGTAGAGCTGAAGGAGCGCGACTTCGCCGACAAAAACAAGTACGATTACGCGCCAGAGAACTTTGAAGACGCATTGGACTCCTACGACCGCGTGCTCGAACTCGCAGGCGACGTGATGGCAAACGTAGTGGCACCAAACGCCGAAGCCGTAGATGCTGAAGGGCCACACCTCGTGAACAACCGCATGGTGTATGCCTCAAAGACATACGAAAACCTCGACGCGGCAATCAAGGCAGGCCTCAACGGCGTGACAATGCCACGCAGATACGGCGGTCTGAACTTCCCTATGGCAGTGTATTCCGCTATCAACGAGATGGTAGCGACAGCCGATACGGGCTTCGAGAACATCTGGTCACTGCAAGACTGCATAGAGACACTCTACGAATTTGGTGACGAAGACCAGCGCCAACGTTTCGTTCCACGCGTCTGCAAGGGCGAGACAATGTCGATGGACCTCACCGAACCCGACGCAGGCTCTGACCTCCAGTCCGTAATGCTGAAGGCAACATACGACGAAGAGAACGACTGCTGGAGGCTGAACGGCTGCAAGCGCTTCATAACAAATGGTGATTCCGACATACACCTTGTGCTTGCACGCTCCGAAGAGGGCACGCGTGACGGCCGAGGACTGTCAATGTTCATCTACGACAAGCGCGACGGCGGCGTGGACGTGCGCCGATTGGAGAACAAACTGGGCATACACGGCTCGCCAACCTGTGAGCTTGTATATAAGAACGCTAAGGCTGAGCTGTGCGGCTCACGCAAGATGGGACTCATTAAGTACGTGATGGGACTGATGAACGGTGCCCGTCTCGGCATCGCGGGACAGAGCACGGGTGTCAGTCAGATGGCTTACAACGAGGCTTTGGCATACGCTAAGGACAGAAAGCAGTTCGGTAAGGCGATAATAGAGTTCCCCGCCGTATATGACATGCTCTCCATTATGAAGGCAAGGCTTGACGCTGGCCGTGCGTTGCTGTACGCCACAAGCCGCTATGTGGATATGTACAAGATACTGGAGGACATAGAACGCGAGCGCAAGGAGGAGGGCGGAAAGCTCACTCCCGAAGAGCGCACGGAGTGCAAGACGTACTCTAAGCTGGCTGACGCATTCACTCCGCTTGCCAAGGGCATGACTTCCGAGTACGCGAACCTCAACACTTACGACGGCATACAGGTGCATGGTGGTTCTGGTTTCATGCTGGAATATGCCTGCCAGCGCCTCTATCGCGACGCGAGAATACTCACTATCTACGAGGGCACCACGCAGTTGCAGTGTGTTGCGGCTGGCCGCTACATCACAAACGGCTTCTACGGTCAGGTGATAGCGGAGATGCTGCAATACGGTCAGGCTCCTGCCAGCGTAGGAACAGCGGACTGGTGCAGCGCGGAGTTTGCGCCATTGAAGGAGCGTGTGGCAAAGATGGCGGAGAAATACAATGCCGCCGTGGCTTTCGTCAACGAGCAGAAGAACGACGAGTTCAAGGACTTCGCCATCCGTCACCTTTACGAAATGGCTGCCGACTGCATCATGGCACTGCTCCTCATCGGCGATGCCAGCAGGTCACCAGAGCTCTTCGCCAAGTCTGCACGTGTATATACACGCTACGTTGCAGCAGAAGTGGAGAAGCATTACGACTTCGTTATGTCTGCTACTTCTGACGACCTTGCCGACTACCGCAAGTAAGTGACGCGATAGACAACGAGATACAGGACACGAGAAATCCCCCTGTTCGCGCCGATAGGCAATGCGAACAGGGGGATTTCTATATGGTGTAACGTTCCAATACCTTACAGAATCCTGCCGTTGAAGCGGAAGCTGAACGTCGGGTACACGGTGATTTTGGAGATAGTCTTTATCACTCCGCCGTCGCCGTCCACGCCTTCCTTGTCAAGTGGCTTGTCCTGCACATAGATGGTTGGTGTTCCCCAGAACTGGCAACCGAGGTCCCAGGCAAATGAGAAACGGTGCTTGTTGGAGATAGCACGGCCAGAACCGATGCCGACATATGGCTTAAAGCCGTTGACTTTCAAGAAAGCACGAGCCTCAGGACCATTAGGCTTCACAAGATAATCACCAAGTTTTACACCAGCAATAGGCAAAGTCTCCGGAGCACCAGCCGGCACCATACTGGCATAATCTCCTGCATTGTATTTATCCGCAATCTCATTATATGCCGTAAGTGCACTCAACTGCTCCTGGCAATTAGTGGTATAAGCGTCGATAATCTGTGACTTGCCAGCATAGAAACCTACGGTAAGACGCCAAGCAGATGTCTTTGAAGGATATATATCAAACAACAACTTAAAGTTATTCATGTTTATCTTTCCGTCAATAAGCACATTTCTCGGTATATCCAAGTCTTTACCGGTCACTGCTTTATAAGCATTCTTGATAACTTGCTCATTGTTTCCATCTATATTCACGTCCACTTCTATATCCTTCACCTTAATTTCTGGCAAGAAGTTATACCCTGCTCTCGCCTGCACATACGGTGTAATGGTCGTTGCGAGGTTGATACCGATACCGTCCATGCCCACGCTCACGCCTGCGCCGAGGTGGTTGAACAACTGCTTGTCGTCGTTTTCAATCTGTGCCGACACGCCTACCGCGGAGGCGAGCATACACGCTGCAAGAAAATACTTTTTCATAATTCCTTCGTTTTTCTGGTTTAACCTTGGTTGATAACTATTGTTTATTCTTCTCTTCCTCAAGATAGTCCGCCGCATACTGGGCGTAATGTGCGGCGAAACTCTCTGCCTGTCCCGGTGCAGTTTTCTTCAAGAACTTCGCCGGCACGCCGCCCCATATCTCATGGTCGCCCACCTTCGTTCCGCCGAGCACCAGCGCCCCTGCCGCTATTATAGCGCCCTTGCCGATGTCTGCCTTGTCGAGCACGGTGGCACCCATGCCTATCAGGCAGCC
>JALFOF010000023.1 GCA_022773825.1 Prevotella sp.
TGCAATCGATTTACCCAATAAAGAGAATAGCAAATCATTATTGGCAGGAGGTAAATGTGAGCCTTCTGTCAGCAAAGATTTATCTACAGGTTTGTTTTTGAGCAACAATTTCATACTTCACTATTCTGTTTTTGATGAAACGATTAAATCACGGACATCAACTTCAAGCAAATTTGCTATCTGCAATAGAGTATCCAATGATGGCTGAACCGTATTCGTACACCATTTTGATACCGTCGCAGGGTCTTTTTGAAGCTGTTCACAAAGCCATTTGCTTGTCACATTTTGCTCTGCTAAAACAGCTTTCAGACGATTTATATTTTTGTTTTCCATTTCAAGAAGTTTGCTTTTGGTGCAAATATACCACTTTTATTTCACTCTACAAAGAATTATCTTGAAAATAATATTTTAATGTGACGCTTGTAGTCAGAAATAGCTTGGTCGATGCTTCGCTCTGGATTCTGCATCTGATTGATTCGTTCGGTGGCAACCTAAGCCACCCTTGCTTGAAGGGTTCGGCACTTGAGGGAAGGGATGGATTGTTTCTTGAGCTCTGCTTTCAATTCTCGTTTGTCTATGGTAAGTCACCACAACAATAGCCAGAGGGTACAGAGGGAAAGGTGTTTACGTTTTTTTAATAAGCCTTTAACCATTCATAACATTTATTCTCTTGCTTTTTCCTCTTTATCTGGTTATCTTTGCATGATAATTTATGTAGTACAGAAAAGACAATGGAAGAACTGACAGAGAAACTGAAGATGCAGATTAAGGAAGCCCTTAACCTTGAAGAACTTGCAATAGAGGACTTCGACAGCGAGGCACCGCTGTTCGGTGAGGATGGCATAGGGCTGGACTCCATAGACGCGCTGGAGCTGATAGTGCTGCTCGAGAAGGAGTACGGCATAAGGCTCGCCAACGCGGCGGAGGGCAAAGCGATATTCAAGAACGTGAAGACGATAGCCGAATACGTGGCTGCCAACCGCAAGAAGTGATGGCCGCGGCGGTTACAGGGATGGGCATCGTGTGCGCCATAGGCAACGACGGTGCCGGCGTGCTCAACGCCCTGCGCGAGGGACGCACGGGCATCGGCAGGATGGAACATCTGCCATCGAGCCATAAAGATCTGCCCGTGGGCGAGGTGAAAATGACCAACGGTGAGCTGAAAGCCGCGCTGGGCGTGGCAGAAGACGCCGTGGTGAGCCGCACCACGCTGATGGGTGCGTATGCCATAAGGCAGGCACTGGCGGACGCGGGACTGGAGGCCGGGGGGCTGAAGGGCAGGCGCGTGGCTCTGGTGTCGGGCACTACGGTGGGCGGCATGGACGTCACGGAGCGGCTATTCAGTAAACTGGAGGCTGACGACACTCTGCTGCGACACGTGTGCCAGCACGACTGCGGCAGCGGCACGCGCGACATGGCGACGCTGTGCGGACTGGAGTGCGAGGTGTGCACCATCTCCACGGCGTGCTCCTCTGCGCTGAACGCCATCATGGTGGGCTGCGACATGCTTGCTGGCGGTGAGGCGGACGTGGTGCTGGCGGGTGGGGCGGAGGCGCTGAGCCTGTTCCACCTCAACGGCTTCAACACGCTGATGATACTCGACCACGGACAGTGCCGTCCGTTCGACAAATGCCGCGCCGGGCTGAACCTCGGCGAGGGAGCGGCTTTCGTGGTGCTGGAGCGCGGCGACGGCGACGGCAGGGCGAAGGCATACGTATGCGGCGGAGGCAACAGGTGCGACGCTTTCCACCAGACGGCATCGTCGGACAACGGCGAAGGGGCGTACCTAGCCATGACGGACGCGCTGCGAGAGGCTGGCATGAAGGCAGAGGAGGTGCGGTACGTCAACGCCCACGGCACCGGCACGCCCAACAACGACCCGAGCGAGAGCGCGGCACTGAGGCGCGTCTTCGGAAACGGGATGCCCGCGGTGTCGAGCACAAAGGGCTTCACTGGCCACACCACATCGGCATCGGGAGCGATAGAGACGGTGATAAGCATTCTCGCCATGCGCCACGGCATCGTGCCGCGGAACCTCGGATGGCAGGAGGCTGACGAGGCGTGCATCACGCCATCGCCGGGCGAGGAGGGGGTGACGCTGAACAACGTGCTGTGCAACGCCTTCGGCTTCGGCGGAAACGACAGTTCCATAGTGCTGTGCCGCGAGCCGCGCCAGGCAGCGACGCCGACACAGGGCGGATATGAGGCTGAGGTGGCGGCGGACATAGTGATAGACAACGCGGAGCAACTGAAAGACAGCCGCGAATACATGACGCCGATGGAGGCAAGACGCATGGGCAGACTGATGAAGGCCGCGACGATGACCTCGCTGATGGCACTGCGCGAAAGCGGCGTGGAGACTCCCGACGCGATAGTAACAGCCACGGCATACGGTATGCTGGAGACGAGCGAGAAATTCCTTAAAGACATCTGCGACAACGGCGAGGAACTGCTGAAGCCTACGCTCTTCATGCAGAGCACGCACAACACCATAGGCAGTGCCATTGCCATACGCACACGCTGTCACGGATATAACATAACATACTCGCAGGGAGCGGACTCGCTGGCATGGGCATTGCGCGACGCCCGACGGCTGATAGCCACGGGAAAGGCACGCACGGTGCTGGTGGGATGCCACGACGAGGCTACGCCGCTCTTCCAAGACATCTGCCGCCGCATGAACATGGAGCCGCCGCGGGAGCTGTACTCAAGAAGCATGGTGCTGCGGAGGAGAGGGAGTTAAGGAGGAGTTAAGGAGGAGTTAACAGGGAGTTAACAGGGAGTTAACAGGGAGTTAACGGGGAGTTAACAGGGAGTTAACAGGGAGTTAACGGACAAATGTATAAACCGCCAATACATTTGTCCGCTAACTCCAGATAACTCCAAATAACTCCAGATAACTCCAAATAACTCCAAATAACTCCAAATAACTCCAGATAACTCCAGATAACTCCAGATAACTCCAGATAACTCCAAATAACTCCAAATAACTCCAGATAAATTTAGCACAATAATTAATAATCAGGCAAGCCCAAATGCCCATTCTACTGATACTCGCCCTTACACAAAGCCTGCTGCTGACAATGGGGCAGGTGTTGCTCAAGTTTGCGCTGATGCGCATGGAACCTTTCAGCTGGACGACAACCTTCTGGCGGTCGGCTTTGCTCAACTGGCAGTTCGCCCTGTGCGGGCTGTGCTTCGGAGCGGCAAGCCTGCTGTGGATGTATATAGTGAAACACTTCCCGCTGAGCATGGCATACCCCATGGTATCGCTAAGCTATGCCTTCGGCATGGTGGCGGCGATAGTGTTCTTTCACGAAACGGTGGACTGGGCAAAATGGCTCGGGGTAGTAATGATTATGGGAGGATGCGTACTGATAAGTAGGTGTGCATAATTATTTATATAAACCTTGCATTGCCTACTGCGCATTATCAGCATGTGATAACAGTCGAGTAGGAGTCACTACAATCCTTTATATCACATACTAATCCTGCATCACTATCCAATACAATCATTATAAAAATAATTATGTACACCTACTTAACAAGATGATGAAAAGATATTTATACATATTATTACTGTTGCTTTGCCTCGCGCCAGCGGTGGCACAGACAACACAGGAGCAGCGCGCCATACAGCAGATAAGCCGCGCGGCGGCAACGCTGAAGTCCATGCAGGCGGACTTCGTGCAGACGAAACACCTGAAGATGCTCGGCGACAAGATGGTGTCGCGCGGCAGGATGTGCTACCAGCAGAGCGATAAACTGCGGTGGGAATACACCTCTCCCTACGCCTACACCTTCGTGCTGAACGGCAACAGGGTGATGGTGAAGAAGGGCACGCGCCGCGATGTCATTGACGTGAACCAGAACAAGATGTTCAAGGAGATAGCACGCATAATGATGAACAGCGTGGTGGGCAAGTGCCTGACGGACAAGCAGAGCTTCAAGGTGAGCATGGAAGAAAGCGGACAGACATACACCGCCACGCTGCTGCCGCAGAAGAAAGACATGAAGCAGATGTATTCACGCATCGTCCTTGTCTTCAACCGCCAGACATCGATGGTCAGCAAGGTAACGATGTACGAGAAAAACGGCGACACCACGGAGATAGTGCTTAAAAACGCCAAGGCCAACGCCTCCGTCCCGGCATCTGAGTTCGCCATATAAACCACCCAAACCCACTACCAACCTCCGCCCCCTCCCAACCTCCCCGAGGGGAGGAGCTGGATGCCCCCTACCCCTCCGCCCCTGTGTCGCGGGCGTCAGCCCGTGATACAACCAAACAACTAAACCGCTCGACCTCTGGTCGCTTGCGCAGCAAGAACTAAACAACCGAAAACCTCCCATGCGCCCCCTATTCCTCACCATATTACTATGCGCCGCGCTGTCAACCAGTGCGCAGACATTACCCTCCCACGAGGGCGAGAGGCAGCGCTATGGCATACAGATAGACCTCGGTAAGGCATACCTCAGCGGCGTATGCGTCATGCTAATGCAGGCGGACACCATAAAGGCGAGCATCGTAAACGAGTTCGGTGTCTCCTTCATCGACTTCACCTACACCCCCTCCAACGGCAAGGTGCGACTGCTGAACGTTGTCGCCAAGCTCGACAAATGGTACATACGACGAATCTTGCGCAAAGACATCCGCGGACTGATGCGCAACATGGAGAAGGGCATAAACAGGTATAAGGGGTTGGAGGTTGTTAGGTTGGAGGTTTGAGGTTTTGGGTTGAAGGTGGGAGGTTTTGGGCTTTAGGTTAGAGGTTCACGGGCTGATGCCCGTGACACAAAGGTGCTTAGAGGATAAAGTTTTGGGACTTGAGCTTATGCGGCGCCTCGTTGATACAACCAAACCACCAAGCCCCTGTGTCGCGGGCGTCAGTCCGTGATACAACTAAACCACCAAACCACTAAACAACTAAACCGCTCGGCACGCAGTGACGCTTGCCGCAGGCAAGAACTAAACAACTAAACAACAAAAATGAAAATACTACTCATCAACGGAAGCCCCCGCAAGGACGGCAACACCAGCATAGCACTGCGCGAAGTGCTGCAGACACTGGAGGCAGAGGGACTGGAGACAGAGCTCATCCACGTAGGAAACAAAGACGTCCACGGCTGCATAGCCTGCGGGAAATGTAAGGAACAAGGCAAGTGCGTGTTCCACGACATAGTGAACGAGGTAGCACCCAAGTTCGAGGCTGCCGACGGCATCGTCGTCGGAGCACCCGTTTATTACGCCTCCCCGGCAGGAACGGCAGTGTCATTCCTTGACCGCCTCTTCTGCTCCACGCCCTTCAACAAGACCATGAAGGTGGGCGCGGCGGTGGCAGTATGCCGCAGAGGCGGCGCCAGTGCCACGTTTGACGTGCTCAACAAATACTTCACCATCAGCGGAATGCCCGTTGCACCATCGCAATACTGGAACTCCGTTCACGGTCTCGCACCGGGAGAGGCGAGCCAGGACGCGGAGGGACTGCAGACCATGCGCACCCTCGCCCGCAACATGGCGTTCCTCGTGAAGAGCATAGCACTCGGGAAACAACAGTATGGCATACCGCAGAAGGAGGAATGGACAAAGACGAGCTTCATAAGATAGCCGCCGTAGCCTGCGCACTGCTGCTCCTCACCACCGCTGTCGCCGTAGCACAGCAGCGCATACGACTATGGGAAGGCACGTCGGTGCATGCCCGCAGCGTGACGCTCGAAGCCTTCCTGCCCAACAATGACGGTCACCCTACGCCGGCGGTGATAGTATGTCCCGGCGGCAGCTACTGCTGGCACGACCGCGAGACGGAGGGGTACGAGGTGGCACGGTGGCTGCAACAGAACGGCATCGCCGCCTTCGTGCTCAACTACCGCGTGCAGGGCATCTTCCAATACGTAACACACTCGCGCCTCATCATACCCGGTAGGCAGCACCCCATGATGCTGCAAGACATACAGATGGCACTCCACACCGTAAGGCTCCGCGCCTCGGAGTGGGGCGTGGACACTGCCAACGTGGGGGCGATGGGCTTCTCCGCCGGCGGACACCTCGTGATGTCAGCGGCGGAACAGTGGCACAACGACTACCTCTCGCCGCTCGGCATACGGGTGACAGAGAGCCTCAGACCCTCTTTCGTGGCACCGATATACCCCGTGGTGACAATGAGCGAGAAGGTGACACATAAGCGTTCGCGCCGAGCGCTGTTAGGGGAATACCGCAAATACCGCCGCAGCCTGCGCGACTCCCTGTCGCTGGAACGCCACGTACCGGCAGACTGCCCACCAGTATTCCTCGTCAACTGCAAGGACGACCCTGTGGTGGACTACCGCAACTCCGTGCTCCTCGACTCGGCACTGACAGCCCAGCGTGTGGAGCACAAATACATACAGTACCGCACCGGCGGCCACGGCTTCGGGGCTTCGCCCGTCAAAGGCACGGCGGAGTGCAGGCAGTGGCGAGACGAGTTCATGCGCTGGATGGGGCAGATGCTCAGCGGTAAGAGGGGTTAGACAAAGAAGAAAGGAAAGAAGATGAAGAAGTTTGCGACACATATCGTCAGCCTGCTCTGCTGCGCCGCCGCCATGGCGCAGCCCAAAGTGGATGCCAATAACCGCGCCACCTTCACCTATCGCGACGCCAAAGCCAAGGAAGTGGAGCTGAAAGGCACGGGTGCCTGCAACGGGGAGATGGAGCGCAGCGGTGACGTGTGGACCTTCACCACCGCCACGCTGTCCTCGGAGCTATACACCTACAACTTCATCGTGGACGACGAGAGGAGCGTCACCGACCCCGGCAACCAGCTGCGGGAGCGCGACATCGCCGACACCGTGAGCTTCTTCTGCGTCAAAGGCTACCCCGGCTCGTACTATATGGACAACAATGTGGCACACGGCACGGTGCAAAAGGTATGGTATCCCTCCACGCTCAACGGCATGAAGCAACGCCGCATGGCGGTATATCTGCCGCCACAGTATGGCAGCCAGCCAATGAAGAAGTTCCCCGTGCTATACCTCCTCCACGGTTCCGGCGGCGACGAGGACGCATGGCTGGGGCTGGGAAGGCTGGCACAGATAATGGACAACATGATAGCCGAGGGCAAATGCCAACCCATGGTGGTGGTGATGCCCAACGGCAACACAGACCTCGACGCGGCACCAGGCAAGAGCCCCTACATGAAGGCGGTGCCGCAGGCAAAGAACATCAGTTCCATGATGGGCAAGATAGAAAAGGCTTTCCCCGAGGAAGTGATGCCATACGTGGCAAAAAACTACCGTATACTTACCGACAAACGCCACCAAGCCATAGCAGGGCTGTCGCTCGGAGGGCTCCATGCCCTCTTTATCTCCGCCAACAACCCACGGCAATTTGACTACATAGGGCTGTTCTCCCCACAGACCACCAACGCCCTCAGCGACAAACAGATAAGCAACGTGCGCAGCATAGCCAGCAGCATCAGCGACTTCGCCACCTCACTGCCCTTCGTCAGCAGCCAGTGGAAGGACAAGGTGGAGCACAAGATGAGCCGCATGGACGGCATAGACACATACTCCAGAGCGGAAGAGAAGCTGCGGCAGCAGTTCGCCACGCCGCCACGCCTATACTACATCGCCGTGGGCAGGGACGACATGATAAAGACTCTCGTTGACAAACACCGCCAACGCCTCGACAACCTCGGTGCGAAATACGTGTACAACGAAAGCCCCGGCGCCCACACATGGCAGAACTGGCGACGCTACCTCCTCGACTTCCTGCCCCGCCTCTTCACCGAATAAGCCCCACAACCTCCAACCTCACACCGCCCTTGTGTCACGGGCATCAGCCCGTGAAAACCTCCAACCACCAACCCCACAACCTCCAACCTCAAACCGCCCCTGTGTCACGGGCATCAGCCCGTGAAAACCTCCAACCCCAAACCCCAAACCCAAAACCTCACACCATCATTATGAAAGAAAGAATACGCACCATCCTTGAGGACGCCCTTCCGCTGGCAGACCTCGACTCCGACTTCCTCTTCGCCGAGCTCAGCTCGCTTGACATCACCACCATTATGATGCTGCTGTCAGAAGAGTACCACATCACCCTCGACTCCCACGACGTGACCCCCAAGAACTTCATGACCCTCGACTCCATCGTGGCACTCGTGCAGAGCAAGATGGAGGCATAGCCACACACCGTCACCATGACAATCCTCGACTACATAAGGCGCTGGGCAACCGAATGTCCCGACCGCGTGGCTGTCAGCAGTAGCCATCAGCGCATCACCTACGCCGAACTGCTGCCGCGCATGGAGCAGTGCGACCCCCTACCCCTACCACTTCTCGGCGACAGGTGGGACGGCGACTTCTGCCTTCACACCACGGGAACCACGGGAAAGGCAAAGGGCGTAGTGATAAGCCATGCCGCCGTGATGGCAAACACCGACAACCTGATACAGGGTCAGGGCTTCTCGCACAACCTGATATTCATCATCGCAGGCGACATGACGCACCTCGGCTGCTGGTCTAAGATATTCCCCGTGCTCAGACTCGGCGGCACACTCCTCATACTCGAAGACGGTATGAAAGACATCGAAGCCTTCTTCGCCGCCCTCTCCACCGACCCCGCCACACTCGGGCAACCCTCCGACGCCAAGTTCGCCACCTTCCTCGTGCCCTCCAACATACGCATACTGCTGCAATTCTCCGGCGACCGCCTGGCGCACCACGCCGACAGCATCGACTTCATAGAGACCGGCGCCGCCCCCATGCCCCACAGCGATATGCTACGGCTGTGCCAACTGCTGCCCCACAGCAGGCTTTACAACACCTACGCCTCCACGGAGACGGGCATCGTAGCCACCTATAACTACAACGACGGACGATGCATCCCCGGCTGTCTGGGCAAGCCTCTGCCACACTCACGCATCATCATCACCCCCGAAGGGCGCATCGCCTGCCAGGGCGACACGCTGATGTCGGGCTATGAGCCAACGCCACAACCTCCAGCGGGCGGCATCTTCATCACCAATGACAACGGATTTATCGACGAGGACGGCATGCTGCACATACTCGGCCGCGAGGACGACATCATAAACGTGGGCGGCTACAAGGTGGCACCATCCGAAGTGGAGGAGGCTGCCCTCGCCTTTCCCGTGGTGAAAGACTGCATCTGCATACCTTTCACCCACCCCATACTGGGACAGGCACCCGAGCTTATTGTGGTGACCAACGACGGCTGTACCCTCGACAAGCGTGCCTTGGCGCGGCACATCGCCTCACTGCTGGAGCCGTATAAGGTGCCCCTGCGCTATCGACAGGAGGACCACGTGGAGCGCACACACAACGGCAAACTCAACCGTAAAGCCTATCGGTGAACGAATATGAGAGAAAAAAAGATATTCGAGAACAGCCTGCATCGTATCATGCTCGCAAAGAAACAAAATGAAAAAGCACTTGCAAACCTATGCAAGTGCTTTTTCAGTAGCGGGAGGGGGTCACGATCCCTCGACCTCCGGATTATGAATCCGACGCTCTAACCAGCTGAGCTATCCCGCCAACGGCATTTTTATCAAATGCGGTGCAAAGGTAATGCTTTTTTTTTATCCATGCAAATTTTCGGGAGAAAAAATCATAAAAAAATCGTTTTTCTTGCTTTTCCATCTATGCAAGACACAGTATGTCACCGAAATTTGCTAACTTTGTGGATATATTCACTATAAGTGTGTTCTGTAAATCTGACAACGGTAATTCATGGAACCCACATAAACAAAAAACATACTAACTGCTAATCAATGAAACTCGGAAAAATTCTTTTTGCAACTCTCGCCCTATACGCCTCCAACGTTCAGGCGCAGAGGGTGGAACAGGAAATAAACTCATGGCAGTTCTCGTGCGACGGCGAGGGCTGGCAGCAGGTGCAGGTGCCGCACGACTGGGCCATAGCGGGGCCGTTCGACAAGAAATGGGACCTGCAGGTAGTGCGCATCGAGCAGAATGGCGAGAAGGCTGCCACGGAGAAGAGCGGACGCTCTGGTGCATTGCCATGGATAGGGCAGGGGCACTATAAGACCACGGTGACGGTGCCGCAGGGCTACGGCAGGGCGATGCTGGTGTTCGACGGAGCGATGGCAGAGCCCACGGTGTCTGTCAACGGCAAGCGCGCCGGCTACTGGGCATACGGCTACAACGCCTTCCGCCTCGACGTGACGGAGCTGCTCAAGCCGGGCGAGAACACTGTGGAGGTGGACCTGCAAAACCTTGAGGAAAGTTCACGATGGTATCCCGGCGCGGGCATCTACCGCCCCGTGAAGTTAGTGCTGACGGGCAAAACGGCGCTCGACCCGTGGGCGACGAGCATACGCACCGTGCGACTGACGCAGGGCGTGGACAACCACGGCAAGACGGAGGAGCAGGCGGTGATAGACTTCTCAACGGCCATAAAGGGCGTGGAGGGCGATGTGGCGTGCGTCGTGGAGATAATAAACGACAAGGGATGGTTTGAGACGGGCAGCCACTTCGACGTGCCCGCCGATGGCGTCATAAACACCACGCTGACGCTGAGCAAGCCAAAGCTATGGTCGCCGGAGAGCCCATACCTCTACAAGGTGCGCGCGAGGCTATACAGAGACCACAAGGTGATAGACGAGACGGTGACAAACCTCGGCGTGCGCACGGTGGAGGTGTCAAAAGACGGCGGCTTCCGCCTCAACGGTGTATCGCGCAAGATAAAGGGCGTATGCCTGCACCACGACCTCGGTCCGCTGGGCGCGGCGGTGAACAAGGCGGCGCTGATACGACAGATAAAGCTGATGAAGGACATGGGATGCGACGCCATACGCACTGCGCACAATATGCCCTCCACGATGCAGATGGACGTCTGCGACTCTCTCGGCATGATGGTCATGGCTGAGAGCTTCGACATGTGGATATACCCCAAGTGCAAGAACGGCTACGCTCGCTTCTTCAAGGAATGGGCTGAGAAAGACATCACCAACCTCGTGCTCAACCATCGCAACCACCCCAGCATCGTGATGTGGAGCATCGGCAACGAGATACCCGAGCAGGGCGACGCGAAGGCTGGCGTGCAATGGGCAAAGAGGCTGCAAGACCTCTGCCACTCGCTCGACCCCACACGCCCCGTGACGCAGGGCTTCGACCGCGTAGATAACGCGCTGAAGAGCGGCGTGGCTGAGACAATGGACATCGTAGGCCTCAACTACCGCACGCAGAAATACGACAAGGCTCTGCGCTCCACCACAAAGGGCTTCATCCTCGGCTCTGAGACAGCCTCCAGCGTAAGCTCGCGCGGCGTGTACAAACTGCCTTACGAGGTGAAGGCAATGGCAACATACGCCGACGGGCAGTGCTCTGGCTACGACACGGAGTACTGTTCGTGGAGCAACCTGCCCGAGAACGACTTTGAGAACATGGACGACCTGCCCTACACCATAGGACAGTTCGTGTGGACGGGCATAGACTACCTCGGCGAACCCACGCCATACGACGAGTACTGGCCCAGCCGCTCCTCTTATTTTGGCATCTGCGACCTCGCCGGACTGCCCAAGGACCGCTACTGGCTGTACCGCTCGCAGTGGAACACCAAGGAGCACACGCTGCACGTGGCACCTCACTGGACGTGGGGAGAGGAGATGCGGGGTAAGGTGATACCCGTGCAGGCATACTCCGACTACGATGAGGCGGAGCTGTTCGTCAACGGCAAGAGCCAGGGACGCATAAAGAAGCACGACAAGGCCGCCCAGCCGGAGAAGGTGGGCAAGGCTACATACACCCCCGACCTCGACCGCTACCGCCTGCGCTGGATGGACGTGAAGTACGAGCCGGGCGAGCTGAAGGTGGTGGCATACGACAAAGAGGGCAAGCCTGCCATGGAGCGCACAGTACGCACCGCAGGCACAGCGGCGCAACTGCTGCTGACACCCGACCGGAAGACTATTGCCGCCGATGGCAGCGACCTGTGCTACGTCACGGTGCAGATGGCTGACAAGGACGGCAACCCCTGTCCGCTGGCAAACGACCAACTGGAGTTCGAGGTGGAGGGCGAAGGCACGTTCCGCTGCGTATGCAACGGCGACGCCACCTCTCTCGAGCCATTCACCGAGCCTCGCATGAAGCTCTTCAACGGTCAGCTCGTAGTGACGGTGCAAAGCACCGCGAAAGCGGGTAAGATGACGCTGAAGGTGCGCCGGCCAGCCACTCCGGCGGTGAAGCAGCGCAAGGGCAAGAAAGCCGTGGCGGCACAGCCTGCCATAGAGGCGGCGGTGGTCATTGCCACGAAGTAAGGAAAGGCTCTGCTAACGCCCCGCCCCCACTCTATCACTACACATACATTAACCCCTAAAAGCGATGAAAAGAAAACTCTTCATCCTACTGTGTGCCACACTCTGTTGCGCCACACTGCAAGCCATTGACCTGACAAAGGCAACCATAGTCTATAACCCTAAAGACGCGGCGCTGGTAGGGCACATGGCAGGGGTGATGGCTGACGACATAGAGCGCGTGACGGGCATAAGGCCCGCCGTGAGCACAAGGAAAGGCAAGGGAGAGAACATCGTACTCGCCACCACCCTCCGCACACGTGAGCACAAGGAGCTGAGAGGGGCATGGGAACGGTATGCCATAGACGCCGACGGCAACACTATGACAATAACGGGCTCTGACGCCAGAGGACTGGCATACGGCGTGCTGCATGTCAGCGAGCGCATTGGCGTGAACCCGTGGTACTGGTGGGCGGACGTGCCATGCCAGCCCGACAAAGCACTGATACACAATTACCAAGAGAACTATGTGAGCAAGGCACCGACAGTGAAATACCGCGGACTGTTCATCAACGACGAGGACTGGGGACTCAAAACATGGGCGGCGCGCAACTTCGAGAAGGAGCTGGGAGACATAGGACCCAAGACCTACGACAAGGTGTGCGAACTGATACTGCGCCTCAAGGGCAATATGCTGGCACCTGCCATGCACACCTGCACAGGAGCATTCTACAGCCACCCCGAGAGCCAGGTGATGGCAGACAAATGGGGCATCATGATTACCACCAGCCACTGCGAACCGCTATTGGTGAACAACGCGGCACCGACGGAATGGAACAAAGCCGTGGACGGCGAATGGAACTGGGAGACGAACCGCGACCGTATCATGCAGAAATTCGACAAACGCATAAGGGAAACGGCCGAATACCATAACATCTACACCACCGGTATGAGGGGGCTGCACGACGAGGCGATGAAGGGCAGCAAGGACAACACCGTGAGGGCGCGAACACTGGAGAAGGTGTTCAGCGCGCAGAGGGGACTGCTGGAGAAATATAAGAAGCAGAAGGCAGAGAAGATACCGCAGATATTCGTGCCCTACAAAGAGGCCCTCGACATCTACGACGCTGGACTGCGCGTGCCAGACGACATCACGCTGGTGTGGCCGGACGACAACTACGGCTACATGAAGCGCGTAACCAACGACACCGAGCGACAGCGCGGCGGAGGCAGCGGAGTATATTACCACCTCAGCTATCTGGGCACACCGCACGACAACCTGTGGGTGGCCACCACGGCACCCATGCTGATGTACACCGAACTGCGCAAGGCATACCGCTCCGGCGCCGACCGCTACTGGCTACTCAACGTGGGCGACATAAAGCCCATGGAGATAGAGACGCAGATGTTCTTCGACATGGCGTTCAGCTTCGGCGACTTCACATACGAAAACGCCAACCAACGGCAGGCAGAATGGCTCAGCCAGCTGTTCGGCGCGGAGCACAAAGAGGCGTTTCAAGACATTCTGGACAACTACTACCGCCTGGCATGGCAGCGCAAGCCCGAGTTCATGGGCTACGAAATACAATGGGACAGCAAAAGAAACGAGCGGCTATGCGACAGCGACCTCTCCTTCCTGACGGGGACGGCACAGAGACGACTGTGGGACTACCAGCACATCTGCGACACCTACCGCGACATAGAGCGGCAACTGCCTGTGCAACTGCGCCCCGCACTCTTCGAGATGCTGGGCTACAGCGTGCTGTCATCTTTTGAGATGAACAAGAAATTCCTCTATGCACAGACCAATCACGAGACTGGCAGCAAGGTAATGGCGCAACGCTCACGACAAGCCTACGAGGAGATAGAAAGGCTCAGGGTGCGGTACAACACCATGCTCAATGGCAAGTGGAACGAGATGATTTCAGAGATACCGCCAGGCTTCGTGTCACAATATCAGAAGATGCCCGAGCTGTCAGACAAACCCACCGACGCCTACCGCCTACCCGAAGAGCAGCGGCACCCTACGCTGACGCATACCATAAACCTCTCCACCGCATTCACCAACGGCACAGAAAGCCTTACCGCACCCTTCCGACTGCTGCGCGGCATAGGAACAGACTGGATAGCGCTGCAAATGGGAGAGCCCCTGCAGGAGAGCAAGAAAGAGACGATAGACATAACACTGCCCACGGAAGCCATCCGCCAGCAGGCAGACAGCATACGCCTGTGCCTCTCTGTCATACCCTTCTGGCCCGTCTCAAAGAGCACCAGCAACCGCTTCGCCGTGAGCGTGGACGGCGGCAAGCCCGTAGTGTGCGAGAACATCTTCAAGGAGTGGAGCATAGAATGGAAGATACAAGTGCTGGAGAACCGTAAAGAGTTCCTCCTCACCCTCCCACTCGACAAGCAACGCGTCTCCCACACACTGACCCTCGGCATCATAGACCCCGGACAGATGATTCAACACATCTCCTTCGAGGT
>JALFOF010000044.1 GCA_022773825.1 Prevotella sp.
AAGTGTCTGGTCGATAATAGGTGAAAGCATGGAGTCAAATTGCTCCATGATTGAAAAAATTCCTCCAAAAGGTGTGAGTTTTTCAGATTTTATTTGTACCTTTGCCATGTCTTGTTACGATTTACGCGTGTTTTGATTTGCAACACTAAGATAAGTGAAAAATCTGACATGGCAAAATCCTGAGCAACTTTTTGTTGCTCAGGAACTTATAAATAAAGTTAAATCAAAGTGTTGCGGAATTAAGGATAAGGATTCTCATTCATTGTTGTACTTGATTGCAAACTGATTGCAAAGGTACATACAAATTCTGATATTCACACATGTTTACTCAATAATTCAAACACGGGGATTTACTGGTGACCCGAGATTTATTTATCGGTTCTATGCCAAAATCCAAAGCGTTAGAATTGTATAATCAAGGTATCCTTGATGAGTATGCGACGAATAAAAGTCATGACATGAAATACTGTTCTTCTGTCAGTACATACAAATATGAGGTATATAGAGAGCCTCGTACAGAAATTAGGCAGAATTATAATCAACAATGGTATCCTGGTTATGTCCCATCTTTTGGGGAGGTGGTGAAAATAGGAGGCTATTGGTATCGTGCATTCTCTCATGACAGAAGTGAACTGATTTACTGGCATACTACCAAGGATTCTGAAGAAGCCATGAAAAAGACCTATTACAAACGAATAATGCCATCAGACCTCAAACCTAAGAAAGTTGATTATGACTTTTTGTAAATTATTATTTGCAGTTTTTTTCCTGTCTATGCCGTTGTATGCCCAAAAGACTTACTACTATAAGCAAATAAAGACAGTTAGTAAAGATGGCAAAGTCTCCGTAGGAAGAGGTGGTCAATTTATCTCTTTTTACAAAGATGTCTGTTATGAGTCAAATGTAAGAGGGGAGACTGTAGGACATGGAATGTTAGACCAAATAAAAGGTTCAAATGGAAATTATATTGAATATGAAGGTCAGTCGTATTGGGGTAATGTGGTGTTTAAATTTAATGTTGCATTAAATAGATTGAACATCATAAAACCTAACGGAACAATAATTGTTTATTCCAAAGCAAATGCGCCGTCTGGTGTTACAACATGTTCTTTAATACGCAACAAAAGTTCTAATGGAAGTCATTCCTCCTCACTAAGTAATTCTGGTAATTATATGGGAAATGCTAACAATAACTTTGGTGGGCAAGCAGATAGCCAAGGTAACACAAATATTACTAGACAAAAAACAAAGGTGACCAAGAAATGTGCCTATTGTAGTGGCAAAGGAGAGCGTATCCAACATGAAACTGTAACGACGTTTGGCATGAACGGTCCAAACGTATATTGCAGCAAGTGTAACCAGACATGGAGTTATGGTACAGTACATGCCCATCATCGTTGCAACTATTGCAACGGAACTGGTGTCTATGAATATGAGTATTAGTTGAATATGGTAATAGCAGTCAATCGCAAGTCGGTTGACTGCTATATTTATTATATACGAAAGTCACATTGCCCCCTCTCTTCAAAAAGCTATGCGATTATGGTGTAAAAGCAATGCTATTGCACTATAATCGCATTGCTTTTGTGTTGTAAACACATAGCTTTTACAACGCAGTCCTTTTCTAATAGAAATGAAGGTGTGCAAAATGTTGTTTCGTGATGTGCATCGTTTTAACGTAATTATAGGGTAGGGACTGGCTTTTTCTGATAATTATTTTGTGGAATGAAATATATTTAGTACTTTTGCAGCGTTGAAACAACAGTTGAGGAGTGGCACACTGGCATCGCGAAATATTATCGCTGCCTACCGTCACAATATTCAATAAAGACAACCAAAAACAAGAAAAATGGCAATAGTAAAACCTTTCAAGGGCATTCGCCCACCAAAAGAGCTCGTGGAGCAGGTAGAGAGCCGTCCTTATGATGTGCTGGATTCTGAAGAGGCACGCGTGGAAGCGGGCGACAATGAGAAATCGCTGTATCACATCATAAAGCCAGAGATTGACTTCCCCGAGGGCACAAGCGAGTACGACCCGCGCGTTTACGACAAGGCGGTGGAAAACTTTAAGAAGTTCCGCAGCAACGGGTGGCTGGTGCAGGACAGCAAGGAGCAGTATTACATCTACGCCCAGACATCGTGCCTGCCTGCCAATGGCGGCAAGGAGAAGACGCAGTACGGCCTTGTGGTGGGTGCTTATTCTGGCGACTACCAGACGGGTGTTATCAAAAAACATGAGCTGACGCGCCGCGACAAGGAAGAGGACCGCATGAAGCATGTGCGCATCAACAATGCCAACATCGAGCCGGTGTTCTTTGCTTACCCAGACAATGCTACGCTTGACGCACTCATAATGAAGTATGCGGCTACGGAACCGGAATACGATTTCGTGGCACCGATTGACGGTTTCCGCCACCAGCTTTGGGTTGTCGGCAATGACGAGGACATAAAGTTGATAACGGAAGAGTTCGCAAAGATGCCCGCGCTGTACATTGCTGATGGTCATCACCGCTCTGCTGCCGCGGCACTTGTCGGGGCGGAGAAAGCTGCTCAGAACCCCAATCACAAGGGTGACGAGGAATACAACTACTTCATGGCAGTATGTTTCCAGGCAAGCCAGCTGACGGTGCTCGACTACAACCGTGTGGTGAAAGACCTCAACGGCAACACCTCGGAGCAGTTCCTTGAGAAGTTGGCGAAGAACTTCACCGTGGAGGAGAAGGGGGCGGAGGAGTATCGTCCGCAGCACGCCCACGAGTTCTCGCTCTATTTGGACGGCAAATGGTACGCCCTCAACGCCAAGCCCGGCACATACAACGATGCTGACCCGATAGGGGTGCTTGACGTGGACATTTCTTCACGCCTCATATTACAGGACATACTCGAAATAGGAGACCTGCGCTCCAGCCAGCGCATTGACTTCGTGGGAGGACTCCGCGGGCTTGGCGAACTGAAACGCCGCGTGGACTCTGGCGAGATGCGCGCCGCACTCGCGCTTTATCCCGTATCCATGAAGCAGATAATGGATATAGCTGATTCTGGTAACATTATGCCGCCAAAGGCTACGTGGTTTGAACCAAAGCTGCGTTCAGGACTCGTAATCCACGAATTGGTATAAGGCGAACAGTCTCGCTGGGCACTAAATGTGTTGTCTTTCGGACGGGCAGGCAGATGGGAGAGAGCCTGCTTGCGAAACTGTCCGTTAGACAACATATTTAGGGTGGTTCTATAAATTAGCCTTGATAGATTTCGGTTCTATTTTCGAGGTCATAGTGTAAGTGAAAGAGGGAGCAATGCGAGCATTGTGACCGAGCGAACTAACAATTTGAACCGAAAAGAGAATCGAAAGATGGCAAGACGTCATATCCAATCTGAGAGTATATCTACGGTGGTAATTTTTAGAACCACCCTTTACTTGAAAGGCGGATGCTAACGGCGTTCCCACGGCTACAAAACATTGTAGCACACACCATTTTCGCTGAAAACGAAAAAAAACACGCCAAATATTTGGTGAATAGAAAAAAAAGTATTACCTTTGCACTCGCAATTCGGAAACGACTGTAATACAATCGCACAATTCCGGTAGCGAAAGCATCTGCGGATGCAATGTTTATTGAGACAAAAAGGTGTCGAACAAACTGTCCGAGTAACTTTGGAAGGTTGGGTGAGTGGCTGAAACCACCAGTTTGCTAAACTGACGTACGGGTTTACCGTACCGGGGGTTCGAATCCCCCACCTTCCGCACCTTACCTCTCAATGTCGCGCAAATGTTCGCGGTGGATTCATCTAAGGGTTAGGATTCAAGATTCTCAATCTTGCCATAGGGGTTCGAATCCCCTATCCACTACAAAGCGCTTGCTTAAAGAAGACGGCAGGCAGCGATTAGGACAAAGGCGGACAAATATAAACAGACGGTGGATTCATCTAAGGGTTAGGATTCAAGATTCTCAATCTTGCCATAGGGGTTCGAATCCCCTATCCACTACAAGGACGAAACAAAGCGGTGTTCAGTGTCATGAGCATCGCTTTAATTGTATCAACACATGACGCACCCAAAATATATACATATCACTATATTGCTGCTGTTGGTGGCTGTGCAGGCCTTCCCGCAGCTGAGGCAGAACTCTGCCTACAAGGACTACATCCGCAAATACAAGGATATAGCCATAGAGCAGATGCTGAAACATGACATCCCTGCCTCCATCACTCTTGCCCAAGGACTGCTTGAGAGTGGAGCGGGGCGTAGCTCACTCGCTACCCAAGGCAACAACCACTTTGGCATAAAATGTCATGACTGGACGGGGGCGTCCATGAGAAAGGACGACGATGCGAGGAATGAGTGCTTCAGAGTGTACAGAAACGCTCGGGAAAGCTATGAAGACCACAGTCTTTTCTTAAAAAAGAAACGCTATGCAAATCTGTTCAGACTGAGGCGAACAGATTATAAAGGATGGGCTAAGGGACTGAAAGCCTGCGGCTACGCCACGAACCCTCAGTACGCGTCACGGCTGATAGACATAATTGAAACCTACGAACTTGACAAGTATGACAAGGCGAGGACGTTTGACCACTTCATTGCCAAGCACGAAGGAACGGTGTTGGACGGTTTTGCGGCGCACACGATAGACTATCGCAACAAGAACTATTTCGTGGTGGCGCGGCGCGGAGACACATTCGCCTCCATAGGGAAGGAATACGATGTGAGCGCAAGGAAACTCGCACGCTACAACGAGCGAAACAAGAAAGACGTGTTACAGGATGGAGACATAGTGTACTTGAAAAAGAAGCGCAGCAGCGCGGAAAAGATATACAAGCGCCGCCCACACGTGGTGAAAGCGGGAGAGAGTATGTATGACATAGCACAGAAGTACGGCATACGCCTGAAATACCTTTACAAGAAGAACAAACTACAACCAGACTATATGCCAAGGGTAGGGGACGTACTGAAGGTGTACTGACGCAAAGGGACGGCATATTTCTTTGCCGAAAATTTGTGAGAGTAAAAAAAAAGTGTTACCTTTGTGTCCCGAAATATATCAAGGTATGCGCATACCTTGATAACACACAGTAAAAAACATAAACTCAGATAGATAATAATGGAACTTGCAAGTAAGTATTCTCCACAGAACGTGGAAACAAAGTGGTACCAGTATTGGACTGACAACAAATTATTCTCCAGTAAGCCGGATGGTCGTGAGCCTTTCACGGTCGTTATACCGCCACCTAATGTGACGGGTGTGCTGCACATGGGGCACATGCTCAACGAGACCATACAGGACATACTCGTGCGTAAGGCACGCCTTGACGGCAAAAATGCCTGCTGGGTGCCTGGCACTGACCACGCATCAATAGCCACTGAGGCAAAGGTGGTAAAGAGACTTGCTGAGCAGGGAATAAGGAAACGTGACCTTACTCGTGAGGAATTTCTGAAACATGCTTGGGACTGGACACACGAGCACGGTGGCATAATACTGAAGCAACTGCGCCGTCTCGGTGCGTCTTGCGACTGGGACCGCACTGCTTTCACCATGGATGAGAAGCGTTCAGAATCAGTGCTCAAGGTGTTTGTTGACCTTTATGACAAAGGCCTCATATACCGTGGTATGAGAATGATAAACTGGGACCCCAAGGCGCAGACCGCTCTTTCCACGGAGGAGGTGGTGTACCGTGAGGAGAAATCAAAACTTTACTATCTGAAATATTATGTAGCCGACCAGGATGCCGTAAAACCTACAGGAGAAGAGGGAGAGGTGCTGCACAAAGACGAAAAGGGTTACTACGCCGTTGTTGCCACCACGCGTCCGGAGACAATAATGGGTGACACGGCAATGTGTATCAACCCGAAAGACCCGAAGAACCAATGGCTGAAAGGTCACAAGGTTATTGTACCACTTGTGGGCAGGGAGATACCGGTGATAGAGGATAGGTATGTGGACATAGAGTTCGGTACGGGATGCCTGAAGGTGACCCCTGCGCACGATGTGAACGACTATAACCTCGGCAAGACACACAACCTTGAGACGATAGACATCTTCAATGCTAACGGAACAATATCCGAGGCTGCGGGAATGTATGTCGGAATGGACCGCATGGACGTGCGTAAGCAGATATCGAAAGACCTTGGCGAGGCACAGCTGTTAGAAAAGATAGAGGACTACGAGAATAAGGTGGGCTACTCTGAACGTAACCCTGATACTGCGGTAGAGCCAAGACTGTGTATGCAATGGTTCCTGTCCATGCAGCATTTCGCGGACATAGCGCTGCCGCCAGTGCTCAATGGTGACATAAAGTTCTATCCTACGAAGTATGTTACCACTTACAAGAACTGGCTGGAGAATATACAGGACTGGTGTATCTCACGCCAACTGTGGTGGGGACACCGTATACCAGCATATTATCTCCCTTCTATAGAAGGGGAGGAGGAACGCTTTGTCGTTGCCTTGACAAAGGAAGAGGCTCTGGAGAAGGCACGCGCAAAGTACAATATGCCGGAACTTTGCGTCGAAGACTTGAGGCACGATGAGGACGCTCTCGACACTTGGTTCTCTTCATGGCTATGGCCTGTATCGCTATTCGATGGCATAAACGACCCTGACAACGAAGAGATAAAATATTATTATCCAACCTGCGACCTCGTGACTGGACCGGACATTATTTTCTTCTGGGTAGCACGCATGATAATGGCAGGTGAAGAATACATGAAGGATGTACCTTTCCGCAACGTGTATTTCACAGGTATTGTACGCGATAATCTCGGTCGTAAGATGTCAAAGCAGTTGGGTAACTCACCCGATCCGATAGGTTTGATAGACAAATATGGCGCTGACGGCGTGCGCATGGGTATGCTGCTTGCCGCTCCCGCCGGCAATGATATTCTCTTTGACGAAACACTTTGCCAGCAAGGCATGGCGTTCTGCAACAAGATTTGGAATGCCTTTAGGCTGGTGCAGGGATGGGAAGTGGCTGATATTGAGCAGCCTGCGTCAAACAAGAAGTGTATTGCATGGATGAATGCAAAGATAAAATCATGCTATGAGGAAATCAATGATGACTATTCAAAGTATCGCCTTAACGAGGCTTTGATGGCGGCATTCAAGCTCTTTACCGATGAGTTTTCAGGCTGGTATCTTGAGATGATAAAGCCTGCTTATCAGGCTCCGATAGACAAGGTGACGCTGGAGGCAACGCTCGACATATTCGATAAACTTCTGCACATTATCCATCCGTTCATGCCTTTCATAACGGAAGAACTCTGGCAGCACATTGCTGACCGCAAGGAAGGTGAGGCTCTCATGGTATCTGTGTTTGCCCTTGATGCGCCGACGGAGGCAGAAAAAAGGCTGCTTGCACAATATGAGGAGGCAAAGCAGGTTATCTCTGGCGTGCGCGGCGTGCGCCAAACCAAGAACATTGCACCGCGCGAGCCGTTGCAGCTGGAGGTGGTTGTGGCAGGAGACGACGACAGGGTGGTGACGAAATGCCCCGCGTTGGGTCCTGTTATCAAGAAAATGGCAGGGCTGTCAGAGATAAATTACGTAGCACAAAAGGGCGAAGGATCCAGCGCTTTCATGATTGGCACACGAGAATTTGCTGTGCCTCTCGGCGACCTTATCGACGTTGAAGCGGAGATAGCGAAAGCGGAAGCGGAGCTGAAGCACCTCAGAGGCTTCATCATCGGCGTGCAAAAGAAACTCGCCAACGAGCGTTTCGTGGCAAATGCGCCAGAGGCTGTCGTTGCGCTTGAGCGCAAGAAGGAACAGGATTCCCTTGAAAAAATAGCAGCACTCGAACAGACTGTCGCTGAGCTGAAGAAGCAAAAGTAATATAAAGTTATACATATCGACAAGTTATGGACAATATTTCTTTGTTTGCAAGACATTCATTCGCTTCGTGCGTAAGTAAGGGCTACGCCTTCCTTGCCAAGCAATTACTGCTTGTATCGAAAGTGATGCTGCCTTATTTTACCATCGCTTCACTGCTGTGCGTGCTTTCTATAGCATATAACGTCAAGCTGAACGTTGCGGTGGTAGCGCAGGGTATGGTCTCAATAGAAGAGGTATTGTCCGCCATGTTGCTCCATACTCTGGCATGGTTGGCGGCTGTTGTGGCTACGGCAAGGATGTTCTTGCTGTTCCGCCGCTTGACAACAGTGGAGATACCCAAGCCCGAGGATGTGACAGCAACGAAGGTCGCAGCGTGGAAACGTTCCCTTATACGCACGATGCAACTGGCATGGCGCAGTCTGCCTTACACTATTTGGGTACTGATACTCAATATGCCAGGCTTCCCGATAGTTGATCCTTGCATGGAGTTCATCGGCGGGTTGACCATGGAATATAAGACGCTTGTCGTGTGTGGGCTATTGTTGCTTGCCGTAATAGCGGTCGTATTGCTTTCACCTTTTATATATACCTTCTATTGCAGGATGATGAAACCCACCGTAATAGATAAAGGAGAGGTGGAGAAAATGCGTGCTTTTGGCTTCTTGGCTGCATACAAGAAGGGTTTTAAGCATAAGGGAAAGATTATAATGGTGACGCTATGGAGCCTATTTCTATTATTGATAGCCTGTGCGGTGATACTGTTGCCAGGCATAGTAGCTACCGAGGCGTATCTTAGTAGTGTGGAGGGAAGCATTAATTTCGGTGACAAAGCGTTGATACCAGCATGGGGATATGCGCTGGTATTTACTTCTGGCACCATAGCCATGACCTTCTGCTGCCTGTTGGGCGTAGCCTTCAGCGCATCACTGATGTATCTTTTCGGTGACATCTATTCCAAAGAAAAATAATAAAACACCATAATATTTTGAAAAAAGTTCTTTTTATAGACCGTGACGGCACACTTATCAAGGAGCCGGAAGACGAACAGATAGACGCTTTTGAGAAGCTCGTATTCGTAGAAGGCGTATTCCGTAATCTTGCTTTCATACGCAAAAATCTCGATTTCGAGTTCGTAATGGTGTCCAATCAAGACGGCCTCGGCACTGAATCGTTCCCCGAAGACACGTTTTGGCCAGTGCACAACTTTATCCTTCAGACACTGAAAGGCGAGGGAATAGAGTTCGACAATATCCTAATAGACCGTCATTTCCCTGCTGATAACCATCCTTGCCGTAAACCAGGGACGGGTATGCTGACAGAATACATTGACAATCCAGAGTACGACCTCGCAGGTTCCTACGTCATAGGAGACCGCGAAACGGATGCGCAGCTTGCAGAAAATCTCGGTTGTAAGGCCCTTATACTCGGTAAAGAGGGTATGGACTGGGAAAAGATAGCAGAGTTGTTGTTCGCTGGGGAGCGCGTGGCAGAGATGGTACGCACCACCAAAGAGACGGATATAACAGTGCGTTTGAACCTTGATGGCACGGGGAAATGCGACATAAAGACAGGGCTTGGTTTCTTTGACCACATGCTGGAGCAGATAGGTCGCCATGGAATGATGGATTTATATGTCAGATGCAACGGTGATCTTGATGTGGATGAACACCATACCATAGAGGATACAGGCATTGTTCTCGGCGAGTGCATAGCAAGAGCCCTTGGCGATAAGCGCGGAATAGAGCGTTACGGATACTCCCTTCCCATGGATGACTGCCTCGCACAGGTATGCCTTGACTTTGGAGGCAGGCCGTGGTTGGTATGGGATGCAGAGTTTAAGCGCGAGAAAGTCGGAGAGATGCCGACAGAAATGTTCCACCATTTCTTCAAAAGCGTTAGCGATGCGGCGAGGATAAACCTTAACATCAAGGCAGAAGGTACCAACGAACACCACAAGATAGAAGGCATATTCAAGGCTTTTGCACGCAGCATACGCATGGCAGTGAAAAGAGATATTTACCATTATCAACTACCTTCTACCAAGGGCGCACTCTAAACGTGCCCTTGGTGGCAAGGTTAAAAAAAACTAAAACAAGAGGAAAACTTCGTCGCTTTTTTCCTCTTTCAATGTTTTTTGCTACCTTTGCATCAATTCTGAGGGACTTTTATGAAAGACACCTAATACGGAAATGTCAACTAACTAATTCAAAAAAACACATAACAACAATGGCAAAATTACCAGCACTTAGTGCCCGCACCGCGCCAAAGAGCGTGATGCCTGAGAAAATCATTCAGTTCGGTGAAGGCAACTTCCTCCGTGCATTCGTAGATTGGATTATCTGGAACATGAACCAGAAGACGAACTTCAACGGCTCTGTCGTAGTTGTTCAGCCTATAGAGCGCGGTATGGTTGACTGGCTCAACGGTCAGGACTGCCTTTATCACGTAAACCTTCAGGGAAGACTCAATGGTGAGGCCGTTAACTCGCTTACGCGTATTGACACCATCAGCCGTGCAATCAACCCATATTCACAGAACTGGGCGTACAAGGCCCTTGCTGAACAGCCGGAGATTCGCTTTGTCATCTCAAACACGACAGAGGCTGGTATCGCCTTCGACGACACTTGCAAGTTCACAGATGCACCAGCTTCTTCATATCCAGGCAAACTGACACAGCTGCTGTATTATCGTTATAAGGCGTTTGACGGAGACCCGAAGAAGGGACTTATCATAATGCCTTGCGAGCTTATATTCCTCAATGGACACCACCTCAAGGAGTGTATCCGCCAGTACATCGAGCTTTGGAAAGATGATTTCGGGGCAGACTACGAGGGATTCAAGAACTGGTTTGAGAAATACAACTATGTCTGCGCAACACTTGTTGACCGCATCGTACCGGGATTCCCACGCAAGGAGATAGCGGAAATACAGGAGAAGGTGGGCTATGGCGACAACCTCGTGGTTCAGGCAGAAATCTTCCACCTCTGGGTAATAGAGAAAGCAGAGAACATGACTTGCGAAGAACTGCGTGCGGAGTTCCCTGCTGAGAAGGCAGGGCTCAACGTCCTCATCGCAGAGTCTGAGGCTCCATACCATGAGCGCAAGGTGACCCTGCTCAATGGTCCTCACACCGTTCTCTCACCAGTCGCATATCTCTCTGGTATCAATATCGTACGCGACGCTCTCCACGACGAGGTTGTAGGACAGTATATAAAGAAGGTGCAGTACGATGAGCTCATGCAGACGCTCAACCTGCCTATGGAAGAGTTGCAGCAGTTTGCTGCTGACGTGCTGGAGCGCTTTGACAACCCATACGTTGACCATCAAGTGACGAGCATTATGCTCAACTCCTTCCCGAAATTCCAGGCTCGCGATTTGCCAGGCGTGAAGACATACCTTGAGCGCAAAGGCGAACTGCCGAAGGGACTTGTATTCGGTCTCGCGGCAATCATAACGTACTACAAGGGTGGAACACGCGCTGACGGCGCTCCAATACAGCCTAACGATGACCAGAAGATTATGGATCTCCTTGCAGAGCTATGGGCAACGGGTGACACACGCAAAGTTGCGGAAGGCGTACTCGGTGCTGTTGACCTTATCTGGAAGGAGCAGGGCAATATCAATGAGGTCGCTGGCCTCACAGACCTTGTAACAGAATACCTCAACCTCATTCAGGAGAAAGGTATGTACGAAGCTGTGAAGACAATACTCTAATAGTGAACATATAGCATATCCGATAACGTAATCAGGGACGGGGACATTGCATAGCAGACCGCGACGCAATGCCTTGTCCCTGTTTTCTTTTCTTTATTGAACTGTGAAACAAGAAGAATTGCTGGCGACACTCGCCGCGAGATATGAGACAAAAGACTTCATTAACGGCGACCCATCATGGTTCATGCACCAAGTTGACGATGCAGGAAGTCAGGAGGCGCTTGCCTTCGTAGCTGCAAGCCTTAGCTATGGCAGCCGCAAACAGTTCATGCCCAAGATACAATATCTGCTTGATTGTAGCCAGAAGCGGCGGCTCTCTTTCCGTGACTGGGTAGCCACTGGCGCTTTCAAGAACGACATCCCCGATGATGCCACCACTTGTTTCTACCGCCTATACACCTGTTCCGTTGTGCACCGTATGCTCTGTGCCTTGCAGGAGATGCTTGTCAGGCATGGCTCCATAAAGAATTACCTCGCAGACAGCTCTGCAAACAAATCGCTGACGTGTCTCGAGGCCGTGGAAGCCATTGTGAAATTTTTCTCTGAAAGGGGTATAGAAGGCATCATACCTAAGAACACCAAATCCTCATGCAAGCGCATCTGTATGTTCCTGCGGTGGATGGTACGTGACTCTTCGCCTGTTGACCTCGGGCTATGGAGTGAACTTATAGACAAGCGTACATTGATAATGCCGATGGACACCCATGTTCTGCAAGAAGCAAACCGCCTCGGACTAATGCAGTCCAAGGCGGCAAGCATGGCTTCTGCCATAAAACTGACGGAACGATTGCGTGAGGTGTTTCCGGATGACCCGTTGAAAGGCGACTTCGCCCTGTTCGGGGTAGGGGTATCGGGGGAGCAAGGATAGAGAAAGACGAAGAAGGCTGCGCCTGGTAATGAACAAGCCATCCGGCGCAGCCTTCTTCGTAGTTTTTGCACGTTTACTTCTTCAGCAAGTCCCTTATCTCTGTCAGCAGCTTCTCCTCTGCAGACGGTTCTGGTGCTGGAGCAGGAGCGGCGGGCTCCTCCTTTGACTTTTTAAGTCTGTTGATACCCTTTACCAGCAGGAACACACACAAGGCAATGATGGTAAAGTCAATAATTGTCTGTACGAAGTTACCATAGTTAATGGTGGCAGTAGGCATTGTCACACCAGCAATTTCCTCTGCAGGCAACGTCACCTTCAAGTCGCTGAAGTTTACGCCACCAATGATCCAGCCGATAGGCGGCATTATGATATCGTTGACGATGCTTGTTACTATTTTTCCAAACGCACCGCCAATGATTACGCCGACAGCCATGTCAATGGCGTTGCCCTTTACCGCAAATTCCTTAAACTCTTGTACAAATTTACCCATTTTTTCTTGTTGTTATAAAAATTAATACTAAATCCTTGTGCAAAATTAAAAAAAAATTCGTAACTTTGCACACGTAAACGAAAAAAAAGCCATCAGAAAGCAAAAAACAGTCTTCTGGGGCTTTGTTTACGGTCAAAACAAGACGTTGGGTAACGCAATACATAATTATTGTAAAGAGATTTATTCACATTATTAAACAAACAAAACAAAATGGCAACAAAAGTTGGTATTAACGGATTTGGCCGTATCGGTCGTTTCGTTTTCCGCGCTTCTCAGAACCGCGATGACATTGAGGTTGTAGGTATCAATGACCTCTGCCCTGTAGATTACCTCGCTTACATGCTCAAGTATGACACCATGCACGGTGCATTCGAAGGCACTATCGAGGCAGACGTAGAGAATTCTAAGCTCATCGTTAATGGCAAGTCAATCCGCGTAACAGCAGAGCGTAACCCAGCAGACCTTAAGTGGGATGAGATTGGCGCTGAGTATGTAGTAGAGTCAACAGGTCTCTTCCTCACACAGGAGAAGGCACAGGCTCACATCCAGGCTGGTGCTAAGTACGTTGTTATGTCTGCTCCTTCAAAGGACGCTACTCCAATGTTCGTTTGCGGCGTTAACTTCGACAAGTACGTAAAGGGCACACAGTTCGTTTCTAACGCTTCTTGCACCACAAACTGTCTCGCTCCTATCGCAAAGGTTCTGAACGACAAGTTTGGTATCACCGACGGTCTTATGACAACCGTACACTCTACCACAGCTACACAGAAGACCGTTGACGGTCCATCTATGAAGGACTGGCGTGGTGGCCGTGCGGCAGCAGGCAACATCATCCCATCTTCTACCGGTGCAGCAAAGGCTGTTGGTAAGGTTATCCCTGAGCTGAACGGTAAGCTCACAGGTATGTCTATGCGTGTTCCTACACTCGACGTATCAGTTGTTGACCTCACAGTGAACCTCGCTAAGCCAGCTAAGTACGAGGAAATCTGCGCTGCCATGAAGGAAGCTTCTGAGGGTGAGCTGAAGGGTGTACTCGGTTACACAGAGGACGCAGTCGTTTCTTCTGACTTCCTCGGTGACACACGTACCTCAATCTTCGACGCTAAGGCAGGTATCGCTCTTACGGATACTTTCGTAAAGGTTGTGTCTTGGTATGACAACGAGATTGGTTACTCTAACAAGGTTCTCGAGCTCATCGCACACATGAAGAAGGTTAACGGTTAAATCTCACACCTTCAATCTAACCATAGCTCCCTTGGTGTCAGTCACTAAGGGAGCTTTTTCATTCTCATCACCCACTCACCATTTACACATCAATAAACAGTTTGATACCAAACGCACTGTACACATATAGAAAATAAGAAGTTTTGACATCAGTCAAGAAAAGTATGTGTGCGTACACAATAGACAAAAAAATGTTTTGTCAGGATTAGAAAATGATGTAATTTTGCACACAGAAAATGATAAGAGAGACGAAATAGAATATTATTTTTAAGGTGGGTGGTCCGCTATGATGTTTGCAGAGGTCTATGACCGAAACAGCATCTGGCGGACTTTTTTGGCTATATATACCGTAACCCCACTATGGAGTACTTGTCAAGGGACGCGTCTTTAACCCAAATCGGTCATTAGACCACAAAAGTTAAAAACTTCTTGTTTTTGTGTTGTTTCCTAACAGATTTTATTTTCTTGTCGGCATCTTGCCTGTCTTTGTAACTTGACGTAGCCCGCTATGCCTGCGTTACAAAGATAGCCAATCTGCTCGACAATAAAACAAAATCTGTTTAGGCTCTAATGACCGATTTGGGTTTAAGAAAATCAGTACGAGTTATAAGGGCAGCGCAGCAATCCTAATTTCATCATTTCTACGCACTTGAAAGAGAGGCCAAAATGTTTCGTCACAGAGTCTCTAAAGGCTACAAATATAAAAGCATAGAGATTACACAGTAAAAGCATTGCTATTATACAGTAAAATCATAGTAATTGCACAGTAATATCATAGCGATTGCACAGTATGAGATTAGAGACGTGTTTCGGAAAGCCATATAAGCATACGGCAGACGACTGGTCAGAAAGGCATACCCACGGCGAAGTGGAGTGTGCAGTCGCGACTGTAGTTGGGATGAGTCACTGGAAAATGCTCCTTGGTAGTAGTGTAGTAGGGGTTGATGGCCTTCATGCCCATATCAAGGCGCAGTATGAAGTAATTGAAATTGAGGCGCAACCCCAAACCGTAAGCCACCGCCATTTCGTCGTAAAGACTGCGTAGCGTCAACTGTCCCCCCGGCTGGTCAGCGTAGCTGCGTAGCGTCCATACGTTGCCAGCATCGATGAACAATGCCCCTTGGAACTTCCAGAAAAGGTTGGTGCGCAACTCGGCGTTGAGGTCAATGCGGAAGTCACCCGTCTGGTTAATAAAGTCTATGCGTCCGTCCGTGCCGCGATAGCGTCCGGGACCGAGCTCACGAACGCTCCACCCCCTTACGCTGTTGGCTCCGCCGGAGAAGTATCGTTTCTCAAAGGGCAGGATGCTACTGTTTCCGTATGGCACGGCTATGCCGATACGGGCGTGGAGAGCAAGAGCGTTGCGATGGTCCAGCTTGAGCAGGTGGGTATAGTCAGCATCGAACTTCGCATACTGCGCGAAGGCTACGAGGGCAAACTTGTATTGTCCCTCATCGTTCTTGCTGAACTTGAAGAGCCTTGCAGCTCCGGCAAGAGTGTTGCCTGCCGTCTCAGCACTGAGTTTCAAGAAATTAGTGCCATCGTTATAAGTAAAGGAGAAGCCCATCTTCATAATGAGAAGGTCTTCATAATTGTAGCGCAGTATGGCGTTTCGGTTAGTGGAAGAGTCGAGGTAGTCACGTTTGAAAGTGTCCGAAATCCACGGCATGGAAACATAGTTGAGGTCGAGGAAGTCGTATTGGTAGCCCATCCTCCCTGATGATGCCTGCCAACGGTAACGCCATGTACCGGTGAAGACGCGTCGATGGAATTCTGGACGATTTTGCCTGTTGTAGCTTAGCAGCAGCTCGGTGCGAGCGTTGTGGCGGCGCTGGAAGCTGCGACTTATGCCGGGGATGACAAATTCGGGGAAGGCGAGCTTGCCCTCAAAACTGTATTCGGTGTAGTTATCGTTTTGGTATCCCTCAAGACCACGTATGGCTTCAAACGCTCCGCGAGCCTGTAAGGAGAAGGTCTCGCTGCCGCCGAAGACGTTACGGTTTTCGTATGTCATGGAGAGAGCCGCTCCGAAGTCGCCAGCGGTGTTAGTACCTTCAGGCTGTAACTGTATGCTGTGCCTCATGCGTGGTGTTGTCTGTATGTCAACGTCAGCACCACGCCATCCCTCTGCCGCCGCTGTGGCGTTGCTGTCGGTAGCCTCGGTTATCTTGATATTGGTGGAACGCACCGCTCCGAGGCGGGCAAACTTGCCGTAAGTTTTCTGAACATTGCTCTCACGGTATATGTCGCCAGAGCGCAGCAGAGTGTTTATGTCAAGAGTGCGGGGGCGCAGGAAAGCAGCGTTATGGTGGGTGACGTGGCGAATATAAAAGCGTGGATGACTGGCAAGTGGCTCACTGGAACTGCGGCGGAATAGCCCGAGGTGCATGGTTACATCGGCGAAGTGTTCCTGTCTGGAGCTATCCACACGGAAGGTTATAGCCTCTTTATTGAATAAAAGGTAGCCATGCTCTGTGAGCCAGTTAGTTATGCGGTTGCGTTCTTCGTGGAGCGCATTGACGCTGAATGGTTGTTCCTTGCTGGGTGTACCCTGCTGTCCGGTTGGTTGCAACAGTCCGGAGGCGCGGAGGAGGGAGTCAATGCTCTTGTCTGCTATGTCGTATGACAATCCGCGAAGCGTATATTGTTGGTGTGGAGTAACGAGGTAGTCCACCTTCACACGCTTACCCTTCACTGTCTGGCGTGCTTCCACCTCGGCATCGAGGTAGCCAGCGTTGCACATAGCCTGCCTTATGCTGGTAAGACTCTGGCGAGTCAGCAAGGTGTCGAGCACCACTGGTGCTTCACCCCATTTGCGCAACCAGCGGTTTACCCTCTTGGTGGTGTCGTTGCCAGAGAGGGAATATATGCCGAGGGGTACTTTCAGTGTGGAGAACCATTTGGTGTTGGGGGACTGACGCACATATTGCGAGAGTGAGCTGACGGGGACATGAGGGTCGGAAGAACTTACGCTGGTATGGGTAAGTAGTAGTTCGTCATCGCCCAAGAACTTCGTCCCACTGCACGAACAGAGCAACAGGAAACAGGCGGCGAAGACTAAATTATATAGGATGTGTAACGTGTTTCGCTTCATTGGGGGACAAAGGTACTAAAAAATTTTCTATTCTGAAAATAATTTCGTAATTTTGCAGCGTAGTTGGTTAGTTGGTTAGTGGTTTAGTTGATTAGTGGTTTAGTTAAATGTAGTTGACCACCGAAGAAACAAAAACAACCAAATAACAACCAAGCCACCAACCAACCAACTAAACAACTAAACAACCAACCAAACCACCAAACAACTAAACAACGAAACAACTAAACAATGACAAAGATAGCGAAATGGGGACTTGCGTTGGTTGCCATCCCCTTGATGACAATATTGATGGCGTGCATTGCCCTATACCTGCCTCCCGTGCAGCAATGGGCGGTGGATGTCGCAGGCAGGAGTGCATCGGAAGCCACGGGAATGGATATCTCCGTGGAGAGAGTGCGCCTTGCTTTCCCGCTTGACATCAGCGTGGAAGGGGTGAAGGCGGTGAGGCATAACGACTCGTTGCCACAGCGATGGGACACCATAGCATACGTAAAACGTGCGGTAGTAGATGTGCAACTGTTGCCATTGTTTCAGTCAAGGGTATGCGCCAATGCCATGGAGCTGGTAGGATTGAAACTCAATACCGTGGATTTCATACCTCAAGCTCTCATAAAAGGCGAAGTAGGGCGTTTGGCATTAGAGGGAGGCATGCCAGTGGCTGACGTTGATCTCGGAGGCTATGGAGTGGCATTAAGAAAGGCAGTGCTTGACGGTGCGCATCTGGATATTGCGCTGACGGACTCCGTACCCGAGGACACCACCGTGGCAGAGAACCTGTGGAAGATAAGCCTTGGAGAGCTGAGCGTCAACAACTCTGACATCCTGCTGCATCTTCCAGGCGACACCCTGCAAGTAGGGATGCAAGTGGGCAGCATCATCGCGACGGGAGGCAACTTCGACTTGCATCAAGGTCTCTATGAGCTTGCGCGTTGCAAGGTTGGAGGAAGCAGCGTGCAGTATGACAACAAAAGCATGCGGCGTGAGCCAAACGGCGTGCTGGATGCCAATCATCTTACATTCAGCGATATAAACATAGGCATTGACTCTCTGCGTTTCCTCTCCCCTGAGCTGAAGGTGAAGGTAAAATACGCGGAGGCAAAAGAGAAAAGCGGACTGACACTGAGCTCCCTCGCCGCCGATGTGGCAATGGACTCCACGCAACTGAGGCTCGATGGCATGCTGAAAACGCCGTCGAGCCATATCGGCGCGCGGCTGTTGATGGACCTTGATGCCTTCACCCCTGCCGCTGACAATACGTCGGGGGAGGGAAAGGTAAAAGCTGACATCGACGCTTCCATCGGCAAGCGAGACATAGTGTTGCTTACCAATGGCACGTCGGCAGCACAATTTGGCAGTATGTTGCCGGAATACCCCCTCATAATAAAAGGTGGAGCTGAGGGCAACCTGCGGAGAGTGCTCATACACACCATGTCCGTCGAGATGCCTACGCTATTCTCCCTCTCTGCCAGTGGCAACGCAGAGGGCTTTATGCAGCTTGCCAACGACCCCTATTCCAACGACTTCACCGCCGCGCTTCATGCAGATTTGCATACTCAGAATGTCTCGGCACTCGTGGCACGCATCGCCCCCGCCATCAGTTTGCCCGCCACTCATGCCGTGCTCGATATGACGGCAAAGGGCGCTGACTACAACCTCGCGCTAAACATTGCGGAGGGTAGGGGCAATATGTCGGCGAAGGCAAAGGTGAATATCGCCGCCATGGCATACAATGCCGACATAAAGGCTGACAGACTAAACATAGGCCACTACCTAAAAGGCATGTCAATAGGAGCATTTACCGGCACGGCATCCTTCTCAGGGCAAGGCACAGACATTCTGTCGAGCAAGACGTGGGCAAAGGCTGAGGCAGAGATACGTCACTTTGACTTCTCCCGATACAACCTTAACGGCATCAAAGCCAGCGTATTATTGAAAGAGGGTAGGGCGAAAGCCGACATCGATGCCCACAACAAACTCATAGACGGAAAGATAAATCTTGACGCCCTCTTGAACCCAAAGAAACTGGATGCCACGCTGATGACGGAGCTGGCATACATAGACCTCTATAACCTCTACCTGGTTGACAAGCCGCTGAAGGTGTCTGTATGCACTCATTTGGACGCAATGTCCGACTTCCGCGACAACCATCTCTTACAGGGTACGATAGGCGACATAGCGCTTACCGACTCCGCGAAGACCTACCGCCCCGACGACATCACCATGGACCTGCGCACAGACCGCGACACCACCATCGCCAAAATATATTGCGGCGACTTCATCCTGCGTCTTAACGCACAGGGAGGCTATCGCCATCTATCCGGCATCACCGACAGACTGACGGAGGTAATGAAGCAACAGTTCGTACAGCGCACCATAGACCAGACACAAATGCGAGATGCCCTGCCGAGGATGAGTATGACACTGCACAGCTCCAAGGACAACCCCATATACCGTTTCATCAGATATTACGACGTGGATTACGATGAAGTGGACGCGGTGGTGAACACATCACGCGAGGAAGGCATCACTGCCGACGTGCTGTTGAAAGGACTTTCTACCCAAGGATACCAGTTAGACACCGTCAGCGTCAAGGTTGACAGCAGCAATGACCCATACTCCATAACCTATAAAGGATATGTCCGCAACGTACCACCCAACGACTACGTGTTCAATGTAGCCTTCAACGGCGAGGTAATGGAGCATGGCATCTCCCTGAACACCGTGTTCCGCGACGCCGACGGTGCCGTGGGACTGAAGTTGGGCATGGAGGCGGCAATGGTGGAAGACGGCTTGCGCTTCCACCTCACGCCCGAAGACCCCGTCATAGGCTACGAGACTTTCAAATTAAAGAACGACAACTACATACTGCTCGACCACGACAACCGCGTCTTCGCCGACGTAAGCCTGCTGTCAGAAAAAGGCACAGGCATAATGATTTACAGCACCACCAGCGAGGACAACGCCGACTGCCTGCAAGACCTTACACTCTCTTTGAGCAATCTCAACATCGGCAGGCTGCTCGCTTCCATACCCTACGCACCAAGAGTGGAAGGCTCTTTAGGCGGCGACCTGCATTTCGTGCAAGACAAGGACATGACGTTCTCCATCTCGTCAAGCATCGACACCCGTGGTTTAGTTTACGAAGGCTGCGCCATAGGCAACCTCGGCACAGAGCTCGTATATATGCCCCGCGACGACGGCTCTCACCATCTCGACGGCATACTCTCACTCGATGGCAGGGAGATAGCCACCGTCAAAGGCGCGTACAACTTCGACACGTCGCGGATAGACGCCGACATGGCGTTCGACAAGTTCCCCATGCAGATAGTCAACGGCTTCGTCCCCGACCAAATTATCGGTCTTGAAGGCTATGCAGAAGGTGTTCTTGCCATCCATGGACCTACCAGTGCGCCACAGGTTGACGGAGAACTATATCTCGAATCAGCCAGCCTTATCAGCGTGCCCTACGGCACAAGGATGCGCTTCGACGACGACCCCATACGCATAGCAGGCTCAAAGCTCCTCTTTGAGAACTTCCAGATATACGCCAACAACAACCAGCCCCTCACCTCCTACGGCTCCCTCGACTTCAGCGACCCAGCCCACGCCAAGCTCGACCTGCTTATGAGAGCTGAGAATTTCCTGCTCATTGACTCCAAGGAGACGAGGCGTTCCGAAGCATACGGCAAAGCATACGTCAACTTCTACGCCTCCATGAATGGCGAGCTCAGCAAGCTGCGTGTAAGGGGAAAGATAGACGTGCTGCCCACCACCGACCTCTATTACATCCTCAGAGACTCACCCCTCTCCAACGACAACCGCCTCAAAGAACTTGTAACCTTCACCGATTTCCGCGCCGGCGAGCCCATAGAGGCGGTGCGTCCCGCCATCGACGGCCTTGATATCAGCGTCAGTGTCAGCGTAAGGAACGGCTCCCACGTCAAATGCTGGCTCAACGACGCACGCAACAACTACCTCGACATCACCGGCGAGGGAGACCTCCGATGGAAATACCTCGGCAATCAGACATCCATGACCGGGCGCTACACTATCGCGCAGGGTGAGATAAAATACTCCCTGCCCGTCATACCGCTCAAGACCTTCATCATCTCCAACGGCAGCTACGTGGAGTTCACGGGCGACATGATGAACCCCCGCCTCGCCATCACCGCAAAAGAGACGAAGAAAGCCTCCGTCAGCGATGGCGGACGAAGCAGGATGGTCACCTTCAACACCGGCGTCATCCTGTCTAAGACTATCAACGACATGGGACTGGAGTTCATCATAGAAGCACCGGAAGACAACGCCGTCACCGACGAACTCAACATGAAGTCCAAGGAAGAGCGCGGCAAACTCGCCGTCACCATGCTCACCACGGGCATGTATCTCGCCGACGGCAACACCTCCACCTTCTCCATGAACTCCGCCCTCAACTCCTTCCTCCAGGCAGAGATAAGCAGCATCGCCGGCTCCGCCCTGAAGACCCTCGACCTCTCCTTCGGTATGGACAACTCAACAGAGGAAGACGGCACCATGCACACCAACTACAGCTTCAAGTTTGCCAAGCGCTTCTGGAACAACCGCCTCTCCATCTCCGTAGGAGGCAAAATCTCCACGGGTCCCGACGTGTCAGGGCAGAACAAGTCCTTCTTCGACAACGTGGAAGTGCAATACCGCATGTCCGATGTCTCCAACAAGTATCTGCGCCTCTTCTACAACCGCTCCGTTTACGATTTCCTTGAAGGCTACGTAGGGCAGTACGGCGCAGGCTTCCTTTGGAAGAAGAAAGTGCAGACACTCGGAGAGATATTCCAATTCAAACCACAAGCCATTCCCGATACAAGGCGCAACTTAACAGACACGATATCCACGCCCCAAGGCAACACGAAATAAAGGTTTGAAGGTTTTAGGTGTTAGGTCTTAGGTTTAAGGTCTTTCGGAGAGGTTTTTGGTTCTTGCACAAAACAATACGAAATAAAAACAAGACAAAGCAAATGAATAAATATTTAGAGAAAGGTTTGAAAGTATTAGGTTGGTGCACCTTTGCCATCCTTTTCCTCGCCAGCTGTTCCACCACCTCATCGCTTGAGGATGGTGAGCAGCTATATACAGGCCTCCTACCCACCGAGTACGTAGGCTACGAACCCTCAGCCCACCAGTCTGCCACCCAAGAAGAGGTGGAGGCAGCCATCGCCACCGCCCCCAACGGCGCACTCTTCGGCTCCAGCTACCATCGCACACCCTTCCCCTACGGGCTGTGGATATGGAACTCATGCTCCCAGAGCCACGGCGTCATTAAGAAATGGCTCACCAGCACCTTCGGCAAGGCCCCCGTGCTCATGGGCAACGTCAACCCCACGCTGCGCTCCTCCATAGCAAAAGACATACTACAAGGCAACGGATACTTCAACGGCAACGTCACCTACACCGTCGCCGAGGGCAACCCCAAGACCACCAAGACCGACACCGTGCCACGTCCCCGCACCGCGAAGATACGCTACCACGTAAACTTCGGGCACCTCTACACCCTCGACACCGTCAGCTACGCAGGCTATCCCCAGCACATCGACACCCTGCTGCGCAGCCACCCCTCCCCCCTGCTCTTCAGCGGCGCACCCTTCACCGTCAGCAACCTCGACGCCGAGCGCACCAGAATATACGACCTGTTACGCAATAACGGCTACTACTATTATCAAAAGCCCTATACCACATTCCTCGCCGACACGCTCTCCTCCCCAGGACGCGTTCAGCTACAAGTGCGTATGCACGATTCTCTGCCCTCACTCGCAACCCATAAGTGGGTAATAGGCAAGACAGAGGTACGCATAAACCGCACAGCCCGCGAGACCCTTACCGACAGCGTGCAACGTCGATACCTCACTATACGCTTCTCGGGCAAGAAGCCACCCCTTCGTCCTCGTGTCGTCCTTGCCGCAACAAAGCTACGTCCGGGCACACTCTTCTCCGAAGACCAGTACGAAGCATCCATCAACCAGCTCAGTTCTATGGGCATCTTCTCCAACGTAGACATCACCTTCACCCCTCGCCTCACCACTACTGGCGACATAGTAGAGGTGGCAGATAGCGTGGTGAAGAAATATGGCGCGCAGAGGGCTGGCGCAGGCATTCTCGACATGAGCGTCAATGCTGTCCTCGACAAACCCTACGATGTCAGCCTCACTGCCACTGGCAGAGGCAAGACCAACGGACGCCTCGGTCCTGCGCTGACACTTGGATTTGCCAAGCGCAACGCCTTCCGTGGCGGTGAGCTACTATCTGCCGAACTGGGTGCCAGTTACGAGTTCCAGACAGGTGGCGGCACTACCACAGGCGGTAGCTACGACTTCACCACCTCATTATCACTCACTCTCCCAAGGCTCCTTGCTCCAAACTTTATGCTCCCCAAACGCAAGCGTTGGCACACCACTCCTGCTACTACAATCAATATAGCTGGCGAGACCATAAGACGCGCAGGCTATTTCAACCGTAACGTCCTATCCCTCGACTACACCTACACCTTCCAGCCCACCACCACCTCCTTGCATCAGTTCACACCCCTCTCCGTCATCTACGGCAAGACCACCGGCCAGTCCCTCGACTACTACGCCAAACTCGCCCAGTCCGTCACCTCCACCATAGCCAGCACCGATGAGCTCATACCCCGCATGCGCTACCGCTACACCTACACCTCGCCGCAGTCCCGCCGCAACCCCCTCTTCTGGGAAACCACTGTCACCGAGGCAGGCAACCTCGTCAGCACCGTCAACATGATGGTAGGCAAACGCTGGACAGAGAAAGACAAGAAACTCCTCCACACCCCCTACTCACAGTTCTTCAAGGTAGAGACAGACCTGCGCAAGACGTGGACCATGCGCGGCAAGAGCAGCCTCGTTGCCCACCTCTCCGGCGGCATCGTCCTCCATTACGGCAACTCCTCCGCCGTGCCCTACTCCGAGCAATTCTTCATCGGCGGCGGCAGCGACCTGCGTGGCTTCCCCATGCACAGCCTCGGCCCAGGCAGCGTGCACTTCGACGACAAAGAGCTCGCCTACCTCTACCACAACGGCGACCTCAAGATGGTGCTGAACCTCGAATACCGTCCCCACCTCTTTGGCTCACTTTATGGCGCACTCTTCCTTGATGCAGGTAACGTATGGTACACCAGCAAGCATAGGCGCGAAGCCATTGCCGCCATGCGTGATGCCCTGTCTGCCCAAGGCAACACCGCTGCTGACGGTGCTGGTGGCGGCATCCCTTCCGATTTCGGTTCAACACACGCGGCAGACCTCGGCATAGATATAGGCTGTGGACTACGTTACGACCTCGACTTCTTCGTGCTCCGCATAGACTGGGGCTTCGCCATCCACACCCCTTACAAGACCGCTACAGGCGGATTCTTCAACATACCCAAGTTTAAGGATGCACAGTGCCTGAACTTCGCCATAGGATACCCCTTCTGACTCGGCTCCGCACCTTCTTCGCAAGAAAGATACCCGCTCGGTTCTGCCGCTTGCCTTAGCAAGAAAGACACCGAAGACACCAAAGACACCAAAGACACCAAAGACACCAAATACACCAAAGACACCTAAGACACCAATACACCCGCTCGGCTCTGCCGCTTGCACAGCAAGAAAGACACCAAAATCCGCCCCTGACATCACGTCAAGGGCGGAACAATAATCGCCAACAAACACAATAACATAAAAACAACCTTTTAACCCACGCTGAACCCCAGCGCCGACAAGATAGCCGTCAGAGTAGTTAACGCAATGTTGATAACAACAGACCATTTGTTTTTAGCCTCACTCGTCATCTCGCTTTCCTCCTTTCTCTTTCGTTCTCTCGCTAAGCACCTTTCTGATATATACGTCCAGCCCAAGGCAAGCCCCAGCGAAAATCAACAGCTGCGCCATGAGGTTCAGCACTGAGCCGTCAATCACGCCCTGCGGCGGCAGGCACAACGCCCATGCCGACAATGCCATGCCGTAGCAGAGCGTCACGATGCTTATGAACTCCTTCATCTTCATGCGCCAACAGCGGGTACGGGCTTCAAATACTTCCACTTCTCCAGCTTCACGTCCTCGCAGAAAGCACGGATGTACTTCTTCGAATTCGACGGACGGCGACGCTCAACGGTGAAGACGCACGCAGCACCCCTGATATTCTCAGCGCCAAACTCCTCTTCCACCGAAATGCCCTTGGAGCGCATGTTAATCTGGAACGTGCCAAAGCCATCAAGCTTCACCTTGTTGCCAACGTTCAGCTCGTCGTTCATCACCGAGATGAGCTCCACCAAGACCGCCATCACGTCCGACTCCGTCATGCTGCACATCTGCTCTATCTCCTTCGCCAGCTGCTCCAGCCCTACTCTGCCAGTATATACCGGCACACCGTAGTAAAGCCCCGTGCCCTCCTTGCGAGCGTCCTTCTTTGTCTTGTAAAACAATGCCATAATCCTTTCCTCCTTTTTCTTTCGTTAAACACTTTCAAACACACACACACGGCTTAGTTGGCCTTCACCCACTGCACCTTGTCGAGGAACGTGCGCGTGCGCACACCGTTCTGCGACTTACCCTTGGCGAGGAAAGCGCAGGTCACACGCTTGATGTTAGCCGCTTTGAACTTCTCTTCCTCCGACGTGCCTTTGGTGTCAAACCGCAGGCGGAACGTGCCCAGACCGTCCAGCTCCACCTTCTGCGAGTTCTCCAGACGCGTCTTCATCACCACCACCAACTGCTTCAACACTCCTAACACGTCGCCCTTAGTCAGCGAGCACGTGCGCTGAATTTTCTCAGCAAGCTTCTCAAGGTTCACCGTTGATGGATGGATAGCCCTGCCATAGTACAGTCCTGTGCCCTCCTTGCGAGCATCTTTGTACGTAACATACTGAATAGCCATAGTTAAAAACCTTTCCTTTTTTAGTTAAACATGAATTAATAAACGCTGAAACATGAAATACAAGTTGACGAGTGCAAAGTTACGAAATAATCCCCGTC
>JALFOF010000091.1 GCA_022773825.1 Prevotella sp.
CGGGCGTTCCTATTACCGATATTGTGTCGTAGCGGACCATGAGGTGTTCCAGATGGAACAGCCTCACGTAGTCCGCCGCCGCACATATAATGTTGTTGCGCTTGTCTGAGTCGATGGCTCTGTCGGGCTCTCCCGTCGCTGCTGTGGCACGGGTCTTTACTTCCACTATCAGCAGTGTTGTCATGTCTTCGTCGATGGCTGTGATGTCGATGTCGCGATGACCGCTGCGCCAGTCACGATGCCTTACGTACCATCCTTTTCGGGAGAGATATTCCGCCGCCACCTCCTCACCCCAGTGTCCGAGGTCGTTGTGGCTCGCCATGGGGCTTACTGATGCTGGTCGCGGAGCAGGTCGTTGACGGTCTTGACGGGGTTGAACGTGCCGAGGGGTACTTCAACGAACACTGTTGACCAGTCGCTCATAGCGCCGTTCCACAGTCCTGGCAGTTCTAACGCGCGCAGCTCATTGCCGTTCTTGCTCTTGGAGGAGATGAAGCCTGTGGTTACATCCACGTAGTCTGGGAGGTTGTAGGCATTGCCCTTGGCGTCTTTCACGGCGCATACGAGGTCAACGGGGTTGAAGTGTGTGCCGGTGGTGAACATCTTCATGTACTCCTCGTTGCTCTTGTCTATCTGGCTTGACTCAAGGATTTGCAGTGACACGGTGCCGTCTTGGTTGTAGGTGAGGAACGGTCCGCCGCCTGGCTCGCCCACATTCTTCACTACTCCGCACACGCGCATAGGGCGGTTGAGCTTTTTCTTGAGGTAGATGACGAGTTCCGCGTCTTCCAGTTCCTTGATGTCGCCTTTGCGGCAACAGAGGTCTTGCTGCACGAAACGTATGATTTCCTCGAGCTTGGCGTGGTCGTACTGCCCGCTTTCGAGTACGCCGGCATATTCAAAGGCTTTCTTCTGGAGCGTGACAAGCACGCCGGCTATGACTTGTTTCCACTGCACGGTCTCGGGCTTGAGGCGGTCGGGCACAACGTTGTCAATGTTCTTTATAAAGATTACGTCGGCATTGATTTCGTTGAGGTTCTCTATCAGCGCGCCATGACCGGCGGGTCTGAAGAGCAGCGTGCCGTCACTGTTGCGGAACAGGGTATTGTCGGGGTTCACCGCCACGGTGTCTGTTGAGGGTTTCTGCTCGGAGAAGGAGATGTTGTACTTCACTCCGTACTTTGTTTCGTATTTCGCCATCTTGTCGGCGACCTTCTGTTTGAAGAATGGCAGGTGCTCATGGCTGACGGTGAAGTGTACGTTGGCTTCGCCGTTGGAAGCGGCGTAGAGCGCGCCTTCTACGAGGTGCTCTTCCATTGGCGTGCGCGCGCCGTCTTCATATTGGTGGAATGTCAGCATGCCTTTGGGTAACTGACCGTAGTTAAGACCGCTGGCGCTGAGCATGTTGGCTGCCACGGCTTTGTAGTTGCCTTCGGCTATGAGTGCTTCGATGCTTTTGCCCTCGTTCTTCTTGCACACTTCGTCAAGCTCATCATAGAACGCGAAGTCCTTGATACGTGCGAAATATTTCTTCTCGAAGTCCGTGGTTGGCTCGGAATAGTCCGCGTCCACGAAGGCGAACATATCCTTGAACATACGGCTTGCCGCTCCTGACGCGGGGACGAACTTCACTATCTGCTTGCCTGAGGCCTTGTATTCTTCCCATGCCTTTACGTAGCCGTCAGCCTCTTCCGCTGAGGGTGCCATGATACCGTGGCCTATTGAGGCTGCTGCCTCGAGCTTAAGGAAGGGGAAACCTGTTTCAAACTGTTTGAGCTGTGTTTCAATCTGTTGCTGGCTGATGCCTTTCGCTGCCAGCTGCTGGAGGTCTTTTTCTTCTAACATAGTATTTAATTTAGTGGTTTAGTTGTTTAGTTGTTTAGTGGTTTGGTTGGTGGTGGTTTAGTGGTTTCTTCGCTGGGCGAAGCGGCAGAGCCGAGCGGGTGGTTTGGGGGGTTGGATGGTTCTGGCTCTTTCCTACATTCAACTAAACCACTAAACGACTAAACAACTAAACAACCTTTATTGCTGCTTGCAAAGTTAAAGAATAAATTACACATAGCCAAATTTTTGTGGGCTTTTCCGCACATTTCATGGTAAGTTTTTCTTGTGAGTTCCGACTTTTTATAGTAACTTTGCACACAGAAACACAAAAAAACAGCACCTCTCCGCCGCGATTTAACTTAGAGAGGATGCTGTGTGGAAACGGGAAATATATGAATGTAGCACGAATAATAATAGCGGACAACCAACCTCTCACGGCACTTGCAGTGGAAACCATTGCCAAGAGCATCACTGGCGCTGAGAACATGGAGGTAGCGTACGCCGACTGCAAGCAGAGGCTTAGCGCCCTACTGAGGGACGAGAAGCGCACCGCCATAGTATTGGACTATACGCTGTTTGACTTTGCCAACAACGAGAGTCTCGTGATACTCAGCGAAGCTAACCCCAACACATCGTGGTTATTGCTGAGCGAGGAGTTGACACCTGACTTCTTGCGATACGTGCTTTATGAGACACAGCGTATAGGGGTGGCATACAAAGACTCGCCAATAGACATCTTGCGCGAAGCTCTGCGCTATGTGATGCACGGTGAGAGGTATATAGCACAGCATGCGACGGAGGTGCTTTTGCAAAGTGCCGTGGTGCAGGAAAGGCAGAAGGACGACCTTACACAGACGGAAAGGGAGGTGCTGAAAGCCATTGCGCTGGGGAAAACAACGAAAGAGATTGCCACGGAGAGGTTCTCAAGCATACACACTATCAACTCGCACAGGAAGAACATATTTCGCAAACTCGGCGTGAACTGCGCCCATGATGCCATGAAATATGCTTTTAGGGCAGGATTGGTAAACGAGGCGGAGTTCTATATCTGACAGCGAATTGGCAGGATGGGCTGACAGAAGCCTGCCACCTTATTCCTTACTACCACTAATCTAATAAGGCAAGCGTAATGAAAATACTGATATTTGAAGACGAAATCTACAATTTCCACCTACTGCGGCACACTCTGGAAGAGATGAACCCCGAGTATGATGTAATAGGTCCGATACCGTCAGTGGAACAGGGACGCGAGTACCTCTCGCTACACCACGACATCAGTATCATCATTGCCGATGTGGAACTGAACGACGGTCTCTGTTTCGACGCTCTGACCTACGCTCCCGCCGACGTACCTATAATATTCACCGCCACCTCTGGAAGCCACGCACTGAGAGCGTTCGACTTCACCAGCCTCTCTTACCTTGTCAAGCCTATAGGCGACGGATGCCTTGCGGAAGCTATGCGAAAAGCACACCTACTCATCGCGGCAAGAGAACGTTCACTGAAAGAAGAAGAAGGGCGGATAAAGAAAATGCAGCACAACGGGTACCGTGAACGATTTGTGGTGAAATCATTCAACGGTGAAAGGACTATTTCACTTTCCACAATACAGTACATCGTATCAGAACATAAATCCACATATCTCGTGCTGCTTGATGGCACATCATGCCCCATTGACATGTCGCTCGAAGTGGTGGCAGGACAACTTGACCCCATGAAATTCATGCGCGTAAACCGCAAATACATAGTCCCCGCAGAACTGGTCAGCGGCATGGAAAGGCTTGTCAACGGCAAAGAGCTGCTCAAACTTAAAACGAAACAATCACCAGAGATTATCATCAGTCGCACACGAAAAGTGCAAGTGCGCAAATGGCTTGATAGATAACCACGGTTCGGAAGCCAAAAACGACAATTCAGAATTAATTAAAGTTAATTTCCTATCTATTATTTGGCGTTTTAATACTTTTGCATCGCATTTAGCAAACATTAAAACGAAAAAATGATAGAAAAATACCTACAAAAGGAACATTTTACTTCATACGAGGACTTTCTCCAAAATTTCAATGTGGAAGTACCCGATGACTTCAATTTTGGCTATGACGTAATTGACGTATATGCCGAGCAGATGCCCGAGAAAGAAGCTATAATGTGGGTCAACGACCGTGGCGAGAAGAAGCACATCACCTACCGTGCCTTCAAGAACACCACCGACCGTTGCGCCGCTTTCCTGCAAGGCATCGGTGTGGAGAAAGGGGATCGTGTGATGCTTATACTGAAACGCCGCATTGAATGGTGGTACACCATGGTAGCCCTGCATAAGATTGGGGCTGTAGCAATACCTGCTACACACATGCTCACGGACAAAGACATCTTGTACCGCTGCCACATGGCGAGCATCAGTTGCATCATTGCCTGCGGCGACCCGCAGGTACTCAACCATGTACAGAAAGCACGACGCTTCAGTCCAACACTGAGGCACTGCATATCAATAGGCCCTACCGTGCCTAACGGATGGTTCGACTATTGGAGGGGCATAGAAGAAGCTGACACTTTCGTACAACCCGCACGCAACAAAGTGACGGATAATTTCCTGCTTTACTTCACAAGCGGCACCACAGGCGAACCGAAGATGGTGATGCACGACTTTTCCTATCCATTGGCTCACATCATAACAGCAAAGTATTGGCATAACATTCACGAAGGTTCACTGCACTTGACACTGGCCGACACTGGCTGGGGAAAAGCGGTATGGGGCAAATTCTACGGACAAATGCTGGCGGGCGGCACAGTCTTCGTGTATGACTACGAGGGGCATTTCAACCCTGCCGACCTGCTGAAGGTTATCCAAGACAATCACATCACCTCCTTCTGCGCTCCACCAACGATATATCGTTTCCTCATACGTGAGGACCTTTCGGCATACAATCTCACCTCCCTTGAATGGTGTACCACGGCTGGCGAAGCACTGAACCCCAGCGTATTCGACGAGTGGAAACAGAAGACTGGCATAACAATATATGAGTCTTACGGACAGACGGAGACCACACTCGTGGTGGGCACGTACCCATGGGTAAAGCCGAAGCCAGGTTCAATGGGCGTACGCAACCCTCAGTTCGACATCGACGTGGTAAACGAACAGGGCGAAAGGGTAAAAGCCATGGAGCACGGAGAACTCGTTATCCGCGTAGGCGAAAAGAAACCACTCGGTCTCTTCAAGTGCTACTACCGCAACGACGAAATGACCGAGAAGAGAATACAAAACGGAATGTACTTCACGGGCGACATTGTATATTACGATGAGGAAGGCTATCTGTGGTACGTCTCACGCGCTGACGATGTCATCAAGACATCTGGATACCGTGTAGGCCCGTTTGAGGTAGAGTCAGCACTGATGAGTCACCCTGCTGTGGTGGAGTGCGCCATAACCGCTGTCCCCGATGAGATACGCGGACAAATAATAAAAGCCAGCATCGTTCTTGCCGAAGAATACAAGGATAAGGCTGGAGACGCACTGAAAAAAGAATTGCAAGACCACGTAAAACGTGAGACCGCGCCATACAAATATCCCAGAATAGTGGAGTTTGTCAATGAACTTCCGAAAACAATCAGCGGCAAGATACGCCGCGTAGAGATAAGGGAAAACGACAGTAAGCAATAACAAGCTATGGAAGAAGAACAA
>JALFOF010000003.1 GCA_022773825.1 Prevotella sp.
GCACTCGCAAATCAGAAACGTGCACGGGTTTTTCCTCGCAACGACTGATTGCAAGACATATTCATGGTGCCCGTAGTTCAGTTGGTTAGAGCGTCAGATTGTGGTTCTGAATGTCATGGGTTCGAGTCCCATCGGGCACCCCGAAAAGCGGCAGCCGTAACGCAGAAGTTACGGTTGCCGCTTTGCTTTTATATGCCATACCCTGACACGCAGGATGCCGTTACGCCGCAATCGCTATGCCATCACACTGCAAAAGCTATGCTTTCACAGAGTAAACGCTATGCTATTGCGGCGTAATCTCTATGCTATTGCAGTGTAATCTCTATGCTATTGCGTACGACATGCACGGCTGCCGCCCTCACCTGCCGAGATGTTTCCTTCCGATGGCTGCCACGTCGCCCTCGCGTATGCTCTGTGGGGCGAAGACGGCAAGCACCTTGCAGGTGCCGTCAGGCATGATTATGACACCGGCGTCGTTCCTGTCCTGCCTGCCATCAGCCGACGGAAAGCCCGTACCCGTCTTGTGGACAAACACGCAGCCCTCTGGTATGACGGAGGTTATGCGCCCTGTCCCTGTCTGGCAGGCTGTCATGGCTTCCCATACGAAACGCAGGTATTCGTTCTCTTCCCTTTTGCGGCAGAACCATGCGAAGAGGCGCGCCATGTCCTTGGGCGTGCAGTTGTTGGCGGCGGAACGGCTCGGGGCCTCCCCCATCTCCTGCTCCGTCCACCGCACATGGATTCCCGTGAACCCGAGCTCATGCAGGTAAGCCTCCACCTGCGCCGGGCTTCCGAAGCGGCGGAACAGTATGTCACAGGCGTTGTTGTCACTCTGCGCCAGTGACAGCCCGAGCAGCTCGGCGCAAGAAAAGTCTTTTTCGCCTTCAAACATCCTGAGCATTGGCGACCAAGTGTCTTGCATAAGTTCGCTTTTCCTTACCCTGACCGTCTCGTGCAACGGTATCTTCCGGCTCTCCATGCAGTGTGCCACATAGACGGCTTGGGGGAATTTCATTATGCTGTGCATCGCAAACGGTTCGTCCATCCTTACGCCCGTGGCTTCGCCGCCGGCATAAAGGCACACGCCGTAATTGTCGGGCAGGCTGTCACTCCCTGCCCTGTCTGACGGCTGGGCGAAAGCGTTCAGGCGGATGAACGCGAACATGACTGATGCCACATAGAGGGATATGCGCTTCATATTGTTCTTACACATAGTGGTACTTGCAGTTAATGGCTATGCTGTCGCCATGATATATTCAAGGAAAGCGTCTGCTTGCGATTTAAGGGCTGCCTTCTGTTCTTCGGTAAGGACCATGCGTCCTTCCTTCCACGCCTCCACGTTCAACTGTATGCCCGTCTGCGGCTCCGCCATGACATCGGCGCGTATGAACGGCAACGTGAGCAGCTCGGTCAGCTTTGCCCTGCACTTGGCCGTGGCTGCCGCGCCTCCTGCCCCGCTAAGGGCAACCTTCTTGCCGTTGATGGCAAGGGGTGTCTGGCGGTCGCCTGCCACCACCGGGCGCGAGAGCCAGTCGATGAGGTTCTTCAAGTGACCGGGATAGCTGTAGTTGTACTCGGGCGAGAAAATCCAGAGCGCATCAGCCTCCGCCACCTTTTCCCTAACCCTCCTCACTGCCTCTGGCGCGGGAAATTCTATGTCTTGGTTAATAAACGGCACATCCGAATAGTCGAGGTATTCTACTGACGCACGGCCTTCGAGCATCTTCTCTGCTTCTGCCGCGAGCTTTCTGTTGAACGACTGCTCGCGGAGGGAACCAATGATAAACAAAATCTTCTTCATAGTAACATAAACCTTTTATTGGTTGGTGATTAGCATTACTCTCTCTGTTGGCGAATGCCTATGCAAAGTTACGCTTTTTTCTCTGAGAGCGCACCATCATTGAACTTAAATAAACAAAGTTTTACAAGTTTTTCCTGCCGTTAAAAACGGGAAACGCCCCCGACCACAACATGACGCTGTAGCCGGGGCGGGGCATTATAGGTGGGTTCTATTAATGCTATTTGGCAGATTTCCGATTTATCTCTATTAACAGAACCCACCTATATGAAAGGATGTTTACTTTAGGTATTCCGCCAATGGGGACTTGGTGTCGATGATACCCTTCTTCAAACTCTGAGCATTGTTGCGGGCACCGAGGAGTGAGGTGTGGGTGTGGTCGTGGTTGAAGTACTCCATCGCCTTCGCCTTGCTGCCACACTTCTTGTCGAGGAAGTCTGCGGAGATATTGTGGATGTCGATGAACTCCACGCCATTTTCTTCCGCTACCTGCTTGCACCACTGCGGTATGTAGTTGTCGTTACGACGCTCTATGTAGTACTTGCCTTTCTTCTCGTTGACGGGATAGAAGGTGCCGCGAACTTCTCCCTTGCCTTCATGCCATTCGTTGCGTGGGGTGAAAGAGAGGATTACGGGTATCGCGCCCTTCTCCTTGCAGTCAACAATCATCTTGTGGAGATACCATCCGTATGAATAGACCACGAGGTTCTTGCCGTTGCTCTTAAGATGATAGACATGACTGGTGTCCTTGGCGCACGCTATCACGCCACGCTCCTTGTCCTTGTCTATGCCGCCAATGTCGTTATGTCCGAACTGTATGAGCACATAGTCGCCGGGACGCAGGGTGCGATAGACCTCCTCCCAACGGTTTTCAAGCAGGAAGGTGCGGGTGGAACGACCTGCCTTTGCGCTGTTTATGAAGGTGCACTTAGACTCATCAAACACCGTGTATGCCTGTGAGCCCCAGCCCCACATACCGTCGGGCTTCTTGTCTTCGTTCTTTCCGGTAGAGTCGCCGCAGAGATAGATGCGCACCTTGCTCTTCTTCTCTTCGGGTGTCTTGGTCTTGGGCACCACGTTGCCCTTCTTGTCATAGTTGCTGGGTTCCCATGCAAGGAGCTTGTCCTCATAATTTGGGAACACCTTTTCGGTGATGAGATATGTCTTCAGTTCCCCAACCTGCGGGTCGTTGCAGGCTGCCAGACCCTCTGCCGCCGACTCAGCGTTCATCCTTGCTCCAAAGGCGGAAGAGTGTATCTTGTCACGATAGAAGTGATAGTCGGTCTTCCACTTGCCGTATGTCTCAAGTTTGCGGGCGGAAATGTCGTTGAGGTCTATCACTGGCACGTTCATCTCCTTTCCTATAGCAAAGATGGCAGGGGTGAAGTCTGACAGCTTACGCTGTATGCGATTGGTGTCTTTCTCCTCGTATGCGTTGCGAGGGGTAAGGGTAAACAGCACGGGGGTTGCGCCTTTAGCACGCACTTCGTTGATGAAACGGCGCGTATATCCACCGAAGGTATAGACGGTGTCTTGACACTTCCTTACCTTATTATATATGATGACGGAGTCGTCGCCAAGGCTCAGCTTGCCGTTGGGGCGGTAGCTGGAACGCGCACGCACCTCGTCAATAGGGCCGTTGTCGTTGTGTCCCAGCTCAAGGAACACGTAGTCGCCCTTCCTTACACCGCTGAGAGTGCGCCGCCACAGCTCCGGCGACTTGTAGAAGGTGCGTGGTGAAGTGCCACCAAGGGCATGGTTCTCCACCGTTATCTTACTGTCATCGAAATATTCGTGGGCGTAATACCCCCATCCCCACTGTCCGTTATCACCGTTACCACGGGTTCCTGTACGCATGGTAGAGTTGCCCACGAGGAATAGTACGGGATTGTTACCCTTACGGGAAGAGCCTGGCACGGGTCGCGCCTGGTTGGCAATGTCTATGGAGTCAGCGGTAAGGTCGCGCACTCCGTTTATGTCAAGCCAAATGTCACCCTGTTCTTTCTTGCCCTGCGCATTGCCTTGAACGGCACATAGGGAAGAACTGAGTGCAATGAGTGCTGTCAGTAATGTTGTCTTTTTCATACGTTAGCTGTTGGTTATAATGATGTGTTAGTATCGTCCAGTGTGTTATTTCACGAAAAAAGTCTTCCAAACGTTGAGTATGGACTGCTTGCTGCCATACAATATCTCTGCCGAGCGCGTAAAGCCACGATAGGTATTGCGTTCCTGCTTGGTGGCAAGATGCTTAAGGATGTTGCTCTCTGTGACCTCGAATATCTCATCATTGTAGAGCATATAGAATTTGTTGCACATAGGCAGGGGCTCCTGTTCCACGTTCCTTACGCCTTCATTGTCTGCCACACTGCTGGCAAGGTCGGCCAGACCGGGGGCAAAGTCGAGCATCATCATGGTGCTCTGCCTGTTGGTACGCACCATTTCTTCATAAAGAGGCTTATCTACTATCTCCGCCATATACAGGCGACAGACCTTACCGTTGATAGTATCTTCACTAAGTACGCGACATAGTTTGTTGAATACATTGTAGTAAACGGTGCTGTCCGGGAATACGACCTTGTTCACAGTGCCCTGCTTCGCTTCGAGTTTCTTGCCGTTGCTCTCGTACCAAAGGGTGCTACCCGCTACATGAACATTGGCATTTGCCTTGACAATCATATTTGCCGGGCTGGTGTATATCACAGCTTTCTGGAACTGCTCGAATGTAAATGGCCATGTGCTGACTGGCTGCCAATCAGCGTTTTGCGCATTTGTAACGACCGTCAATGCTACCATCAACAGGCTGTAAACAAGTCTTTTCATATTAGCAAAGTATTAGTTGGTTTCAGTTTTTGTGCTTCAAAGTGATAAGTACTACTTCCCTTGGCATATTGAAACGGAAGGGGAAGTTGCCTCCGAAGCCCGTGGAGACGCTCAGCAGGCGACGCTGTCGCTGCGGCAACTCCACATCTTTGTCAACGTCATAGTACTCTCCTCCCCACTCTTCATAAACCATTGAGGCAGGACTCCACCCGAATAGCGAGAATTGCGTGCCGTGAGTGTGCCCTGAAAGCGTTATATCTGGATGGTAGAAGGGCAGTATATGCTCCCTCCACGCTGTAGGGTCATGTGACAGCATGACAGAGAATATGGGGGCTTCCGCCTCATTCCTTATCCTCTTGCCATGCAGTGGCAAACCGTTCAGTGCCTTATGAAGGTCACCTAACTGCGGAAAAGGGGGCTTACCCCAGTTCTCTTCACCCACGACAATGATGGAGTCGCGGCATAATTTACCTGCACCGACAGTGTTTCCGCGGTATATCACGCAGTGACCATTCTCCAATAGGTTCCATCCGAAAGAGCGTTGCAACTGACGCGTCTTGGCTACCGCAGCCATTCTTTCCCTTGCCGACTGCTTGACGTACGTGGAATAGTCATGGTTTCCCATGATGCTTAGCACGCCGTCTGTAGCCTTCAGCGAGGACAACGCATTGGCATGGGGCTCCAATTCTGACGGGGAAAAGTTCTCTATATCGCCCACAAAGCACACAAGGTCTGGCTTAAGGGCGTTGATAGTGTCTATCCCTTCTTGCAACAAGCGATGGTATAATCCTCTGAAGGTACCGATATGGGCATCAGAGAACTGCACTATGCGATAGCCATCGAATGCCTCTGGCACGAAAGGGCTTTCGTAAACGATGTGGCGCACCTTCAACTTCGCAAAGCCAAACGATATGCCCCACAGTATAATCCACACGACACCCAGCGCTGTAAGCATACCAATCCATGTGCCTACCTTCGGGATGAGTGAGAAAAGGGCAAACAGCACCTTGGGGATACATACCAATCCTATCAAGAGAAGGAAAGCATTGACGGTGTTATACTCCTGCCCAACCCCTTTCCCGAAAAAGAGAAAGTAAAACACGAAGCCTGCTATCAGTGCCATAGGAAGCCACCAAATCCATCGCCACACTGACTGAAAGTTAATGTAACGATGGAATATGTAGCAGTCACTCAGTATTCCTAAGAATATGAGCGATATTGGAACGATGAGCTTCACCATATCTTCTGTGCGCAGTGTCTTAGCATTACGGCAAAAGGGTGGCGCTGCCGCACTTTACTTTGCTGGCTGAGCAGGTGCCGCAGGTGCTTTTTCTGCGTTGGCAGGTGCTGGCGCTGCCTTCTGTTCTGTTGCGCCAAATCCCTGTACATTGTTAGGGTTAGTGGTAGCCTGCTCTACTGCCGCGTTCTCTATCACAGAGCCTTCGGTGGCTGCTGTCGGTGCTACGTATGCGCAAGCGATGCTTACAACCACCATTGCGATAGCGAGTGCCCATGTTGCCTTCTCAATGAACTGCGTCGTTTGGCGCACACCTGCCACAGAATTAGCGCTTGAGAAGCCTGATGCCAGACCGCCGCCCTTTGACTCTTGAATGAGTACGATACCAATCATCAGCAGTGATGCCAACACGATAAGAATTACGAATAATGTGTACATTGTTGTTCTTTTTGTTTTATTTTTAGTTGTTTATTTTGTTTTCTGGTTTGCTATCAGTTTTGCGAGAAATCTTTTTTGGTCTTCAAAGTAAAGGTTTTTCTTCGTTGCCTTCTTGTTTATGCGGTTCATTATGTCAAGGGCTTTCTTGTATCTGCCCTGCTTTATATATATCCCCGCAAGCGTCTCAGTGAGGTATTCCTCCTCTGGCTCTCGCTCACTGTTGTCAACTATGGGCACTTCTGGCAGGTATTCTGGTTCGTCCTGCAATGTTATGCGTCCGTTCTCGTTGTTTATAAACGCGTCTATCAGTGCTCCACCGTTCATCTCGGTGTTAGCGAGTGCCGTATGTTCCTCGCTATCTGGCGTTTCCGCCAGTTCCTCAAAGTCTGTCGCAAGCAGGTATGCCACATAGTCCACGGTGGCATCTGCCGCCGTAGGCTTTCTACGTTTCTCTTCCGGCCGTGTCTCTGTGGCGTTCCTTTCTTTCCCTGCTTCCGCATCTTCGGGAATGGAACTAAGGAAGGAGTCTATGAGCGACACGGTGCGCGACTCCCCTATCTCGACCTCTGCGCTTACTCTCCTGTCTGGTGCGGCAGAGAAACTGCGAGGTGACTTGCGTTTCAGCCTGTAGTGAGCAGACTCCACAAGGTTGAACAGGATTTTCCTGTCGGTGAAGTATATCGCCGCCCTGCGCAATTCCTCGTCAAACGAGGGGTCATGCAGCAGGTAGAGATTTTTTATCATCAAGAGCCTTGCTGGCTGGTAATAGGGATATAACGCCGTCATTCGCCGAAGCTCATAGAGAGTCTCTCGGTTGAGAAGTTCGGGATGTTGTGTCAGCTCTTGAATATTCACTGTTTAGCGTCTTAGGTTCTTTTCCTATATACCTTATATCTATTATGGTAACAGCCTGGCTGTTATCACCAGTTGGCAACGGTGGCATTGAATATCTGGTCGCAGATATCCTTGCACATTTGTGTCACCAGTTCTTCCTGCACGGAGGCCAGACTCTGCGTTGTCTCGTAGGATGCCGTAGCGGTGAAGGTCCTTTCAAAGTCCTCGTCGTGCTTGACGTTGTTGGTAAATCGTACGTTTACCGTCATGGACAACTCTGTCTGCGCTGAATATCCGTCAGCGGAAACGGACTTGTTGCGCTGTTGGTACTGCGTTATCTCGCCTTCCACCTTCAGGTCTCCGTTGCGTTTTACCTGCGTCAAGCGCGTCTGTGAGGCGTAAACATCTTTCAGACGGTTGTTGAACATGGCTTGCATCGGTCCCCATACATAGGTTGCCCTTATAGGGAAGTCATTTATTTGTATGGTCTTTGTCTTGGTATAGTCTATGCTGGCGCCGTTGAACTTATATGACACGGAGCAGGCCGCTACTACCACCAGCAGCAGAGTGCAGCAGAGTGCGAGGGCTATAGTATGGCACTTCCTCATTTTATTCCGAATTGCTTTAGTCTTCTGTATAACGTTCTGTCAGATATGCCGAGGTCCATGGCAGCCTTCTTCCTATTGCCCCCGTTGCGTTCCAACGCCTTTTCAAGCACTATCTTGCTTAAGTCCGAGAGGTTGAGGTTCTCCGGTTCAGATATTTCCTGCGCTATGGCGTTGATAGACTGTGGTTCCTCGTATGCCGCGCTGTGTGAGTATGGCTGTATTGGCATCGGCGTCGCGGAAGCCTCGTCTATCTGCTTTCGGAGCGATGTTATCTCTCTTCTAAGGTCTGACACGTTGCTCCTCATCTCGTACAGTATCTTGAACAGCATCTCCCTCTCGTTCTCATACGTGCGTGTTCCCGCCCCGTGGGGTGTTATGGTGGCAAGCTGTGTGCTCTCTTCGTTTACCGGTATGAACTTAAGCAGGTCTTCCACATCTATCTCGCGGTTCTTGCACAGCACCGACATCTGCTCCGTTATGTTCTTCAGCTGGCGCACATTGCCTGGCCATTTATACTTCATCAGCACCTGCTTCGCATTCTCTGTCAACTGTATGCGCGGCAGGCGGTACTTCTCCGAGGTCTGCATGGCGAAGAGGCGGAACAGCAATACGATGTCTTCCCCTCTGTCCCTCAGGGGTGGCATCTGTATGGGTATGGTGTTAAGTCGATAGAACAGGTCTTCACGGAAGCGGCCCTCGGTTATCGCCCTGCGCATATTGACGTTAGTGGCGGCAACAATTCGCACGTCTGTCTTCCTGATTTCCTGTCCTCCAACACGTATGTATTCACCTGTCTCCAACACTCTTAGCAGTCTGGCCTGTGTGGCAAGAGGCAACTCTCCTACTTCATCAAGGAACAGCGTGCCTTTGTTAGCCGCGCCGAAATAGCCTTCGCTTTCACCTATCGCACCTGTGAATGAGCCTTTCTCGTGACCGAATAGTTCTGAGTCTATGGTGCCCTCGGGTATAGAACCGCAGTTGATGGCAAAATACTTCTCACGCCTGCGCGGTGAGCAGTCATGTATAATACGGGGAATAATCTCCTTACCCACGCCACTTTCACCAACAATAAGCACGGCAAGGTCTGTCCGCGACACTTGCAGTGCGATGTCAAGTGCACGGTTCAAGCCATCGCAGTTTCCCACGATGTTGTAATGTTGCTTGATATTTTGCAGTTCCTTTAAGTCCATATTGAGATGCAAAGTTAGTCATTTTTTTTTACATGACATAGTATTTTGCCGAAATTTAACAATATTCTCACTTTGGAAAACCTTTCGACACGTAGGCTGGAACGCAAGGGCATCGCACTACATTGTGGCAAACACATAGCGATTACAAAGTAAAAGCATAGCGATTGCAAAGT
>JALFOF010000020.1 GCA_022773825.1 Prevotella sp.
AGTTCAACAACATAATGAAAAGTGTAAAGCAAAACGTCAAATTATACTATGAACGAAAATTGGATTCAAAAAATCCAAAATCTCAAAAGCAGGGTTTCTATTCTCCCAATATTTGGCAGGTTTTAGACAATCATTATTCTAGAGACAGAATTTGAATAGCTATACATGTATAAGTATGTATATTGCCACAAAATAGAATATTTATGAGACGAGTCTTAGTAAAAAAGTGGAAGACATTTTATGATATAATCTCGCTAAGAACTGCTATATAAGGAAGCTGTGACTCGCCGCCGAATTTTCAACCTGCATTGTCTTTTAGCAATATATGCCGACTGAGATACAACCAAGGTACAAGACATTCATTTTCGCCCTATGTTGAAGCCAATAACATGGCACTCGTAGCCCTCTTTTTTTAAGAAAGTGTTGTGGCTCAATGTGTTGGGAGATATAAAAAAAGCTGTCACATGAGACGTTCAGATGCTAAAAAATATAATTTTGCACATCATTTGAGAGAAAAATGTTGGTAATTTTGCAGTAATACGAGAAAAGTTCTTACCTTTGCAGTCGAAAAAAAGAGTGTAAAAGATTGTTGTTCAGGGGACAAGGCTTTTGATGAAATAAAATATCGAAACAGCAAAAAGCTATGTTAAAAATGGCAGATAGATGTAAGAAAAAAGCCATTATAATGTCAAACGTTTCAATCTCAATAGGAGCAAGAGCTTTTTGTTAAGGTCATAAAAAGATTGAATTTCAGGGTAACGATTTCTAAAACGCTGGGTTAGGCAGAGCACCGTTCCAAACGAGTGTTACAACAATCAACGGAAATAGAGATGACGCGATAGCATAATATCACAGGGAATGTTTTGTCGCCTGAATAAAACGCGCCCTATAAGTCAGTAAAGACATAGCGATTATCACAAAATCGCTATGTCTTTACTCCTTTATCGCTATGCGTTTGTTAAAACAAAATCGATATTTTTTGGTAATAAATCGACAAAAAAGATAAGGCGTTACAATAATTGCGCGAGGATATACGTTCTTCGATAGGGGAGGTAGTGGCTTCTCTTCCCCATTCCAAGCAAAGCAAAAGAAAACTTAAACCTAAATAATAATCGACAAATGCGACTAAAAACAATTTCATTAGCCTTTATGATGATGTCTTCCGCCCTTGCCATGCAGGCGCAGAAGCCCGTCAATGCCCCGTCTGGCGGCAAGCAAATCAGTGACGAACTTATAGGTATCTTCTTTGAGGACATCAGCTCCTCCGCCGATGGCGGACTGTATGCGGAGCTGGTGCAGAACGGTTCCTTCGAGTTCAACCTCGCCGAGCGCGACGGCTGGGGACCGGGAACGGCGTGGCGTGTGGTGCGCCCCGGGCACTCTCTGGGACTGGCGCAGGCGTTGCAGCAAGAGCCTTTGCACGCCAACAACCCGAACTATATGAGACTTAACATAGAGCGTGTGGGGCATTATTACGACTATGACGGCTGGACGGGCTTCGGACTTGAGAACAATGGCTTCGACGGCATCAACGTGAAGAAAAACGCTAAATACGATTTCTCACTCTTCGCACGCTGCGTGGACGGTAAGGACAAGCAGGTGAGGGTGGTGCTTCTCGTGCCGGGCAAGGAGCGCAAGGTGCTGGCAGACACCACCATAACGGTGTCGGGCAAGGCGTGGAAGAAATATGCCGCTACACTTACCGCCAGCGAAGACTGCCCCAAGGCAGCGCTGCAGGTGCTCGCCCTCAACACGGGCGTGATGGATGTGGATATGCTCTCGCTCATGCCGCAGGACACTTACAAGGGGCACGGACTGCGCCGCGACCTCGCCGAGGCACTGGAGGCTCTCTGTCCTAAGTTCATGCGCTTTCCTGGAGGATGCATAGTGCACGGCGGTGGCGATGGATTCTGGAACACATACCGCTGGAAGACCACCGTGGGACCGAAGGAGCAGCGCCGCCAGCTGAAGAACACGTGGGGCTACCACCAGTCTATGGGCCTTGGCTACTACGAGTATTTCCAGCTTTGTGAGGACATGAACATGCAGCCCGTGCCAATCCTGCCATGCGGTGTCAGCTGCCAAGGAACAAACGGTGGCTGGGGCATGAAGACGCAGGCGCAGGACGTGGTGCCTATGAACGAGATGGACGAGTGGGTGCAGGACGCCCTCGACCTTATAGAATGGGCTAACGGCGACGCGTCAACAAAGTGGGGACGAGTGCGCGCGGAGGCCGGACACCCCAAGCCGTTCAACCTGAAATATCTTGGCATAGGCAACGAAGAGAAGATTACGCCGGAGTTTGCTGAGCGCTTCAAGTATATGTACGACAAGATAACGAAGGCGCATCCCGAGATAGTGATAGTGGGAACGGCGGGCCCTGGCTCACACCCCGGTAACCCCGACTTCGACAATGGCTGGAAGATAGCCGAGGAGATAGGGCTGCCAATACTCGACGAGCACTACTACGAGAAGCACACCTACTTCGAGACCAGCAGGCAGTATGACAGCTATCCTCGCGACAGAAAGACAAAGGTGTATCTCGGAGAATATGCTTCCAAAGACAAAAAGCTGCGCGACGCACTGGCTGAGGCCCTCTACCTCATACACGTAGAGCGCAATGGCGACGTGGTGTGCATGACATCTTACGCCCCGCTCTTTGCCAAGAAGAACGCCACTAACTGGAATCCGGACCTCATATACTTCGACAACGAGCGACTGTTCCTCACCTGCAGCTACTACGTGCAGCAGATGTTCGGCAAGTCATCAGGCAACTATTACTACGGCGACTGCGTGAAGTTCAGCGGCGAGAAGACCAATATGCAGGAGCAGTCAGTGGTGCTCAACACCAAGACGCGCCAGCTCTTCGTGAAGCTCTGCAACGCCTCCGCCGACAGCCGCACAGCCACCATAGACCTGTCACGCTTCAAAGGCGTCAAGACAGCGGCGGTGAAGACCACCATCAGCGGCAGTCCCGATGACGAAAACAACTACGATGCGCAGCCCATAGCGCCAGTAACGGAGAACGTCAAGGTGAAGAAACAGATGAACGTGGACGTGAAGCCGTATTCATTCACCATGTTTACCATTAACCTATAAACACAAAATCGTGGCACCCGAAGCACCCATCATACGATGGAAGCACGGGGGCCACGGCAAAACAAAACTTATGAGACAAATATTTACAACCCTCGCGCTGGCAGCTTGCACCCTTTACGCAAACCCATCGCGGGCACAATCACAGATTTATCCACAGCACTTCGACCTCAAGGAGGTAAGGTTGCTCGACGGACCGTTCCTCAATGCCTTGAAGATTAACAACAAACTGCTCCTCGAATACGATGCCGACAGGCTTATGACACCCTTCATTCGTCAGGCAGGGCTGCACCAGAAACAAGGCTCGCGCTACTACGGATGGGTGGAGAAGCACCCCTCTTTCCCCAACTGGGGACAGTCATCGTGGTCGCTTGAGGGACATATTGGCGGGCATTACCTATCAGCCCTCGCCCTCGCATACGCCGCGACAGAAGACGCCGGGATGAAGGCAAGGCTGAAAGAGCGGCTCGACTACTGCCTCGCCATAGTGAAAGACTGTCAGGATGCTTACGTCAACGATGCCACGGGGCTAAAGGGCTTCGTGGGTGGACAGCCCATAAACCAGATATGGACGGGACTATACGCCAACGACTTGAAGGAGTTCAGCAAGTACGGTGGATGGGTTCCATTCTACTGTGAGCACAAAGTACTCGCAGGACTGCGCGACGCATGGCTATATACTGGTAACAAACAGGCACGCGACTGCTTCCGAAGCATCTGCGACTGGGCTGTGCTCGTGGTGGAGAAGCTAAGCCACGACGATATGCAGAGGGTGCTCGGATGGGAGCACGGAGGCATGAACGAGACGCTCGCCGACGCTTACGCCATCTTCAAAGATAAGCGTTACCTCAAGGCAGCGAAGAAATACAGCCACGAGGTGATGGTGAATGGAATGAAAGGCGAGGGCTCTTACAACAAAGACTTTCTCAGTGGAAAGCACGCCAACACACAGGTGCCGAAGTATATAGGCTTCCAGCGCATCGCGCAGCAAGACCCATCGGCGGCTGACTACGCCGCGGCAGCGCGCAACTTCTGGGATGATGTGGCGACAAACCGCACCGTCTGCATAGGCGGAAACAGCATAAACGAGCACTTCCTTGGGCATAACAACTGCTCAAAGTATATCTATGAGGCTGACGGACCGGAGAGTTGCAACACCAATAATATGCTGAAACTCTCTGAAATGCTCTTCGACAGCACCCACGACGCACGTTACGCGGACTTCTATGAGTATGCCATGTGGAACCATATCCTATCTACTCAGGACCCGAAGACTGGCGGATACGTCTATTTCACCTCACTGCGTCCGCAGGCATACCGCATCTATTCGCAGGTGAACCAAGGCATGTGGTGCTGCGTGGGCACAGGCATGGAGAACCATAGCAAGTACGGTCACTTCGTATATTCACACAGCGGAAAGCGGCTTTACGTAAACCTCTTCACCGCCAGCGAGCTTAACGCCGCCGACTTCGCGCTGCGACAGGAGACCAACTTCCCCTACGAGCCGTGCACAAAGCTCACCATCACCAAGGGCGGCACATACACTCTGTCCGTAAGACACCCGAAATGGGCGGCACAGGGCTACGCCATCGCCGTCAACGGGGTGACGCAAGACATCAGCGTGACAAAGGGAACGGCATCATACGTGGACATAAAACGCAAGTGGCGCAAGGGCGATGTGGTGACGATACAGTTGCCTATGGAGCTGAAATACATGGAGTGTCCTAACTACAAGGACTATGTTGCCTTCTCTTACGGACCGATATTGCTCGCCGCTCAGACCTCTGCCACATGCAAAGAGGAGGCTGCCAACACGGGATTGCCATACGAACAACTGCATAATGAGTACGGCGACGACAGCCGTATGGGTCACTCTCTCGGCGTAAGGGGTAGGCTGAAGAGCCTCTCTTCATCGCCGATGCTGCTCTGCGAGAGAAGCAAAGTGATGGACCGCATTATGCCGCAAGACCTTAAACGCCTGCAGTTCTCAATAAAGGTGGATGGCAGTGACACCACAAAGGCTATGCAATGGCAAAGGCTCACGCTCAAACCGTTCTACGAAATACAGCATGCAAGGTATATATGCTATTGGTATCAGCAGCCAAGAGAGGTGCTTGAGCAAAGCGATATGCTGCGTGCAGACCGTGAGGCCAAGGCTATGACCGACCGAACACTCGACTTCGTGGCTACGGGCGAGCAGCAGAGTGAGGCAGGACACGATGCCCTCTACTCCACAGACAGCCGCAAGGGCGAGTACCGCGACGAGTTCTACCGCGACGCACAGAAAGGGGGATACGTGGAATACACCCTTGCCAACAACTCTGGAAAGGCGCAGGGACTATCGCTGATGTTACGCTTCGCCGCAGCAGACCGCCGCAGGGCCATGACAATCTATGTGGACGGACAGCGCATGGACTCCTTCACGCTGGCGGAAAAGATGACCGCCACCGACGACATGGGCTTCTTCAACATCGAACTGCCCATAGACTCCAAGCTGCTTACACTGCCCGACGGCTCCGCGCCAAAGCAGACAATAAGGGTGAAACTCGCCGCTGAGGGAGACACACCACTGCCCGGATGCTTCTATATGAGATTGCTGAAATAACTAACCAACAACAATATCACAAGACAGTAAAGATGAAAAACAAGAAACTATTGACAGCTGTCATGTCACTGCTGTTCATCAGCACCACCGCCGCTATGGCGCAAAAGCTGTGGTACGGCCGTCCAGCGGCGTGCTGGCTTGAGGCCCTTCCCCTTGGTAACTCGCACCTCGGAGCCATGGACTTCGGCGGCACGGAGACCGAGGAGCTGCAAATCAACGATGAGACCTTCTGGAGCGGAAGCCCTCATAGCAACAACTCCACACGCTCGCTGCAACGCCTTGACGAGGTGAGGCAGCTCATCTTCAGCGGCAAGGAGAAGGCGGCTGCCGACATAATAAACAAGGATTTCGTGGTAGGCCCGCACGGTATGCGCTTCCTCACCGTGGGCAGCATGAAGCTGACCTTCCCCGGTCATGCGGAGGCAACAAACTACTACCGCGACCTTAACCTCGCCAACGCCACCGCCACGACACGTTATGACGTGGCAGGGGTGACATATACGCGCACCACCTTCGCCTCCATGACCGACGGCGTCATAGTGATGCGCATAGAGGCGAGCCAGCCCGGCGCGCTCAACATGACGCTCGGCTACGACTGTCCCTTGGAGAACACGGTGAGCGTGAAGAAGAATACCCTCACCGCCACGGTGAAAAACGTGGAGCAGGAGGGCGTGAAGGGCGGACTGACGGCGCACTGTATGATGCAGCTCACGGCGGACGGGAAGACCGTTGCCACAGGCAAAACGCTGGAAGTGAAGGGCGCAACCACCGCCACCATACTCGTAAGCTGCGCCACCAACTTCGTGAACTACCGCGACATCAGCGGCAATGGCGCGAAGAAGGCGGCGGCATACCTCAAGGCGGTGGCAAAGAAAACGTATGAACAACTGCTCGTCAGCCATACGGAGGCATACAAGAAGCAGTTTGACAGAGTGAAAATCTCACTGCCAGAGAGCAAGAACTCCAAGCTGGAGACAGACAAGCGCGTGGAGCTCTTCAACAAAGACGGCAAGGACCAGGCTCTCGTGGCGCTGATGTTCCAGTACGGCCGCTACCTGCTCATCTCCTCATCGCAGCCCGGCGGACAGCCTGCCAACCTGCAAGGCGTGTGGAACAACAAGCTGCGCGCGCCGTGGGACTCCAAGTACACCATAAACATCAACACGGAGATGAACTACTGGCCCGCCGATGTCTGCAACCTCGCGGAGACCGCCGAACCACTGTTCAGCATGGTGCGCGACCTCTCCGTCACCGGCGCCACTACGGCAAAGCAGATGTATGGCTGCCGCGGATGGATGGCGCACCACAACACAGACCTCTGGCGCATTGCCGGACCGGTGGACGGTGCCACGTGGGGAATGTTCCCCAACGGCGGCGCTTGGCTCTCCACACACATCTGGCAGCACTACCTCTATAGCGGCGACGAGGCGTTCCTGAAAGCTTATTACCCCATACTCGCCGGCGCGGCGCGCTTCTACCTCGACTATATGCGGAAAGACCCACGCAACGGTTGGCTCGTGGCGGTGCCCTCGGTATCGCCCGAACACGGTCCGAAAGGCACGGGAACACCCGTCACCGCGGGCTGCACCATGGATAACCAGATTATCTTCGACGCGCTGTCGCAGGCTCTCGCCGCCCTCAACGTGGTTGACGCGGGCAACAAAGCCTTCGCCGACAGCCTGCGCAACGCCATCAGCCAGTTGCCGCCGATGCACATTGGGCAGTACAACCAGTTGCAGGAGTGGCTGCAAGACGCTGACGACCCGCGCGACGAGCACCGCCATATCTCGCACCTCTACGGACTGTTCCCAAGCAATCAGATATCACCCTACCGCAGTCCGCAGCTCTTCCAGGCAGCGCGTAACACGCTATTGCAGCGCGGCGACATGGCGACAGGATGGAGTCTCGGCTGGAAGACGTGCTTCTGGGCGCGTATGCTCGACGGTAACCACGCCTACAGGATTATCTCCAATATGCTGCGCCTGCTGCCCAACGAGGGTCAGGAGAAGGAATATCCCGACGGACGCACCTTCCCCAACCTCTTCGACGCGCACCCGCCGTTCCAGATTGACGGCAACTTCGGCGTCACCGCCGGCATTGCCGAGATGCTGGTGCAGAGCCATGACGGTGCGTTGCACCTGCTGCCAGCCCTGCCCGACGCGTGGCAGAAGGGCGAGGTGAGCGGTATCATGGCGCGCGGCGGCTTCGTCATAGACCACCTCGCATGGAACGGGCAGCAGCTGTCCTCTGCCACCATCACCTCACGCCTTGGCGGCAACCTCCGCATACGTTCCTACGTGCCTCTAAAGGGCGACGGACTGAAGCCAGCGAAGGGCTGCAACAGCAACCCCTTCTATGCCGTGGCTGACATCAAGGAGCCGGTGAAGAGCGAGAAGATAACGCCGCAGTCACCCTTGCTGTATAAGGTTTACGAGTATGACATCGAGACGGTGGCAGGAGGGAAATACACCCTCACACCTGACACCTCGTCGCTCACATGTCGTCAATAATACTT
>JALFOF010000054.1 GCA_022773825.1 Prevotella sp.
GGTAGGGGATTTCCCCTCGTCCTTAGGGTAATCCTACGCTTGATTAGGGAAAATAAGTTTTGGGGCTCACTAATTTGCTGTACCTTTGCACCAGAAATCGGAGACAAAAGGTTTCTGATGCTGATGTATAACAAATAAAAAGGAGATTAAAGAAATGAAGAATTTTGTATTCAGTTTGATAACAATCATGGTGCTGGGCACCACAGTGTGTTCCGCAAAGACAAACAAAGAGGCAGGGAAAGAAGTGGCACAACGGCAGGAAGTGCTAAAGACTGACAAGAAGCATGATGCGCGCACGTTCTCAAAGCGTAAGGAACAGAGGGAGAAATACCACTGCGAGAAGCCTGAACGCAACTATCCCATTAAGAAAAATGAGGTGACTGTGAGTGTGCAGACATTGCATTTTTGACATAGCACAAAAGCCGCCGGCAACATATATATGCCTTTTGGATGGCTGATGGCGGCGGATGGATAATGCGAAAGATGAGATACTGGCGGTAGGCTGTGTCTCATCTTTCGCATTATAATATTAAGGTGTGGTGACGCTAAAATTCGCTGGTGAAGTGGAACTTGATGTGCTCAAAGTCCTGCTGCGCCATGGAAAGGACGTAGCCCGAGTCAGCAAGGAACACGTCGCGACCGTCTTTGTCCTTCGCCATGTACTGGTATTTGCGTTTCTTGAAGTTGTCAAGCTCCGCGGCATCGTCACTCTCTATCCAGCACGCCTTATGCAGGTGGACGGGTTCCCAGCGGCATTTGGCGTTGTATTCATTCTCTAGTCGGTACTGTATCACCTCGAATTGCAGTTGCCCCACGGTGCCTACTATGCGCCGTCCATTGAACTGGTTGACGAAGAGCTGTGCCACGCCTTCGTTCATAAGCTGCTCCAGTCCCTTCTGGAACTGCTTGGACTTCATAGGGTCGTCGTTCTCAATGTATTTGAACATCTCTGGCGAGAATGACGGCAGACCGCGGAAATGCAGCTGCTCTCCTTCGGTAAGGGTGTCGCCAATTTTGAATATCCCGTTGTCCGGCAGGCCTACTATGTCTCCCGCCCATGCCTCGTCGATGGTGGATTTGCGCTGTGCCATGAACTGTGTGGGCGATGAGAAGCGCAGCGTCTTGCCGAGACCTACGTGCAGGTAGGGCTGGTTGCGCTGGAATTTGCCGGAGCAAACCTTGCAGAAGGCTATGCAGGAGCGGTGGTTAGGGTCGATGTTGGCGGTAATCTTGAAGATGAACCCCGTGAACTTTGGCTCGTCTGGCGTTACCATACGCTCCTCTGCCTTGGTGGCTTTGGGTGAGGGGGCTATCTCCACGAAGCAGTCGAGCAACTCTTGTACGCCGAAATTGTTGAGCGCGCTACCGAAGAATACCGGTGCCACCTCGGCAGAACGGTATGTCTCAATGTCGAAATCGGGGTACACGCCAGCAATGAGTTCAAGGTCATCGCGCAACTGTGCGGCATCGTCTTCGCCCACCTGTGCGTCGAGTTCCGCCGACGCTACATCGACAGTGACCTTCTCCGTGACGCGTTGTTTGTCGGGGGTGAACAGGTTCAGTTGGTTCTCGTATATGTTATACACGCCTTTGAACTTCACACCTTGGTTGATAGGCCATGAGAGGGGGCGCACCTTGATTTGCAACTCCTCCTCAAGTTCGTCGAGCAGTTCGAAGGGGTCGCGTCCCTCGCGGTCCATCTTGTTGATGAAGATGATGACGGGAGTGTTGCGCATACGGCATACTTCCATGAGTTTGCGCGTCTGTGCCTCCACGCCTTTAGCGCCATCGACTACTATTATGGCGGAGTCCACGGCGGTAAGGGTGCGGTATGTGTCTTCGCAGAAGTCCTGGTGACCAGGTGTGTCGAGGATGTTTACCTTGTAGGGTGGGGTGGAGGAGTCCATGGCTGGCGGCAGGTAGTCGAACTCCATCACGGAAGTGGAGACGGAGATGCCACGCTGTTTCTCTATGTCCATCCAGTCGGAGGTGGCTGTCTTGCGTATCTTATTGCTTTTTACGGCACCCGCCACCTGTATCTGTCCGCCGAAGAGGAGGAATTTTTCTGTCAGTGTGGTCTTGCCCGCATCAGGGTGTGAGATGATGGCGAAGGTGCGTCTGCGTTCTATTTCCGGGTTCATGTATCTTGTATATGGTTATGTGTCGTCTGTGTTTAATCGTCGTTCATTAGTTCTTTCAGTCCCTCTTCCTTGTCTTTCTTGTAGTAGTCGGAGAGCATTCCGAGGAAAGTTGTTATCTCCTTTACCGCGTTTTCCGTGCTTGCGCTTACCTCCTTCTGCTGTAGGCGTAACAGCATCACGCCGTAAAGGGCGTTGAGGCAGGTCTCTATCTCGCCCATGTCCTTGCTGCCTTTGCTCCGCAGTTCAACGATGAAGGGTAGTACCTTGTAGTATTCCGCACTGTAAAAAGGGAATTTGGGTGACTGCATTATCAGTTCATGAAGCTCTGCCATCTGCTGTACCACGAGCTTGTTTATCTGTATGTGCCCGCCCTGCGCCACTCCTTCCTCGCGTATCATGCGTATAAGGTTGCCGTACCAGTCGGTCATCTCTTCGCGTTGCTCTTCGTCAAGGTCAAAGCGAGCGATGTATTCCTTCTTTATACGGGTAAGGTCGCAGTTGTAGGCGCGTATGATGTCTTCCACCTGCCACATATACAGCACGTATTCAGCGATGTTGGTCTTGCGTAGTTGTTGTGATATGAACATTGGTTTATCAGTATATGGAGTATAAGTTGAACGTAGTGCCGATGAAGATAGCGAAGGAGAAGACCATGACGATGGTTCCTATTATCTTATTTATAATAACTATGGCGTTCATGGTGAAGTATGCCCTTATCTTGTCTATCAGCCATGTTAGCCCATACCACCACAGTAATGCCCCTGCCGCGATGCTGAGATAGCCTAACGACATCTCCACGGGGTGGTCGGGGATGATGAAGGCAAACTGTGCGAAGGTGGCGAGGAAGAGGAAGATGATGAGAGGGTTGGAGAAGGTGACGAGGAAGGCTGTTATGAAATTATGGGTCAGCGTGCCCTTGTTGTTCTTCTTGCCTTTATGTATCTTCTTGCGCGGATCGGTGCGATAGCAGTAAACTCCGAAGATGAATAGGAGTATGCTGCCAAATATTTGTAGGAAAAATTTGTTTTGCGGATTGTCTATCAACTCCATGACAAAGCTCATGCCGAAGCCTGTCAGCAGCGCGTATATCAAGTCGCTCACGGTGGCACCGACACCTGTCACGAAGCCAAACCAACGCCCTTTGTTCAAGGTGCGTTGTACGCAAAGCACGCCTACGGGACCCATAGGTGCGGAACAGATGATGCCAACAATCATTCCTTTGACTATGATGTCGAGGAAATTGAAGGTGAGATTAAAAGTCATATATGGCATAATGGATGCAAAATTACAGAAATAAATTGAATTGCCCAAACTTTTTAGCTGAAAAATGTTCTTCTTGCCATAATGGTAGAGTCCACAAGCAAGAGCGATGTTGCGAGAAATCTGGAAAAGTAAACGCATAGAGATTACAATGTAAAATGAATGCTTTTACATTGTAATCTCTATGCGTTTGTAGTGTAATCTCTATGGTATTGCATAACTCCCTTATTCCAATTAAATAAGGTGTTGCGTCTTGTTTCTGCCACAGATAGTCCTGTTTCTATGTTGTAGCAGGTAGCCCATTTTTCTCTTTTTCTGGGTGTTGCCAGTGAAAAATTATGCTTATCGGGTTGATTTGTATCAATAATATTGCGTAAAAGCGAAAAAAAAGGCCGTAAAGTGTTGTAAATTACATAAAAGTTTGTAATTTTGCAATGTGTTTTTCATAGTATTAGATTTAAGGTTAACAAAGATTGGGGCTCAGCGGAGCCCTTTTTTTTGTGTCCGTTAACAGAGGTGCTTAGTGTATGCCAGCTCAGTAGAAAATCAGTGGGGATTAAAATTTGTTTATGAAATTATGACGCAAGGCGTATTGCATAAACAAAAAGAAGAAAATCGTTAGACGAGCCTTAAAAACTTCGCACATACGCACATGTGATGTATTATATGTGATAACCGACCATTGTCCCTCTGTCATGAACCTCTTGATGACCCATCTGAAAAGACTCAAAAAGAGGACATCAGGATCATGGAGCTCGACTATGTAAGACCGCCATCCACAATCACCATGCGAATATAATAAACGCAGAGCCACGGAGTATTTCAATTCTCTGTATCTTCAGAAAAATTAAAATATTCTCCGTGGCTCCGTGCCTCTGTGTTAAAAATATATACGTTAATCGCCGTAGTATTCGCCGATTAATCCTTCATAATCCACATCCGCCGCTTTTTGTAATGACTACCCAGCGAGGATGACACTGGGAGTGATGTTATATACTGTTATTGCGGGACGGATATTAATGTATTAATGAGTTATTTGATGATTACTTTGATAGTCTTGTTGCCACGGCGCACGATGTTCACACCTTTTGCTGGAGCGTCGATTCGGCGGCCGTTGATGTCATAGTATTCAGCATCGTCGGTGGCAACAGAGTTAAGCAGGTCGATGG
>JALFOF010000064.1 GCA_022773825.1 Prevotella sp.
AGCCTACACTCGAGAGCCCTGTATATACCGAGCCTCTCGTATTCACCACAGAGGCCACCGTTAAGGCTATCGCTGTAGCCGACGGTTACACCGTCAGCGAGGTGAACTCATTTGACGTTAAGCTCTACCACCAGGCTAAGGCACCAGTGGTTTACACCTCTGGCAACGAAAAAACGGAGGACGCTACCATCACTATCACCAGCGAAGAAGGCGATGACGTAGCATTGTGGTACAACTTCTCTGGTTCTGCTGACACCCTCCAGTCAAGCAAGTACGTTGGACCTGTCGTAATAAAGCATGCTGGTACCCTCACAGCCTTTGCTGTTGGCACGCCAGAGTCTGCTCTCGTGCAGTCTAACCTCGTTACAGCTGACATCAAGGCCAACATGAAGAAGGTTCGTCGCGATGAGGTAGCACACTTCAAGGCCTCTGGCTGGAACACACTTGATAACCTCGTGCTCGATGGCACACCACAGACAGCATGGGCTAGTAGCAACTACTACTTTTCTTGGGGTAAGACCGCTACTATGAGCTACGAGAACGTTGGCGACCCTATTACTGACGCAGACGGAAACCCAATCATGGACGAGAACGGAAACTTCATCTACAATACCGCTGACAAGCCTGCTTCTGTAACTAAGAACACAGCAGACCCAGACTGGCAGATAACTTCACGCGGTCAGGTGATGATTTATCAGGGCAACAATGTTGGTATCAACATCGGTGACTTCGGCGGTTACAACCCAGAGCGTGCAGAGGATTACTTCGAGAACCTTGCAACAAACGCAGGTATCCAGTTGGGTAGCATAGCATCAGGCGATAAGGCTACTGCTGCAATACAGTCAACAAATAAATACGCTGGCCCATTCAACGTGGTTGCAATAGTAGCTAATGCTAACGGCGACAAGACCACAGGTGTTGGCAAACCAGCTAAGATTGCCATTCAGGTATCTACTGATAGCATCAACTGGGAGACCATAGGCGAAGAGTTTACCACAGCCTCTATCTACCGTTGCTATAAGAAGTTTGAGGTATCTTACGACAACGAGGCTCCTGCTTACGTTCGTCTTGCTTCTGTAAACATTTCATCTCAGAACGTACACGACATCTATATCTTCAACCATGGCGAGAAGTCTATCGCAGAAGAAGAGGCTTACACTGGCGTAGAAGAGGTGAATGTAGCTGCTGAGCAGGGTGCTGCCAAGGCAGCGAAGGTGCTCAAGGGTGGCAGAATCGTTATCCTATGCGGCAATGCAGAGTTCACTACTGCGGGTGCAAGAATGAAGTAATGGACAGTAAATAGTTTAGAACCATAAAACAACAAACACCTCGCAGGCATCATATCCATGCGAGGTGTTTATGTTTTTTATATGAAAGATATACAGTAATGAGAAGAATAAGCCTAATCATAGCACTCTTCTGCTTCTGTGTTATAGCAAAAGCTACCGATTTCACCGATGTCTCCATGACGGTGAACGGTATGGCGGTGAAGATGAACAACGGCAAAATCGTCGTAACGATCGGCACCAACGGCAGGGTGAGCAGCTACAAATACAACACCACTAAGGAGCTCCTTGGCTCCAGCGGGATATACTTTGACTACACCACAGCGCAGGGAAACAAAGCCCTTTCGCCCACGAAGCTGACGGTAGTGAAGGACACTCCCGAGATGTGCGAGGTGCTTTACAGCGCCACTTCGGGCAACACTATCTTTGAACAAGGCTACATAATGCGCAAGAATGTGGCGGGACTATACACCTACGTCATTGCCACGGGCACGGCGACGTCAGCCTCCGAGCCAATAAAAGAGGCGCGTGTGTGCTCCCGTCTCGCATCGACCATGCTGCAAGGCTATGTGGATTGGCGCATGAACGGCACCATACCGTCCAACGAGGCGATGTCGGTGGCGGAGAAAGAGGAGAACACCGTGCAGGATGCCACATACTATCTTGCCGACGGTTCCATATATACCAAGTACAATTGGGCTAACTATATCGCCGCAGACACGTTGCATGGACTGTCAGATAACTACTATGGTCTGTGGAATATCCCTGTCTCTTACGAGTGGATTAACGGTGGAGTGGAGCGTCAGGAGTTGATGGTACACGCCACGAGCAAGTCGCCTATCACCATACAGATGTTGCAAGGCGAGCACCTTGGCGGCTCTGCCATGGTGCTTAACGATGGCGAGAAGAAGCTGTACGGACCCTTCCTCATCTACTCCAACATGAAGACCCCGAAGATAACAGGGCCTATTAACGACGCTAAGGCTATGGCGGCGCAGCAGCAGGAGGAGTGGCCGTACCAGTGGTTTGACAACGAGCTATACCCGAAGACGCGCGGAACGGTGCGTGGACACCTTAACGTCACCACCGGACAGCGTAATGACAGCGTGCGCATCATCCTCGCACAAGAGAAGAATATCGACCCCGTGGCGCAGGTACATGGCTATCAGTTCTGGACAATCACCGATGAAATGGGCGATTTTTGCATTAAGAATGTCCGTCCGGGCACGTATCATCTTTACGCATACGCCACCGCTGGCGATGTCACCGACATGCTTGAGGTGGACGACATCACCGTGACGGAGGGCGAGCAGAGCCTCGGCACCATAGACTGGACGCCCGTGCGCTACTCCGAGCAGCTGTGGATAATAGGCGAGAACAACCGCCGTTCCAGCGAGTTCTGCCTCAGTGACTCCATGCGCCAGTACGGTTTGTGGGATAAGGTGCCCGCTTCCTTGACCTATGTGATAGGTAAGAGCAACCCCAAGACCAACTGGTACTACGCTCAGACCAAGGCCGGCACGTGGACGATAGGCTTCACCCTCGACAAGACATATAAGGGTACGGCGAGCCTTACCGCCTCCCTCGCAGGCGCGACGAATGCCGGTTCCACCGTAGCGGTGAAGGTTAACGGCGTGTCACGCGGCACGTGGAAGCCTGGTGTCAACGATGCCGCCATCTACCGCAGTGCCATACAGAGCGGCAGGCATTGGCTAATGAACTGCACCTTCCCTGCCTCCGCGCTGAAGAAGGGTTCCAACACCGTTACGCTGACCATGTCAGGCAACGGCAAGAACGGCGGTTTCATGTACGATTGCATCAAGTTGGAGGCAGGCAGCCTTGTCACCTCCGTGCTCGGTGTCAGCGATGCAGCGGAGCAGTCGGCGCAGCCTTCTGTCGTGAAATACGTGCGCGATGGCAGGCTTGTCATCGAAAGCAACGGCAAAGCGTATAACGTTGCTGGTGTGGAGATGCGTTGATGGCTATATGGCTGGACAGAGAATGTAAATAAACAACACGGCATCTTCTTGCCTATAAGCAGGAGGATGCCGTGTTGTTTTATAGAGATAGGTTATAAAAACCATGTTCTATTGTAGTTAAGAGCATAAAAATAACTCCGAAGAATGCAGCGCGCTCCTCACGGAGAGACAAGGCATTTTCGGAGTGAATAGTAAAAATTACTACCAACTATACTACGTACTAACTAACTAATTTTCTATATCTAAATTTACAAACCTTTTTCCTTTGATGTTGCAAAGGTAGTGATTATTGCGAAAAAGAGCAAATAAGAATGTTTCAAAAATACGAAAAAAAATAACATCATTTGCCATTTTACGTATTAATTGCGCTATATCAATACGTTTTGCGGTCGTTTGAGCCATTTTTTAGATTAAAAACACTAACTTTGCAGCAGAGAAACAAAAATTTAGTCACTTAACATGATACAGATAGAAGAAACATGGCTCGCAGCTCTTGGCGCGGAGTTTGACAAGGAGTATTTCCGTAATCTCACTGCTTTCGTACACGAGGAGTATCGCCATAACGTGTGCTATCCTCCGGGAAAGGATATCTTCAACGCCTTCAACCTGTGCCCCCTGCCTGCCGTCAAGGTGGTGATACTGGGGCAAGACCCGTACCACGGCGCGGGCCAGGCGGAGGGGCTATGCTTCTCAGTGAAGGAGGGTGTGGACCTGCCGCCATCGCTTGTCAATATTTTCAAGGAGATAAAGGCTGACGTTGGCACCGTGCCCGAGGTGCTGACAGATGCTGCAGGAAGGCGTAAATACAATGGCAGCCTGCGCAGATGGGCGCGTCAGGGCGTCTTTCTGCTAAACGCCACGCTGACGGTGCGTGAGCATCAGGCCGCCTCACACCAGCGACATGGGTGGGAGGAGTTCACCGATGCGGTGATAAAGATCGTCTCCGACAGTTGCGAGCACGTGGTATTCCTGCTCTGGGGCACCCCCGCGCGCTCCAAGAAGAAGCTCATCGACACTACCAAACACCTCGTGCTGGAGGCTGTGCACCCCTCGCCGCTGTCGGCAAACCGTGGGGGTTGGTTTGGTAACCATCATTTCTCACGTTGCAATGCGTGGCTGCGGGAACATGGATTGGAAGAGATAGAGTGGTGAGGAAACTGCCGCAAGGATGCAAAAAACGCCCATTTCATCGGTGTCTGCCGATTGTTATGGGCGTTTTCTTTGTGCTCTTTTCTGACAGCCTCGGCGTGGTTGTTGCGTGATAGCTATGGGGTAGGAAAGTAAAAGCATAGCGATTGCGAGGTAAGGGCATAGCGATTACGATGTAAAAGCATAGCTATTACGGAGTAAAAGCATAGCAATTGCGGCGGAGGGCGGCTGGTTTAGGCGCGCTGACGCACGCCTCACATGGCGGAGGGGCGTGCGTGCAGGGTGATGGGGATGGCGGCATAGGCGCGCTGACGCGCGCCTCACACGGCGGAGGGGTTTGCGTGCAGGGTGATGGAGGCGGCGGCATAGGCGTGCTGACGCGCACCTCACATGGCGGAGGGGTGCGCAGGGAGGGTGATGGGGGCGTGTGGGTAGGGTGAGGGGGGAAACAAAAAGAGCGCAGCCGATATGTGGCCGCGCTCCCCAAAAGATTGTATTAGGTTGTAGAATTAGTCTGTGATGAGGTTCTCACCCGTCATGTCTGCCGGCTGCTCCAGTCCCATAATGTGGAGGATTGTTGGTGCTACGTCGGCGAGGCGGCCGTCCTTGATGGTGGCAGAGTTGTTGTCTGTCACGTAGATGCAAGGTACGGGGTTGAGTGAGTGCGCCGTGTTTGGAGTGCCGTCGGCGTTGATTGCGTTGTCCGCATTGCCGTGGTCGGCTATTATTATCGCCTCGTAGCCAGTGGCTTTCGCGGCTTCTATCACGTCGCGTACGCAGTTATCGACAGCAACTACCGCCTTGGCAATGGCGTTATACACGCCCGTGTGTCCCACCATGTCGCCGTTTGCGAAGTTTACTACGATGAAGTCGTACTTGTCTTCCTTTATCGCCTCCACCAGTTTGTCCTTCACTTCGTATGCTGACATCTCAGGCTTGAGGTCGTATGTGGCAACCTTCGGCGATGCCACGAGTATGCGGTCCTCGCCCTCGTAGGGTGCTTCGCGGCCGCCGTTGAAGAAGAATGTCACGTGCGCGTACTTCTCTGTCTCCGCCGTGTGCAGCTGCTTCTTGCCCTGTTGTGACAGGTATTCGCCGAGAGTATTCTCCACATTCTCCTTGGGGAAGAGTATGCCCACGCCCTTGAAGGACGCGTCGTAGGGGGTCATGCAGTAGTATTTCAGCCCCGGTATGGTCTGCATACCCTCCTCGGGCATATCCTGCTGCGTGAGCACCTGTGTGAGTTCCTTGGCGCGGTCGTTACGGAAGTTGATGAATATCACCACGTCTCCCTCGTCTATAGTGCCGTTGACGGAGGCGTTTGTTATAGCCTTTATGAACTCGTCGGTCACGCCTTCGTCGTAGCTCTCCTGCATAGCCTGCACCATGTCGTCAGCCTTCTTGCCCTCACCTTTCACGATAAGGTCGTAAGCCTCTTTCACACGATTCCAGCGCTTGTCGCGGTCCATGGCGTAGAAGCGGCCTATGATGCTCGCTATGTTAGCGTCATTCTCCTTGCATTTCGCGTCCACCTGCTCTATGAAGCCCTTGCCTGACCTTGGGTCCGTGTCGCGTCCGTCCATGAAGCAGTGTACGAAGAGCTGCTGTGACAGCCCGTACTGCTTGCCCACCTCGATGAGCTTGAAGAGGTGGTCGAGTGAGGAGTGCACGCCGCCGTTGGATGTCAGTCCCATGAGGTGCAGCTTCTTGCCGTTTGCTTTGGCGTATTCGTAAGCCTCTTTTACCTGCGGGTTATCCACTATGGAGCCGTCAGCGCAGGCACGGTTGATTTTCACGAGGTCTTGATAGACTATGCGTCCCGCGCCGATGTTGAGGTGACCCACCTCTGAGTTGCCCATCTGCCCGTCGGGAAGACCTACGTCTTCGCCGGAAGCCTGGAGCTGTGATACACTGCTTACAGCCTGGAGGTAGTCCAGGTAGGGCGTGGGGGTGTTGAAAATCACGTCGCCCTTGCCGTGTTTGCCGATTCCCCATCCGTCGAGAATCATCAAAAGAGCTTTTTTTGCCATATTATTTTCTGTTGTGTTGAATGGTCTTCGCTTTCTCACTGCAAAGTTACTGCAATGCCACGAAATAGGGGTCACGAAATTGTTAAATAATAATAAATACGTGTTTCGTATGAAAAAAGTGGGGAAAAGTGGGGAGAAGTGGGGAATTTTTTGTAACTTTGCCTGCAAAAAGAATATTATAATAAACAACGCACGTGAGATTTTTGGGAAACATAGAGGCAAAGACTGACGCGAAAGGGCGTGTCTTTCTGCCTGCGACCTTCAGGAAAGTGTTGCAGACAGAGGGCGTGGAGCAGCTCGTGATGCGCAAGGATGTGCATGAGAGATGCCTCGTGCTTTACCCCGAGAGCGTGTGGAACGAGCAGATGGACCGGCTGCGCGCCAGGCTTAACAGGTGGAACCGCCAGCAGCAACAGATATTCCGCCAGTTCGTCAGCGACGTGGAGCTGGTGGCACTCGATGGCAATGGCCGCTTCCTCATATCGCGCCGCTATCAGGAGATGGCAGGGATAGAGCAGGCGGTGCGCTTCATCGGAGTTGGCGACACCATCGAGATATGGGCTGCCAACGGCGAGGAGGAGCCGTTCATGGACGCTGACGCCTTCGGCGACGCGTTGGAAGGGCTTATGGATGATATAGCTTAAAGAGATGGAAGAGCAAGCATACCACATACCAGTGCTGTTAGAAGAGAGCATAGACGGCATGGGCGTGAAGCCTGGTGGCGTGTATGTTGATGTCACATTCGGCGGCGGTGGGCACAGCAGCGAGATAGTACGACGCTTGAAAGGCAAAGGGAGACTGTTCTCTTTCGACCAGGACGCCGACGCCGAGCGTAACGTCGACGCCTCGCCGGAGTTGTCGGAAGCGCGGGAGAAGGGCGTGTTCACCTTCGTGAGGAGCAACTTCCGCTATCTGAAGAACTGGATGCGCTACTACGGTGTGGACCATGTGGACGGCTTGTTGGCAGACCTTGGCGTGTCAAGCCACCACTTCGACGACGAGACACGAGGGTTCTCCTTCCGCTTCGACGCACCGCTGGACATGAGGATGAATACCCGTGCCGGAATCACGGCGGCCGAAGTGCTGAACAGCTACGACGAGGCGAGGCTGGCAGACATATTCTACTACTACGGCGAACTGAAGACATCGCGCCGCATAGCCGCCGCCATTGTCAAGGCAAGACAGCAGAAAGAGATAAGAACCACGCAGGATTTCCTGCACGTGGTGGAGCCTTTCTTCAAGCGGGAACGTGAGAAAAAGGATATGGCAAAGCTCTTTCAGGCACTCAGAATAGAAGTGAACCACGAGATGGAGGCGTTGAAAGAGATGCTCAACGCTGCAACGGAGGTGCTCGGAGAGGGTGGGAGACTGAGCGTGATAACATACCATAGCCTCGAGGACCGCATCGTAAAGAACGTTATGAAGGCTGGCAACGCGGACGGAAAACGTGAAGCCGACTTCTTCGGTAGGGTACATTCGCCCTACAAGGCGGTGAACAGCAAGGTGACAGTGCCGTCAAACGAGGAACAACAGCGTAACCCCCGCTCAAGAAGCGCGAAGCTGCGCATAGCCGAGAAGACAGAGGCGGAAGAGTAAGACGGCAGGCAAATAAAGCAGACAACGGCGGCATGGCGCCGCGATAAAAGAGATGGACGACAAGGAAAAGGACAAGAAAGCAACGGAAAGCCAACGCGACGACATCGTCAGCACAGACGTAAAGGCGGATGAAGGCAGCGCTCCCAAGGGCAAGGCCACCAGCAGTGTGCTCGGAAACAAGACGATAGAGGACGTCATACGGCGCGAGGCAAAGGAGGAACAGGACACCTCCTCACCCTTCTCCATATCAAAAACCCTCGGCGGCGTAATCATAGCACGCGCCTTTCAGAGGCAGATATGGCTGGTACTCCTCGTGTGCGCGTTCCTTCTTATATATATAAACAACCGTTACCTGTGCCAGAACAAACTGGTGGAGATAGACAAAGTGGAGGCGAAGATGGTGGAGGCACGATACAAAGCCACCGTGTGCACCAGCATACTTACCGAGAAAAGCCGCGAGAGCAATATCATGAAGATGCTCAGAGTCTACGGAGACACCACGCTGACAATACCCAATGAACCGCCATACCTTATAAGAATAGAGGAATAACAAGATAAAGAATGAGCAGATTTGAGTATCATAAATCCATGCTTCGCTATACGGTCTTCGCCGTATTGCTTACCATCGTGGCCATAAGCGTGCTCGCCAAGGGACTGTATATCGTGGTGGCAGAGCACGATTACTGGGAGGAGGTGAGCTCAATGAAGAAGATTGACAGCATCAGCGTGCCCCCCGTGCGCGGCAATATCCTCAGCGACAACGGGCAACAGCTGGCTTGTAACCTTCCGGAATACCGTATGTACATGGACTTTGTGGCACTGCAAGAAAGCAAAGCAGATACTCTTTGGCACGACTCCGTAGGCAACGACACGCGTGTTCTCCATGCGTTATGCGACAGCTTGCACGCCATTTTCCCGCAGAAAACCGCCGCCGAGTACCTTGAGCACTTGAAGAAAGGCTACGAGAAGCGCAGCCGTTACTGGCCGGTGGTAAGGCAAAGGGTGTCCTATACCGTGTACCAGAGGGTCAAGGCACTGCCGATATTCCGCCTGAAACCGGGCGTCGGCGGCTTCACAGCCAAGAAGTTCATGGTGCGCAACCGTCCATACGGCTCGCTGGCGTCAAGCATAATAGGCGGCACTTACAATGAGAAAGGTGTGGCATATTCAGGCCTTGAACTGGCTTACGACTCCATATTGAAGGGCAGTCCCGGCTTCAAGCACCGCCGCAAGGTTCTCAATGGCTGGGTGGATATGCTCGACTCTGCCGCTGTTGACGGCAATGACATCACGACAACGATAGACGTTGGCATACAGGACCTTGCCGAACGCTCCCTCATAAAGGAACTGAAAGCCGTGAATGGATATACCGGTGTGGCGATAGTTATGGAGGTGGCGACGGGTGATATCAAGGCCATGGTAAACGTGGACCGCAACGATTCCACGGGAGAATATTACGAAGGGCGCAACCATGCCATAGCGGACTGGCTGGAACCAGGTTCTGTTTTCAAGACTGCCAGCTTCATGGTGGCGCTTGATGACGGCGTTATCGATACCACAGACCATGTGGATACCGGCTGCGGACTTATGCAAATGTACGGCTCTACCATGCGCGACCACAACTGGCATCGTGGAGGTTACGGCATGCTGTCTGTGCCCCGTGTGCTTCAAGTCAGCTCAAACATAGGCGTGAGCTACCTCATAGACCGCCATTACCATAACAATCCCGAGAAGTTCGTTGAGGGATTGCACCGCGTAGGCATAGCGGAGAACCTCCGTCTGCCCTTCCCCGAGTATATGCCGCCACGTGTTCGTATGCCGAAAAAGAACAAACGCGGGCAGTGGACCAACTGGAGTAACACGGCATTGCCATGGATGAGCATCGGTTATGAGACCAATGTGCCGCCCATTTCCGTAGTGACCTTCTACAACGCCATTGCCAACGGCGGCGTGATGGTGCGTCCGCGCCTCGTCACAAAGATAGAGAAAGACGGCGAGGTGATAAAGGAATTCCCCGTGGAGGTGCTGAAACGGCAGATATGCAGCAAGGAGACTCTCGGTAAAGTGCAGACCATGCTGAGGCAGGTCGTTAGCATAGGACTGGGTAAGACGGCAGGCTCGCCATCCTTTGCCGTATCGGGTAAGACTGGTACCGCGCAGAAAGCGATGGGTGGAGGCTATAAGAATGGCACCGTGAACTACCTGCTTTCCTTCTGCGGATACTTTCCCTCCGAGGCGCCACGTTATACTTGTATCGTCTGCATCCATAAGGCAGGACTGCCCGCTTCGGGCGGTCTTATGAGCGGACAAGTGTTCCACGACATCGCCGAGGGCATCATGGCGAAGAATATAAAGTATGACGTAAAGGAGTCAAGAGACTCCCTTTCCGTCCTCATCCCCGACGTAAAGACGGGTAATGTGCTCGCCGCCGACTACGTAATGTCGCGCCTTGGCATGGTGTGCGAGGGCGGATGGCGCGGCGGATGCGCCGAGGGCAAGCCTGTATGGGGCAGGGTGGAGCGCAAGACCGCTTCCTCTGTAATACGCCGCACGGGCGCTACGGCGAACGGACTGATGCCCGACGTGACGGGAATGGGTGCCCGTGACGCGGTGTTCCTCATCGAAAGCCGTGGCGCGAGGGTAGTGCTCAAGGGCAGGGGCAAGGTGAAACAGCAGAGCAAACCTGCCGGAACACAGATGCGCAAGGGCGAGAAAATAACGCTGGAGCTGGCATGACGCAGCCCCATACACACATAACACAGCAGCAACAATGAAACTATCAGAACTCCTTTCAAACATCAAGACCGTGGAGACAGTCGGCTCCATGGATGTTGATATCACGGGTATAAACATCGACTCCCGCAGGATAGAGCCGGGAAACCTCTTCGTCGCCATGCGCGGCACGCAGGTTGACGGTCATCAGTTCATACCAAAAGCCGAGGAACTCGGTGCCGCGGCAGTGCTGTGCGAGGAGATACCAGCCAGTGCTCCCGCTGCGGTGACCTTCGTGAAGGTGCGCGATTGCGAGGACTGCGTGGGCCAGGTGGCCACCGCCTACTATGGCAATCCCACGTCAGAGCTGAGACTTGTGGGCGTGACAGGCACCAACGGCAAGACCACTGTCGCCACGCTCCTCTACAATATGTTCCGTGCTATGGGTCACAAGTGCGGACTGTTGTCCACCGTCTGCAACTATATCGAGGGTGAGGCAGTGCCCTCCACCCACACCACCCCCGACCCCATAGAGCTCAACAAACTGCTGGCAAGGATGGTGGAGGCAGGCTGCGAATATGCCTTCATGGAGTGTTCCAGCCACGCCATAGCCCAGAAGCGCATCGGAGGACTGACCTTCGCCGGCGGCATCTTCACCAATCTCACCCGCGACCACCTCGACTACCACAAGACGTTCGAGAACTATCGCGACGCCAAGAAGGCGTTCTTCGACAGCCTTCCCAAGTCAGCCTTCGCCATAACCAATGCTGATGACAAGAACGGCATGGTGATGACGCAGAACACCAAGGCTGCTGTCAAAACCTATTCCACACGCTCCATGGCCGACTTCACTGCCCACATCATAGAGTGTCACTTCGAGGGAATGTACTTGGACATAGACAACCACGAGGTCGGCGTGCAGTTCATAGGCAAGTTCAACGTCAGCAACCTGCTGGCAGTCTATGGCGCTGCCCGTATGCTTGGCAAGCAGGCAGACGACATACTCGTCGTCATGAGCACGCTGAAGAGCGTCTCCGGGCGCCTTGAACCGCTGCGTTCGCCTCAGGGCTACACCGCCATCGTGGACTACGCCCATACCCCCGACGCGCTGGAGAACGTGCTCTGCGCCATCCATGAGGTGCTCAACGGCAAGGGACGTGTCATCACCGTCTGTGGCGCGGGAGGCAACCGCGACAAGGGCAAGCGCCCGCTGATGGCGCAGGAGGCTGTGAAGCAGAGCGACAGGGTTATCATTACCAGCGACAACCCGCGCTTCGAGGAGCCGCAAGACATCATCAACGATATGCTGGCAGGTCTCACGCCGCAGCAGATGAAGAAGGTACTCTCCATCACAGACCGCCGCGAAGCTATCAGAACCGCCTGCATGCTGGCAGAGAAGGGCGATGTCATACTCGTGGCAGGCAAGGGCCATGAGGACTATCAGGACGTGAAAGGAGTGAAGCACCACTTCGACGACAAGGAGGAGTTGCGCAACGCCTTCGCCGAACAGAACGCATAACCACCAAAACAACGCATAGATGTTATACTACCTCTTCAGATTTCTTGAGCAATGGGACATACCGGGTTCCGGTATGTGGAGTTACATATCCTTCCGCTCCCTGCTCGCCCTCATCCTCTCGCTTGTCATCTCCGTGTGGTTCGGCGAAATCTTTATCAAGTGGATGAGGAAGCATGGCGGACTTGAGGCGCAGCGCGACCGCAGCGTGGACCCCTACGGAGTGGAGAAGCGTGGCGTGCCCACCATGGGCGGCGTGATAATCATTGTCGCCACCATAGTGCCGTGCCTGCTCTTCGGCAGGTTGCGCAACATTTATATGCTGCTCATGATTGTCACCACCTTATGGCTGGGATTGATAGGTTTCGCCGACGACTATATCAAGATGAAGGTTAGCAAGGACGGCCTGCGCCCCATCTACAAGCTCATCGGTCAGGCAGGTCTTGGACTGATAGTGGGCCTCACGCTGTGGTTGAGTCCTGATGTTGTGATACGCGAGAACGTCTCCGTGCAGCGTCAGGGCCATGAGATGGTGGTACACAAGAGCGCGCCAGTCAAATCGACCACCACCACCATACCCTTCTGCAAGGACAACAACTTCAACTACACCGACGCCTTCTTCTCATGGCTCGGCGAGCATAGGAGCGCGGCGGGGTGGATATTCTTCGTGATTTTCACCACCTTCGTGGTCATGGCAGTGAGCAACGGCTCCAACCTCAACGACGGCATGGACGGTATGTGCGCCGGCAACGCCGCCATAATCTGCGTCGCCCTCGGCGTGCTCGCCTACGTCTCGAGTCACATAGGCTACGCGGCATACTTCAACATCATGTATATCCCGCAGTCGGAGGAGCTCGTTATCTTCCTCTGCGCCTTCGCCGGCGCGCTGATAGGCTTCCTCTGGTACAACGCCTACCCTGCGCAGATATTCATGGGCGACACCGGTTCGCTCGCCATCGGTGGCATAATAGCCGTCACCGCCATCATAATACACAAGGAGCTGCTCGTGCCCCTGCTCTGCTTCATCTTCTTCATGGAGAGCATCTCGGTGATGTTGCAGGTGCAGTACGCAAAATACGGCAACCGCAAGGGCAGGAAGCTGCGCGTCTTCAAGCGCGCCCCGATACACGATGCCTTCCGCGTGAAGCCTGGACAGATAGGCGACGACATGAAGATACTCTTCAACTGGCCGCGCGGATGCTGGCTGGAGTCGAAGATAACGACACGCTTCTGGATAATAACAGTGCTTCTGGCGGCACTCGCCATAGTGACGCTAAAGGTAAGATAATCAAGGGGTAACGCCTTCGGTAAACCGCCTTCGCCGCGGCATCCCACGCGGGGTGCGCCGCAAAAGCATAGCTATTACAGTGTAAAACGATAGCTATTGCAATGTAAAATGATAGCTATTACAGTGTAAAAGCATAGCTATTGCAAGAGGGAGGCATGGAGGCGGTGCGGTGAGGCTGCGGCAGCCGCCGTGCCCAATATAGGAAAACGGAACAAAACATACAGTCTATGGATAAGTTAGTGATACTCGGAGCCGGCGAAAGCGGCGTGGGAACAGCTATCCTTGCCAAGCAGCAGGGGTACGATGTGTTCGTGTCGGACATGGGAACCATCAAGGCGAAGTACAAGAAACGCCTCGATGAGCACTCCATACGCTGGGAGGAAGGGCAGCATACGGAGAGCGAGGTGCTCAGCGCTACGGAAGTGGTGAAGAGCCCGGGCATACCCGACAGCGCTCCGATGGTGCAGGCATTGATAGCCCAAGGCACACCGATACTGGCGGAGCTGGAGTTCGCCAAGCGTTACAGCAGGGGCAGGACAATATGCATAACAGGCTCCAACGGCAAGACCACAACCACCTCTCTCATATATTATATAATGAAGAAGTGGGGCGTGGACGTGGGGCTGGCGGGCAACATAGGACGCTCGTACGCCATGCAGGTAGCCACGGGAGACCACGACTGGTATGTGCTGGAGATAAGCTCCTTCCAGCTCGACAATATGTTCGACTTCCGCGCGGACGTCGCCGTGTTGATGAACATCACGCCAGACCACCTCGACCGCTACGAGTTCAATATGCAGAACTACGTTGACTCCAAGATGCGCATCATACAGAACCAGACGCCCAAGGACACCTTCGTCTATTGGAGCGACGACGAATACATAGACAAGGAGCTACGCAAGCGCCTTGACGGCTACGACCCCAAGCCCACACCGTCCTCGCGTCCCGCGGCATCGGGCAACCCGACGCTCGCTCCCTTCTCCGACAAGGACATCGACCCGGAGAGCAACTTCCCACTGCCCGGCAAGCACAACCAGCGCAACATGATGGCCGCACGCAGCGCGGTGCGCGCCGCTATGGCAAAGATGGACCTCACGGCAGGGCAGCAGAGCAAGTACGAGGAGGTGCTGGCAAAGTGTCTTACCGACTTCCCAGGAGTGGAGCACAGGCTGGAAAAGGTGGCTGACAAGGACGGAGTGCTGTGGATAAACGACTCCAAAGCCACCAACGTGGATGCTTGTCGCGTGGCACTCGAAGCCATGAGCCGCCCCGTGGTCTTAATAGTAGGAGGAAAAGACAAGGGCAACGACTACGGATTGATAAAGCCTCTGGTGGCGGAGAAATGTCATGCGCTGGTCTATCTCGGTGCCGACAACGCCAAGCTGCACGCCGCCTTCGACGATATGGGCATCGCCACGGCGGACACGCACAGCATGAAGGACTGCGTGGAGGCTTGCCGCGGACTGGCACGCAAGGGTGACGTGGTGCTCCTGTCGCCATGCTGCGCATCCTTCGACCTGTTCAAAAACATGGAGGACCGGGGCGAGCAGTTCAAGGAAAATATAGGAGGTTAGGTTTTAGGTTTGTAGGTGTTAGGTGTTAGGTTTGTAGGTGTTAGGTGTTAGGTTTTAGGTCTTTGGTTTGAGGTCACATCGCCCGTAACCTTCAACCTTCCAACCTTCACCCCACAACCTCCCACCTCCACCCCCACAACCTCTCACCTCCACCCCCACAACCTCCCACCTTCACCCCGACAACCATATATACACACACATGGACAAGATAAAACAACTGCGCAACATCTTCAAGGGAGACAGCATAATATGGATGATTTTCTTCCTGCTATGTATCATAAGCATAGTGGAAGTCTATTCCTCGTCCTCTATATTAGGCTACAAGACCGGCAACTACTGGTACGCCGCGGTATACCATACCAGCCTGCTCTTTCTGGGACTGCTGGCCATGGTGTGCGTGCTCAACGTGCCATGCCGTTACTTCAAGGTTATGACACCCTTGATGGTGCCCATCTCCCTGGTGCTCCTCGTGCTGGTATATATCATCGGTACTAAGGAGAACGACGCGGCGCGGTGGATAAAACTCTTCGGCGTAATACCGCTGCAACCCTCTGAGATAGCCAAAGGCACCATGGTACTTGCCACGGCGCACATACTGAGCCAGTTGCAGACAGCGGACGGGGCGCACCCGAAGGCTTTCAAATACGTATGCCTCACCGCTGGTGGACTGATAGCATTGGTGTTCCCGGAGAACTTCTCCACCGCCGCACTGATGGGGGCTGTGGTCTTCCTGATGATGATAATAGGGCGTGTACCCATGCGGCAGATAGGCTATCTGTGCACCGGCGTGGCAGTAGTGGCGGTGGTAGCCGTGCTGCTTGTGATGACGGTGGGAAAGTCGTCAGAGCAGCTTGCCAAGGAGAGCATGGCGCAGGGACGGCAGTACACCGAGGTTTCCGTGAAGGAAGGGAAGAAGGAAGAACCCGTGGTGGTGAAGCGAGGAGGAGTGCTTCACCGTCTGGACCTGTGGAAAGACCGTATCGACAACTTCCTCGACAATAAGTATGTGGCGCCGAAAGATTATGACCTCGACAAGAACGGACAGGTGGGTCACGCCAACATTGCCATCTCCTCAAGCAACTTCCTGGGCAAGGGTCCGGGCAATTCAGAGCAGCGCGACTTCCTTCCGCTGGCGTTCTCGGACTTCATCTACGCCATCATCTTCGAGGAACTGGGATGGCTCGGGGCGGCATTCGTGGCGATGTTATACATCTCACTACTGTTCCGCACGGGCTATATAGCGCGGCAATGCGAGAACACCTTCCCCGCATACCTCATCATGGGGCTTGCGTTGATGATAGTGATACAGGCACTTTTCAATATGTGTGTGGCGGTGGGACTGGCACCAGTGACAGGGCAGCCGCTGCCGTTGATAAGCAAGGGCGGCACGTCCAGCATAATAAACTGCATATATATCGGCGTGATACTCAGCGTGAGCCGCACTGCAAAGCGGAGGGATATGCCCAAAACAGCGGCGGCGCACAGCGTGGCGAAATGACGGAAAACCTAAAATCATAATACAAAAGACAATGGAAGAACCAAGGATAATCATCAGCGGCGGAGGGACGGGAGGACATATCTTCCCTGCCGTGAGCATCGCTAACGCCATAAAAGCAAAGCATCCCGAGGCAAAGATACTCTTCGTGGGAGCTGAAGGCAGAATGGAAATGACGAGAGTGCCAGAGGCTGGCTACGAGATAAAGGGGCTGCCGGTGCGCGGACTGATAAGGCCGCTGTGGAGCCCGCGTAACGTTGGCGTGATGATAGACTTCTTCAAAAGCAAGCAGAAGGTGAAGAGCATACTGCGAGAGTTCCGCCCGCAGGTGGCGGTTGGAGTGGGAGGATACGCCTCCGCGCCAACGCTCAACGCGGCAGCGGCACTCGGTATCCCCTGCCTCATACAGGAACAGAACTCATACGCAGGCGTTACCAACCGCTCACTCGCTAAGAAAGCCGCCAAGATATGCGTGGCATACGACGGCATGGAGCGTTTCTTCCCGGCGGAAAACATCATAAAGACGGGCAACCCCGTAAGGCAGTCGCTCGTTGATGACACCACGACGAAGGCGGATGCCTGCAAGGTTCTCGGCCTGAACAAGGACCTTCCGACCATACTTGTCATAGGCGGCTCGCTCGGAGCACGTACCATTAACAACGCCATCGCCAACGGAATAAGCCGTTTCGAGGAGAAAAAGATACAAGTTCTCTGGCAGACAGGCAAGTATTACGCCGAGGAATGTGCAAGGAAGGCACAGGAGGCAGGCGCCGTGATGGTGCGTCCGCAAGCCTTTATCTCCGACATGGCAACGGCATACAAGGCCGCTGACATCGTGGTAAGCCGCGCTGGGGCATCCAGCATCAGCGAGTTGTGCCTGCTGGGCAAGGCCTCCATACTCGTCCCCTCGCCCAATGTGGCGGAGGATCACCAGACGAAAAACGCGCGGGCACTGTCTGATAAGAACGCAGCCGTGTTCGTACCAGACGCCGCGGCGGGCAAGACTCTCGTGGAAGAGGCAATCGCTCTCGTCTCTGACCCGTCGGCAATAACGGCGCTTGAGCTGGAGGTCAGCAAGCTCGCGCTGCGCAATTCCGCTGACATAATAGCCGATGAGGTGTTGAAACTCGCTGGTTTCGGGAAGTGAACCCGTAGCCGTTAACATAAAACAAAGCAAGATGAAAGCTGTATATTTCGTAGGTGCGGGTGGCATAGGCATGAGTGCCATAGCACGTTATTTCATACGTCAGGGCATGGTAGTAGCGGGATACGACAAGACTCCCTCAAAGCTGACAGAGCAACTGGAGCGCGAGGGGATGCTGATACACTACGAGGAAGACCCGGAGATGATACCTATGGCGTGCCGTAACCCAAAGGAATGTCTCGTGATATATACCCCGGCAATACCGCAGGAGCACAAGGAGATGCAATTCTTCCGCAGCGGTGGCTTCGACATCAAGAAAAGGGCGCAGGTGCTCGGTATGCTTACGCAGGCTCATAAGGGCCTCTGCGTGGCGGGAACACACGGCAAGACCACCACTTCCACTATGTGCGCACACATAATGCACCAGTCTTCCGCCGACTGCAACGCCTTCCTCGGCGGCATATCAAAGAACTATGGCACCAATTACATACTGTCAGACAATTCTGACTACGTAGTGATAGAAGCCGATGAGTTTGACCGCTCTTTCCATTGGCTGCGTCCTTGGATGACGGTCATAACCTCCTCAGACCCCGACCACCTCGACATCTACGGCACGAAAGAGGCTTATCTCGACTCGTTCCGTCACTATACAACCCTCATTCAGGACGGTGGCGCACTGATAATACACACTGGACTGGAGATGAAAGCAGAGGTGCCAGAGGGCGTTCGCACCTATACCTACGGCGTGGAGGAAGGCGATTTCCATGCTGAGAACATCAAAATAGAGCGTGGGGAGATAACTTTCGACTTCGTATCGCCCATCGAAACCGTCCGTGGCATAACGCTCGGGCAGCCCGTACCCATAAACATTGACAACGGTGTCGGCGCTATGGCGATGGCGCAGCTTAACGGTTGCACCGCGGAGGAGCTGCGATACGGCATGAAGACATACAAAGGAGTGGACAGACGCTTTGACTTCGCGCTGCGAAACGACCGTCATGTGGTGCTGTCAGACTACGCTCACCATCCGAAAGAAATCTACCAGAGCGCAAAGAGTATGCGGGAGGTCTATCATGACCGCCATATCACCGCCATATTCCAGCCTCACCTATATACGAGGACGAGGGATTTCTATCCCGATTTCGCGGAGGCACTGTCGCAACTTGATGAGGTTATACTCTGCGACATATACCCGGCACGCGAGAAACCCATACCGGGCGTCACGTCACAACTTATCTATGACCTCCTGAAACCAGGCGTAGAGAAGAGTATGATACACAAAGAAGACGTGCTTGACCTTGTGAAAAGCCGCGACTTCGATGTGCTTCTGATACTCGGAGCGGGTGATTTGGATAATTATGTACCAGAAATTGCTAAGATAATTGAAGCTAAACATTAACTGGAAGAAAACCTTCCTCGTTGCATTTGACTTGGTAATAGTGGCTTACCTCGTCATGGCCCTTACCTCGTGGAATAGACCCTCGAGGGAGAACGCCGTGTGTACGAAGGTCGTTATCGATATTGCTGACGAGAATGTGAATGGCTTTCTCAACTCCGCGGAGGTGAAAGTCCTGCTTGAACGCAGCCGTCTCTACCCACTATCGAAACGCATGGACGACATCAACCCACGGCAAATAGAGCAGGCTCTCAAAGGGATGCCTTTCGTAAAGACGGCACAATGCTATGCCACCGATGACAACCACGTATGCATTACCATAACGCAACGCACGCCGATAGTACGCGTCAAGAGCATGAACGGTGACGATTACTACATCGATGACAACGGCGGCGTGATGCCAAACTCGCAATATACCAGCGATATGATAATCGTTACAGGCAGCGTCAGCCGCCAGTACGCCTGCCAATATGTGTACCTTCTCGCCCAGGAACTGATGGGTGACGACCTCTGGCGTAATCAGGTTGAGCAGGTAAACATACTGCCCGACAAGACGGTGGAGCTCGTGCCGCGCGTCGGTAACCACGTCATTAACATCGGACAGCTGCCCACTGCCGCCACCAACGCGGAGCGACGCGAGGCCGTTGCCGCCTTTGTTAAGAAGCAAATGCACCGTCTGGAGCTGTTCTACCGTGAGGGATTGAAGTATGCGGGCTGGGAAAGATACGAGTATATAAGCCTTGAATACAGCAACCAGATAGTGTGCAGAAAGCGTGAAAGCAATTAACAGAAGTGTGGATGCCATAAGTAAAAGAAAACAAAAACAAAGAAGAAAGATATATGCCAGCAAAGAATTTCGTCGTAGCCATTGAGCTTGGCTCAACAAGAATCAAGGGTATCGCAGGACAAAAGAAGCCTGATGGTAGCATAGCCGTGCTTGCCATGGTCAGCGAAGATGCCAAACAGTGCATTAGAAACGGCGTGGTCTATAACATAGACAAGACCGTGCAGTGTATCACCAGCATCGTGCAGCGCCTGAAAGGGCAGCTGAAGTCGGGCATAAAGCACGTCTATGTGGGTGTCGGAGGACAGTCCATACACTCCGAGCGCAATGTCATAGTGCGTGAGATACACAGCTCCATCCCCGTGACACAGCAGCTTATAGTGGAGATGATGGACCAGAACAGGAGCATGGAATACCCTGACATGGAGATACTCGACGTGGAAGTGCAGGAGTATCGCGCCGATGCGCTCATGCAGACCGAGCCCGTTGGCATACAATGTTCACGCCTTGACGGCAACTTCCTCAACATATTGCAGAGCAAACGCCACTACCAGAAGCTCAATACCTGCTTTGACATAGCAGGAGTGAAGCTCGCAGAGATATATCTCGCGCCCTTCGCACTTGCCGATGCGGTGCTGACGCCAGTGGAGAAGCGCAGCGGTTGCGTCCTGGTCGATATGGGAGCGGACACCACTACCGTCATGGCGTATTACAAAAACATCGTACGCCACATCGCCGTCATACCCCTCGGAGGCAACAATATCACCAAGGACATCTGCACATTGCAGGTGGAAGAGTGCGAGGCAGAGAAGCTAAAACTGCGCTATGCCTCTGCCTACACCGCGCCAGAGGATATTGATACCACGTTAAAATACGACATTGACCGCGACCGTAAGGTAGAAAGCTCACGATTCATCGACATCATTGAGGGTAGGGTACAGGAGATAATAGCCAACGTTTGGAACCAGATTCCGGCTGATTTCTCTGAGAAGATACTCGGAGGCATCGTCCTCACCGGTGGAGCCGCTAATATGAAGAACATGGACGTAGCGTTCCGTAAGCATACAAGCATAGATAAAGTTAGGTTAGCAAAGTTCGTTACCTACACCATCAATACCACAAACGCCGAGATTAACGCCCACGATGGCACCATGAATACCCTCCTCGGCCTTCTTGCCAAGGGCGACCAAAACTGCTATGTGCCTTCTGAAGAAATGAAACCACAGGACATCTTCGGCATGAACGATGCATCGAAACCAACCGATGGCATAGACACCAAGCCACAGTTGCGCGACCCTCACAGCCTGCCTTCTGGCGTAGTGCAGAGCGCAGCCGAAAAGGCAGCAGCGGAAAAGGCTGCCGCTGATGCTCTGCGTAAGGTGGATGAGGAGCCCAAACCCCATGCCGGAGAAGAGGAACCGCACCATTTGGAGGGGGAAGACAAGAACAAAAAGCCGAGTCTGGGCACAAGGTTCGCAAGGTGGCTGACATCCATTGCCACCCCAGACGAGTAGTGCCCGCCACACAATCACCATAACCTTCAACCATTAACAACAACTGACAATGACAGACATTAATAACAACATACTCGACTTCGGTCCCGCCGAGAGGGCAAAGAGCATAATAAAAGTTATAGGCGTAGGTGGCGGTGGCGGCAACGCTGTTAACCACATGTACCGTGAAGGCATACACGATGTGTCGTTCGTGCTGTGCAACACCGATGCGCAGGCACTCAACGACTCTCCCGTGCCCGTGCATTTGCAGCTTGGCAAGGAAGGCCTCGGCGCAGGAAACCGTCCCGAGCGCGCTCGCGCCGCTGCTGAAGAAAGCATAGAAGACGTGCGCCGCATGCTCAATGATGGCACTAAGATGGTCTTCGTCACCGCCGGAATGGGTGGTGGAACAGGCACTGGCGCAGCACCAGTGATAGCTCGTGAGTCAAAGAACATGGGCATACTCACCGTGGGTATCGTAACCATCCCCTTCAAGTTCGAGGGCAAGAAGAAGATAAACCAAGCTCTTGACGGTGTGGAAGAGATGGCGAAGAACGTGGACGCACTGCTCGTCATCAACAACGAGCGTCTGCGTCAAATCTACGGCGACCTCTCCATGATGGAAGCATTTGCCAAGGCTGACGACACGCTCAGCGTGGCTGCCAAGAGTATTTCCGAGATAATCACCGTGCACGGAATAATAAACCTTGACTTCAGAGACGTGGAAACGGTGCTTAAAGACGGTGGTGTAGCAATCATGTCCACTGGCTACGGCGAGGGCGAGGAGCGCGTGAAGCGCGCCATTGACGATGCCCTTAACTCACCGCTACTTAACGACAACGACGTATATAACTCCAAGAAGGTGCTCCTCTCCATCTCTTTCCATGGCGATGATGGCCAGCATAAGGGTCTGATGATGGAGGAGATGAACTACGTCAACGACTTCATGGACCAGTTTGGCACTAACTTTGAGCTCAAGTGGGGTACGGCAAACGACCCATCTCTCGGCGACAAAGTGAAGGTGACCATACTCGCCACCGGCTTCGGACTTGCCGATGTGAACAACGAACTCGCCGACCGCATGAAGAAACACACGGCAGAAGAACTCCAGAAGATGGCGGAGGAAGAAGACAAGAAAGCCAAGGACGACGCGCGACTGCAGCACTATTACGGCTCCGATGGCAGCAACACGCTGCAGAAACGCCGCCCCAACATCTTCCTCTTCTCTTCCAATGACCTCGACAACGAGGACCTTATCATTGCCGTAGAGAACAGTCCGACATACAATCGCACGCGACAGAAGCAGGAAGAATTGTTGCATCTCATGGTGGGATACCACGCTGTGGAGGAAGAAACGCCTGCTCCAGAGAAACCAACAGCCAAGCCCGGCGGAGTGATAAGTTTCATGTAATGTCGGGGCATCTTACTGTTAACAGTACGAAAGCGATGCTTTCACGCGGCTAAAGGGCTGCTTTTACACCGTAACGATATCGTTCCCGCGGTGTAAAAGCAGCCCTTTTGCGTTGCCAACCCACACTTCACGTTTGTTAACACAATGGGATAACCCTACCACCTCCAACCAACAACCTCCTCACCTCCCACCCATAACCTCCCACCTCTAACCCACAACCTCCCACCTCCCACCCATAACCTCCAACCATCCATGAACTGGCAAACCCTTATATCCAACAAACGCCTCGGGCAGACAGGCTCGCATCCCGGCTTAGGCGGCACCGATGCCGGTGCTCACCACCCCGAGCGCCACGACGACCGGTCAGAGTTTAAGCGCGACTACGACCGCCTTATCTTCTCCGCCCCCTTCCGCCGCCTTCAGAACAAGACGCAGGTCTTCCCCCTGCCAGGCAGCATCTTCGTCCACAACCGCCTCACCCACTCCCTTGAAGTGGCGAGTGTCGGAATGTCTCTCGGCAGCGACGTGGCCCGCGACATCATCCGTCGCAACCCCGCCCTTGCCGGGTCGCGCATCGAGGAGCTGGGAACCATCGTGTCCACCGCCTGCCTTGCCCATGACCTCGGTAACCCACCCTTTGGCCATTCAGGCGAGAAAGCCATACAAACCTTCTTCACGGAGAACGAGGGCTCACGCCTTCGCGGCATCATCTCCGAGCCTCTCTGGGACGACCTCACCCATTTCGAGGGCAATGCCAATGCCTTCCGACTGCTTACCCATCGCTATTCCGGCAGGCGCACGGGCGGCTTCGTGATGACTTACTCCATGCTCGCCTCCATAGTGAAGTACCCCTTCGCCTCCGCCTGTGCCGGGGAGCACGGCAAATTCGGTTTCTTCGCCTCCGAGGCAGATACCTTCCGCACCGTGGCAGACGAGCTGGGCATGATACGCCTCTCCGCCCCCGGCGAGCCATTACGCTATGCCCGCCATCCACTCGTGTACCTTGTGGAGGCGGCAGACGATATTTGCTATGAGATAATGGACATAGAGGACGCCCACAAACTGAAGCTACTCTCTTACGAGGAGACGCGCGCCCTGCTGCTTGGCTTCTTCGATGAGGATGTGCAGGCACACATCATGGAGCGCATAGAGACGGAGAACATCACCGACCTCAACGAGCAGATAGTGTATATGCGCGCCAGTGTCATCGGCAAACTGGAGAACGAGTGCGCCGCTACCTTCCTCGCCAACGAGCAGAGCATCATGGACGGCACCTTCAGCGGTTCGCTGATAAAGAGCATCGGCACACGCCAGAGGGAGGCATACCGTCGCTGTTCGGAGGTGGCATACGAGAAGATATACCGCTCCAAGCCCGTCCTCGACGTGGAACTGGCGGGCTACCGCGTCATGACAACACTCATGGAACAGCTCATCGACGCCGCCGTGCGCCCTGACCGCTTCTATTCGCAGCAGTTGCTGAGGCGCGTCAGCAGCCAATATGAGATAGACTCGCCCGATGTGGAGACACGCGTCATGGCGGCGGTGGATTTCATCGCTGGCATGACGGATGTCTTCGCCCTCGACTTCTACCAGAAAATCAATGGCACCTCGCTGCCCATCGTCTGACCTGACGTGCCGTTTCCGCTATGAGGTTTCACCGCAAAAACCGCTTCCCCGTCATGCGCGAGAGCGACAGGAAAGCCCTCGCCTTTGTCGTACTGCTTATTGTCAGCGTCACGCTGACATTGTATTTCGCGCGTCAGCACAGTGCCGTGGAGCGTGCCAACAACCGTTCAGGGCATCCCGTCTCCGCCGTAAAGCGTGGCAATGGCGGTGCTTACGGCTACGCACAGCCTGACGTTGGCTTCGGCGACGGCTCGGTGGCAGCCTCCCGTGACGGTCTTGCCGCCCGCCTTTTCCCTTTCGACCCCAACACCGCCGACAGCACCACGCTGCTGCGTCTCGGCTTGAAACCGTGGCAGGTGCGTAGCATATACAAATACAGGGCTCATGGCGGATGCTTCCGTAAGCCCGAGGATTTCGCGCGACTCTATGGGCTCACCCTTGCGCAGTACCGCCGTTTGGAGCCTTATATCCGCATCAAGCCGGAGGTAATGGCAGCCGATGTGGTGGGCAGGACAGCCGAAAGGCGTGTGGAAAAGCGTGAACCAGCCAGGGAGCAGCGGCGCTCGTACCCGGAAAAGCTGACCCTCGATGACGCGAAAGTGGATATTAACACCGCCGACACGGCGCTCCTCATGCGCATACCCGGCATCGGACCCTATTTCGCGCGGCGCATAGTGGAGCTGCGCCAGCGTCGTAAGGCTTTCGTGGAGGTGGATGAGCTACTCGCGATACGCAATTTCCCGGAGACGGCATTGCCCTATATGACCGCCTCGCACAGCTTTCCGCCGCTCCGTATCAACAGCATGACGCTGAAGGAGTTGCAGGCGCATCCGCTGCTCAACTACACTCAGTCTCGCGACATCATAGCCCTCCGCCGCACCTCGGGTCCCATACGCTCCGTCAGCGACATGGCGTTGCTCAGGTCCTTCAGTCCCGACCAACTGTCGCGCATAGCCCCCTTTATAGTGTTTGAATAGCTGTCTCTTGCAGACAGTCCTGGCATAGCATCGCAATCGCTATGCTTTTGCATTGTAATCACTATGCTTTTACGTTGCAATCTCTATGCTTTTACATCGTAATCGCTATGCTTTTGCGGCACGGCGGTTTTGTTGTCTTTCGTGGGGCGGAGTGCAAAAAGAAAGGCGACAGTTATTTGTCGCCTTCCACGTAGTTTTCCATAAAGATGTGTTCTCCGTCGAACACGGCGTAGGTAAACTGCCAAATCCAGTCGCCCAGTATCATCATGCGGCTCTGTTTTGTCAGCAGCAAGTCCAGTTCTATGTGCCTGTGCCCGAAGAGGAAATAGTCTATGTCGGGGTGTGTGCGCAGGTAATCCTTCGCGAACAGCACGAGGTGCTCCTTGTCTTCGCCCATGTATGGCGGCTCCTTGCCGTCCTCCCGCTTCATCCTTGAGTGCTTCGCCCAGTTCAGTCCCAGCATCATGCCCCAGTAGGGGTGCAGGAAGTTGAGGGCCTTCTGGCAGAGGCTGTTGTGGAAGCACCATCTCAGAGCCTTGAACTTCGGGTCGGGGTCGCCCAGTCCGTCGCCGTGCGCGAGGAAGAATGTCTTTCCGTGCAGCTCCACGGTGGTAGGCTTGCGGTGCAGTATCACGCCACATTCCTGCTCCAGGTAGCCGTAGGTCCAGAGGTCGTGGTTGCCCACGAAGTAGTGCACCTCCACGCCCATGTCGGTCAGTTCGGAGAGTTTGCCGAGGAAGCGCGTGTAGCCCTTGGGCACCACGTAGCGGTATTCGTTCCAGAAGTCGAACATATCGCCGAGCAGATAGACCGCTTCCGCCTTGTTTTTTATCTCGTCGAGGAAGCGCACGAGGCGGCGTTCCTGCGTGCGGCGGTGCTCTATGGCGAGTGAGCCGAGGTGTGCGTCGGCGAGGAAATAGGTGTAGCGTGCCGCTGGTTGCTCAGCGTCGTGTGTGGCGCGATGCCTGTCTGGTCTTTCCATGATGTCGTTGTTGGTTGTCGTTTTACTCAAAACCCAGTTCCACACGCGCCTCTTCGGTCATCATGGACTTGTCCCATTCTGGCTCGAAGACCATGTTGACGTTGGCTGAGGTAACGCCGCTGACGGCGGAAACCTTGGTGCGCACGTCCTCAATGATGAAGTCGGCGGCGGGGCAAGAGGGCGCGGTGAACGTCATGTCGATGTCGAGTGCGCCGTCCATGCTGAGGTCTATCTTGTAGATGAGACCGAGGTCGTAGATGTTTACGGGTATTTCGGGGTCGAAGACGGTCTTCAGCACTTCGATGATGCGCTGTTCTGTCTGTGAATGTTCTTCCTGTGTCATGTCTATATTATATATAATGTGTAAAAGTGTGGCGTGCCGTTATGCCGTCATAGCTTACCTTCTTCGCGGTAGGAGTAGTATGCGGCTTCGGTAATGATGAGGTGGTCGAGCAGGTGTATGCGCATCAGGGCGCAGGCGTCTGCCACCTTTCGTGTCAGCGTGTCGTCCTCGCGGCTCGGTTTGAGGTTGCCGCTGGGGTGGTTGTGCGCCAGTGCCACCACGGTGGCGTTGGCTTGCAGTGCCTCTTTTATTATCAGTCTCACGTCCATGGAGGTTTCTGTCAGCCCGCCATGCGACAGCCTTATGGTTCGTATATGCCTGAGCGACTGGTTCATCAGCACTACGAATGCCTCCTCAACGTCGAGGTCGCGCATCCTTGGCGCAAGGTGCTCGTAGATGTCTTGCGCGGTTCCGAACTGTGGTCGCGCGGGCATCGCCTCGCGTTCGCGTCGCCTTGCCAGCTCGCAGGCGGCGAGTATGGTGATGGCTTTCGCTTGTCCTATGCCGTTATAGCGCAGCAGTTCGGCTGCTTTCATGCGGCTGAGGGCGGCAATGCTGTTGCCGCAGTCGCCCAATACCTGCTTCATAAGGTCCACGGCGCTGACCCTCGGCGTGCCCGAGCCTATGAGTATGGCGAAGAGCTCCGCCGTGGAGAGTGCCTCCGCGCCATGCGCCAGCAGCTTCTCGCGCGGGCGGTCGTCTTCCGCCCACTGCTTTATGGCGAGGCTGCCGCCGCTTTTCTTCGCCGTCTCCCCGCTGTCTTCCGTGGGTTGTGGCTCGTAGTATTCACTGACTTTACATTCTGCCATGGTGACGGTTGCCTTTGTCTGGTTATTTGTAGAAGGTCTTCTCAAACGCCTGGAACTCGTCCCTGCCGAGCACGCTGCGCTTCCACCACGCCTCTATGAAGCCACAGCCGTAGCCCATGAGCTGCACGAAGGCGGCGGCAACGCTTATCGCCCCTATCTTCAGCGAGCGGTTCCGCACGGTGGAGTCCACGCATATCAGTCCGCTGTACAGCAGTATCGGCAGCCACGGAGCGGCGCAGAGCCAGTACCAGCGGCGCAGGTTGTCGTACTCCATCAGCACCCTTCCCACCGCGGAGGTGAGCACAAGGGCGATGACTCCCACGGTGAACACCATGGGGAGGAGGTGCACCAGCTTCATGGTGCCGGGGTGACGCTTGGTGAGGTTGATGCGGGCAATGCCGCTGTTATACACCTGTCGGAAGAATTTACGTAAGTCCGTGCGGCGCTTGTGCCATACCCATGCGGAGGGGAAGAGGCGCGATGAGCAGCCTGCCTCTATGATGCGGTAGGAGAAGTCGATGTCTTCGCCGAAGCGCATACGGCTGAATCCACCCAGCCGGAGGTATGTGTCGCGGCGTATTCCCATGTTGTACGAGCGTGGATAGAAGCGGTCCAGCTTCTTCTTGCCGCCGCGTATGCCGCCAGTGGTGAAGAAACTTGTCATGGAATAGCTTATTGCTTTCTGCACGGGGGTGAAGGAAGGGTGCGCCGCGTCCGCCCCTCCGAAGGCGTCGCAGGGTTGCGATGCCAGTTCCTTATCTACGGCTTCAAGGTACCCTTCGGGCAGGACCACGTCGCTATCCAATATAATAAGGTACTCGCCCTGTGCCCTTTCAGCGCCGTAGTTGCGGCTTTGTCCGGGACCGGAGTTTGGCTTTTTGTAGTAGGACAGAGTGAGACGCCCCTCGTATTTGCCGCATATCTCGCGGCAGGTGACTTGCGAGCCGTCTTCCACTATTATCACTTCAAAGCCGTGGAGCGTCTGGCGGGTGAGGCTGTCGAGCAGTTCGTCCACCTCGTCAGGCCTGTTATATACTGGCACTATGATGCTGTATTTCATCTGTCGGGTGTGTTGTGGCGGTGCTTTGCCGTTGTCATTATGCGAAGAAAGTGAAGAATGAGAAGCTCCAGAGGCTGTCGGCGGCGTGCCCGAGGCACTGCTTTCCGCCCGCGTCCTTTGCTTTCCGTCCTTCACTTTCCTTGTGTGCCGCGGAGTGATTATTCCTTAATGCGCTGGAGATAGCTTCCGTCGCGTGTGTCAACCTGTACGAGTTCGCCCTCGTTTATGAACAGTGGCACGCGGATTTCCACGCCTGTCTCCAGTGTCGCGGGCTTGAGAGTGTTGGTTGCTGTGTCGCCCTTCACGCCGGGTTCGGAGTGTACTACGCGCAGAATGGTCTTCACTGGCATCTCCGCATAGAGCACGGTCTCGGAGTCAGCGTCGCTCACTACCTCCACGATGTCAGACTCCTTCATGTATTCAACGCCCGTTACGAGGTCAGCAGGGATAGGAGCCTGGTCGAAAGTCTCTTGGTTCATGAAGATGTAGTCGTCGCCTTCCTTGTAGAGGAACTGGTATGGACGGCGCTCAAGGCGTACGTCCTCGAGCTTCTCGCCTATGTTGAAGCGGCGCTCAAGCACGCGGCCGTCGCTGGCGTTCTTCAGCTTTATGTTCATGATGGTGTTTCCTTTGCCTGGCTTACGGTGCTGGAAATCGATGCAAACCCAAATGCCGCCATCCATGCGGACAGCTACTCCTTTCTTGATGTCTTGTGAATTAATCATTGTTATTGTTGTTTATGTTATACGCACATATATCGTTGCAAAATTAATAAAAATTCTTTAGAAAAGCTACCTCCTTGCAATATTTTCACAGTTTTGGTCACTAAATTCGCTTGTTTTCTTGCGTAATTGAAAAGAAATGAGTACCTTTGCACCCTGAATTGCGTAATGCGCCCTTTTGATGACTGGCTTATGCCGCTCCAGAGGGGGCGCGGAAAGGACAAGCAAACATAACAAAAAACATAAGATATCTTAAAGAACAATGAAAAGAACGTTTCAACCACACAACCGCCGTCGCGTGAATAAGCACGGCTTCCGTGAGCGTATGTCAACAAAGAACGGTCGCCGCGTACTTGCGTCTCGCCGTGCTCATGGCCGTAAGAAGCTCACTGTCAGCGACGAGCACCACGGAAAGTAGTTCTTGCCCCTATGCCAGCAAATGGCAAGGGCAGCGTTTCCGCGCGAAAGCAGCCTGCCATTTCCTACGGGAAACGGCAGGCTGCTTTTTTTTCTTGCCACGGGAAACGTGGAAGGAATGGGTTGAAATGCGGTTTTGTAAACAATCATTCAGTTTGTAATGACATTTTTTCCGTAAAACACTTGGTAGTTTGTAATATTTTGATTAACTTTGCATCCGAATTAATAATACATAAGAAGCAACAACACTTATGGACAGTGTAATCATTGAAAACAACTTAGACGGTCTGGTAAACAAGAGGTATGAAGGATACCAAACTTACATCTATTGCTACGGTGGCTCATGCGTGCTGACTTACAGTGAGGGCAAGCACGAGATGCACCGTGACTGTTGCGCCATCATACTTAACAGAAACTTCCTTAAGAAGGTGCAGGTGGCGGAAGGTTCAGAATTCAAGGTGCTATACATCGAGGAGACGTTCCTGCGTCAAAGCGAGCCACGCAATCCCTATATCATTCAGGGAATGCTCGCCCTTTACACTAATCCCGTGATTACGCTTAACGAGGAAGACGCTAAGCTGTGCCAGGCGCTGTTTCACAATTTCAGGCTTCGCCTTGAAGGCACTAATCACAAGTTCTATGAAGACATACTGCGCACATCGGCACACATGCTGCTGCTCGACCTGTATGACATTCATGCGCGCATAAACAACAGCGCGCCCACGCCGCTGAGCGCGGCGAGCATCATGACGAAGTTTATCGAAATGCTGGAGGATAAGGAGTATCGCGACAACAGAGAGGTGGCTTATTACGCCGAGAAGTTGTGCGTGGTGCCGAAGTACCTCTCAGAGGTTTCCAACAAGGTGAGCGGCTTCTCCGCCTCATACTGGATAAACCGATATGCCTCACAGGATATAAACGAGATGCTGAGGCGCAACAATCTCTCTGTGGCAGAGATAGCGCAGATGTTCCATTTCACATCAACATCGTACTTTAACCGCTACGTTAAGCGCAATCTCGGGGCGTACCCGTCAGAGCTTAGGGCACAGTAGGCTGGGCAGGCGTCACGCCAGTGCTTTGCAAAAGCTATGTTATTACACGGCAAAAGCTATGCTTTCACCTTGTAATAACATAGCTTTTGTTTTGTAATAGCATAGCGATTGCGAGCGAGGCGCTTAGGGGGCGGTGTGCAATGGGGGTGCGGTTACTACAATGACGCGTGGACGCGGCAAAGGGGTGAAGGTTTCCGATACGCCAAAAACAGTGTTCTATATAGCTTAAACCTCTGTTAATTTTGCATAAAAAGACTGCGCAGGTGCTTGATATATAGGAAATAATGGCTAACTTTGCACTCGGAAACAAAACGAAAGTTGCCGAGTTTTCCGCTGGAGGGTACAATATGTTAGTTCCCCAGTGCCCGAAGCGGTGGCTGAGGGGCGATGAACGACAGTTTGCGGAGCTTGTGTTCTGACGCGTTGCGAGGCGTAAGAGCGGCGCGGGGGCAAGGTTGCGGGAACATGGAAAGATATAGATTGTATCGGTAATGAAGCAGAGATATATAAACAAAACAATAAAAAAGGAGAAGAAATGAAAAAACTAATGACTATTGCAGCTCTCGCTGCGATGCTGGTTTCATGCGGAGGCGGAAAGCAGGGCAAGCCTGATTTCGGCGACAATGAGTACGCAGTGCGCACCATAGGCACCTCTGACGCAAGCCTGCAATCAACTTATCCCGCAACGTTCAAGGGCGTGCAGGACGTGGAAATACGTCCGAAAGTGGCAGGATTTATAACGAAAATCTACGTGAAGGAAGGCCAGCAGGTGTCTGCCGGACAGATGTTGTTCGAGATAGACAACGTTACATACAAGGCAGCAGTCAACCAGGCGCAGGCAGCCGTGGTGGCAGCGGAGAGCCAGGTGAACACCGCAAAGCTGTCATACGAGAATGCGCAGAAGCTGTTTGCCAACAACGTGATAGGCGAGTTTGAGCTACAGTCATCAAAGAACCAGTACGAATCAGCCGTGGCAAGCCTCGGACAGGTTAAGGCGAGCCTCGCCTCCGCGCAGGAGACGCTGACATTCTGCTACATCAAGGCTCCCACATCGGGCTTCGTAGGCTCGCTGCCCTACAAGGTGGGCGCACTCGTCAGCTCAGGAAGCGCTGACCCCCTGACTACCATTTCCAATGGCTCGCAGGTGGAGGCATACTTCTCTCTCAACGAGAAAGAGATGATAGAGCTGACACGTAAGTACGGCTCAGCGCAGGCAGGAATAAGCAGCTTCCCTGCGGTGAAACTGCAGTTGGCGGACGGTACCATCTATGAGAACGAGGGAAAGGTGGTGAAGGCAAGCGGCGTGATAGACCCCAAGACGGGTGCCACAAGCCTCATAGCAGTGTTCCCCAACCCCAACCACATACTTAAGTCAGGTGGTTCCGGTCGCATCGTGATGCCTTACACCGCTTCTGCCGCCATCATCATACCGCAGGACGCTACCGTTGAGGTGCAGGACAAGCATTTCGTGTACATCGTAGGCAAGGATAACAAGGTGAAATACACCGAGGTGACCATTGACACACAGAACGATGGTCAGAACTACATCATAACCTCTGGTCTGAAAAAGGGCGACCGCATCGTGGTGAACGGTGTGAACTCCCTGCAGGAAGGCATGGAGATAAAGCCCCTCACGGAGGCAGAATACGCCAAGAAACTGAAGAAGGCCGAGGAGCTGGGCAAAGTGCAGGACCAGGGCGTGATAGCCGTTGGCAAGGCTCTGAGAGGATAGTTAATGGTGTTGTCTGGTTGTTTGGTTGTTTAGTTGTTTGGTTAATACCATGCAAGTGGATAAGCTAAGCAGCCAAACAACTAAACAACCAAACAACTAAACAACAAAACGACGAAAGAAAATGAAATTAGATAACTTTATCAACAGGCCGGTGCTCTCCACCGTTATCTCAGTGGTCATTGTGATACTCGGTGTCATCGGCATGGCTACTTTGCCTATTGAGCAGTATCCGGACATTGCGCCGCCGACGATAAGCGTCTCCGCTTACTATTCAGGCGCGGACGCGCAGACGGTGCAGAACTCAGTGCTCGCACCCCTTGAGGAGCAGATAAACGGCGTGGAGGGCATGACGTACATGACGTCATCAGCTACCAATGAGGGTACCGCACGTATCACAGTGTATTTTGAACAGGGCGCAGACCCCGACATGGCGCAGGTCAATGTGCAGAACCGCGTGTCGCAAGCATCTGCACTCCTGCCAGCGGAAGTGACGAAATCAGGTGTCACCGTCGAGAAAAGGCAGAGCAGTAACGTGCTCATTATGGGTCTCACCTCAACGGACGGACGATACGATGAGAAGTTCCTCGGTAACTACGCCGACATCAATATCATCCCGGAGATGAAGCGTGTGGAAGGCGTGGGCAGCTGTGAGGCCATCGGTTTGAAGTCATACACCATGCGTATGTGGCTCGACCCAGTGAAGATGCACGACCTGAAGCTGATGCCGTCAGACGTGGTGACGGCCCTCTCAGAGCAGAACATCGAGGCCGCGCCGGGTAAATTCGGTGAGCAGTCAGACCAGCAGTACGAGTACTCCATGAAGTACACAGGCCGCTTAAAGACCCCCGAGGAGTTCGGAGACATCGTCATAAAGACCGATGAAATGGGGCATATACTCCGCGTCAAAGACGTTGCCAACGTGGAAATGGGCGCGCTCTACTACTCCGTGATGTCGCAGATTGACGGCAAACCCGGACTGATGATGATGGTAACGCAGCGCGCGGGCTCCAATGCCACGCAGATAGCGAATGACGTCAAGGAGACGGCAGCAAAGCTGAGAGGCAACTTCCCCCCGGGCATGGAACTGGTATTCATGCAGGATGTGACGGAATTTATCAGTGCATCACAGCACGAGGTGTTAAAGACCCTCTTCGAAGCACTGGTGCTCGTGTTCATCGTGGTGTTCATATTCTTGCAGGACTTCCGCTCCACGCTGATACCGATGATAGCCGTTCCCGTGTCACTCGTGGGCACAATGTTCTTCTTGAAGGTAATAGGCTTCTCCATAAACCTGCTCACTCTCTCTGCGCTCGTGCTCGCCATAGCCATAGTGGTGGACGATGCCATAGTGGTAGTGGAGGCCGTTCACGCCAAGCTCGATATGGGCTACAAGAGCGCACGCAAGGCTTCCATCGACGCAATGGAGGAAATCTCCGGCGCAATCGTGTCCATAACGCTCGTCATGTCGGCAGTGTTCATACCAGTGTCGTTCATGAGTGGCACCACGGGTACGTTCTACCGAGAGTTCGGACTCACCATGGCTGTGTCCATAGTAATATCCGCTATCAACGCATTGACGCTGTCACCGGCACTCTGCGCCGTACTGCTGAAGCCACATTCCGGCGAGCATAAGCAGAACTTCACGCAGCGTTTCTTCACCAGTTTCAACGCGGCATACCAGCGCTTGCAGGACAAATACCAGCACGGAGTGGAGGTAATAGTGAAGAGAAAGTGGATAGCGGTGGCGTCAGTGATAATAGGTATCGTGGTACTCGCTTTCGGAGCAACGACCACAAAGACCGGTCTCGTGCCCGATGAGGATACCGGTACCATCTTCGTGACGTGTTCCACACCGCCGTCAACCTCGTTGAAAAAGACCGATAAGGTAATGGACGAGATACAAAAGATGCTCAATACCAACCCGGCCGTGGAGAAGACGCTCCGCATAACGGGCTACAACTTCATAGCAGGGCAGGGCTCCAACCAGGGAACCTTCGTCGTAAAGCTCAAGCCTTTCGACGAGAGAAAGCGCTCAGAGTACTCCACTATGGTGCTCGGAATGATTTACAAGCAGACCGCAGCCATAAAGGGAGCGCAGATACTTGCCTTCCAGCCGCCTATGGTGACGGGCTTCTCCGTCTCTAATGGCGTTACGCTCTCAATGCAGGACCGTACCGGTGGCGACCTCGACAAGTTCTTCGACATAACCAAGAACTTCCTTGCCGAGCTGAATAAGCGCCCCGAGTTCTCCAACGCCATGACGGCATACAACTCCTCTTACCCACAATATCAGATAAGTGTTGATGTAGCTAAGTGCAAGCAGGCAGGCATTTCGCCGAACACTGTGCTTACTACCATGCAGGGATATTATGGCGGTATGTACTCAAGCAACTTCAACTCCTACGGTAAGCTCTACCGTGTCTATGTGCAGGCAGACCCGAAACTGCGCGAGGACAAGGCCTCATTGCAGAACGTTTACGTTCGTACCGGCAACGGGGAGATGTCGCCTGTGAGCGAATTCATCACCCTCAAGAAAGTCTATGGCCCGCAAGTGGTGAACCGTTTCAACCTGTTCACCTCCATAGACGTCAACGCCACACAGGCTGACGGATACTCCACGGGTGACTGTCTGAAGGCCATCGACGAGGTGGCAAAGCAGGTTCTCCCCGCAGGATATACCTACGAGTACTCCGGTCTGACACGTAACGAGGCGGAATCAAGCAGCTCTACCGCCATGGTGCTCGTGCTGTGCCTCGTGTTCGTGTACCTTATACTCTCCGCGCAGTATGAGTCATACCTGCTACCGCTTACCGTCATTCTCTCAATACCATTCGGTTTGGCTGGCGCTTTCCTCTTTACCAACCTGTTTGGGAAGAACAATGACATCTATATGCAGATTGCTCTCATCATGCTCGTGGGTCTTTTGGCGAAGAATGCCATACTTATCGTGCAGTTCGCGCTTGAGCGTCGCCGTCTCGGCATGGCGATATCATGGTCTGCCATCCTTGGTGCCGCAGCCCGTCTGCGCCCAATTCTCATGACCTCCCTTGCCATGGTAATCGGCTTGCTGCCACTTATTCTGACGGGAATACCAGGCCTTAGCCTCGTGATGTCGCCTGTCGTGGGTGAGAATGGCTACATAACGCTGGGCGCGGCGGCAATCGGCGGTATGTTGGTAGGTACCTTCTGCCAGGTAATGATAGTGCCTTGCCTCTTCGTTATCTTCGAGTGGCTGCAGGAGAAGATTAAGCCTATCGAGTTCAACGATGACAACGCTGGTGTGGACTCTGAGCTGAAACAGTACGCTATCTCACAGTCTGTGGTGAAGGAAAATAGAAATTCTGGCATATAATATTCGTATTAGCAATATGAAGAAACTCAATATAATCGCAATAATGTCCGCGGCTGTCCTTCTGAACAGCTGTGGGCTATACAACAAGTATGAGCGTCCTGATGTCGTTACCGACGGCATCATGCGTGACGCGGAGCAATATGTCAGCACCGCCGACACCACATCCTTCGGTGATGTGGACTGGCGCGAGGTGTTCACCGACCCACAGTTGCAGGCACTCATACAGCAGGGGCTTGACAAGAACTACGACCTGCTCAACGCGGCGCAGGATGTCAAGATAGCCGAGGCGCAGCTCATGTCAGCCCGTCTCGCCTTCCTGCCCTCCTTCACCTTCAGTCCTTCCGGCACGTTGTCAAAGGCTTTCGACACCGGTACGGACTGGTCCAAGGCGTATGCGCTGCCCGTTACGGCTTCGTGGAACGCTGACTTGTTCGGCAATCTCACGGCGCAGAACCGCAGCAAGAAGGTTGCTCTCATCGCTACTCAGGACTACCAGCAGGCTGTGCGTAGCCGTGTGATATGCGGTATAGCCAACTGTTACTACACACTCCTTATGCTCGACCGCCAGCTTGAGATACTCACCGGCATGGAGCAGCTTACCAAGGAGACGTGGGACATGATGAAGTTGCAGAAGGAACTCCGCGGCGCTCGCGAGACAAGCGTGCTCAGCGCCGAGGCTTCCTACCTCGACGTGAAGGCGAATGTCGTTGATATGCGCCGCCAGATACACGAGGTGGAAAACACCCTCTCACTGCTCATAGGCCAGCAGGCGCAGTCCATAGCGCGCGGAAAGCTTTACGAGCAGAACCTGCCAAGCACCTTCTCCGCCGGAATCCCCGTGAGTATGCTCGCCAACCGCCCCGACATTCACGCGGCGGAGATGTCGCTCGCGCAGTGCTTCTACGGCATACAGTCGGCTAAGAGCAGCTTCTATCCCTCGCTGACGTTCACCGCCAACGGCTCGTTCACCAACAACCTGCAGGGCATTGTCAACCCCGGAAAGTTCCTCCTCAGCTTCGTCGGAAACCTCACGCAGCCCATCTTCCAGAACGGTAAGCTCGTGGCAGGGCTGAAAGTGGCTAAGGCACAGTACGAGAAGGCATACAACAACTGGGAAAGCTCCATACTGACGGCTGGCTCAGAGGTAAGCGATGCGCTCGTGCAGTATAACAGCAGCCACGAGAAGGGACTGCTGGACCGCCAGCAGGTCGAGGTGCGTAAGAAGAACGTGGACCACACCCGGGACCTCTTCAAGATGGGTTCCAGCACATACCTCGAGGTCATCACCGCGCAGCAGCAGCTCCTCAACGCTGAGATATCGCAGGTAACCGACGATTTCAACAAGATGCAGGCAGTGGTGAACCTCTACTCCGCGCTGGGCGGCGGAAGGAAGTAACGGCATCCGGGCTGCCCGATGGTAGTAGCGTGGCATAGCGGTCTCACCGTCTTGCCTATGGCAGTCAGCGGCGGCCGCCATGCTTCCAGACCACCAGACGCCCCATCCTCCACACAACTAATAAACTTATTATTATGAGCAACATATCAGACAAGGCAGTGATAAGCCCCAAGGCACAGATAGGACAGAACGTCACAATCTATCCATTCGTCTATGTTGAGGACGATGTCGTTATCGGCGACGACTGCGTCATCTATCCCGGCGTGAACCTAATGAACGGTACCCGCCTCGGACGGGGTAACCAGATATTCCAGAACACCGTCATCAGCGCGCGTCCGCAGGACTTCAACTACAAGGGCGGCAATACGCTCTGCGTCATCGGAAACAACAACATCATCCGTGAGAACGTGGTAATCAACCGCGCCACCTATGAAGACGGCAAGACACTCATCGGAGACGAGAACTTCATCATGGAGGGCGTGCACATCAGCCACGATGTGAGGATAGGCAACAAGAACGTCCTCGGCTACGGAACCAAGATTGCCGGAGACTGCGAGATTCACGACTTCGTAATCTTCTCCTCCGGCGTCATCGCCAACCCCGCTGTCCGTGTGGGCGACGCAGCCATGATACAGTCAGGCTGCCGCTTCTCCAAGGACGTGCCACCGTACATCGTCGCCGGCGGTCACCCCATCAAATACTGCGGCATCAACGCATACGTCATAGACCGCATAGGCATCACCGAGAAGGTAAAGGGGCATATAGCCAACGCCTACCGCCTCGTGTTCCACGGTCAGGACGCGCTCGTCAACGTCTGCGCGCAGATAGACCAGCAGATACCGGCTGGCACAGAGATAGACAATATCACTACATTCCTGCGCGAATCCAAGCTCGGTGTCATCGCTAAGATGCAGGGCGCGGAGTAGCGGGACGCAGGGCACGGGAAGCCATTCCTTGGCACGTGGCCTCCTGGCACGGCGCTATGCCAGCGGCAATCTACCGCGGCGCGAGAGCCATGGCGGCACGGAGGCAACGCGGTAGTGCCCGTTTTTGTTACAAGACACATTTATATCTTTGCACTTTTTGATAATTCCAGAGGCAGGTTGTTGTGAAACACCCTGCCTTTTTTTGTCATAACAGAAAAAAATAGTAATTTTGCATCAGCAACAACAATCACACATCAATATCAGACATCACATGAACATCAACAGACTCACTCGCAGGCTGTGCCTGCTCCTCTCCCTATTCATGCTCGCCACCTCGCTCCCCGCGCAGAAGCGCAAGGCCCCCCGGCGCAAGAAGAGCCGCACCGCCGTCACGGCAAAGCCACGCACCGACATCGCCGTCCTGCACCCCGACTCGCTCTTGGGCAAGGCCTACGCCGGCAAGGTGGGGCAGACCGTGGTCGATTTCTTTGGCAACCGCACCACCTACGGTGACGTGATACACCAGATTTACCTGTGGCGCGACAGCATAGCCATCGTCAATCAGCGTGGCGGCGACACCGAGACCTACCGCTTCCTGCCCTACACGCTGAAGCAATCCACCCTCACCATTGGCCCATACACGTACCTCACCCTCAAGAACGGCACCGCCCTTGAGATGCAGAAGACTACCGAAGACAACGAGGTGCGGCAGGGTACGCTCACCGCCATGGACCCCTCCATGCTGGTAAACGCCATCTTCCTCTACGGAAAGCACCTTGACGGCATGACGATACAGACCGATGAAGACAAGGCCAACGCACTGACCTGCCTCAATATAGCCGCGGAATACGGTAAGCCGGAGGCGCGGCAGTACCTGTATGACTATTATAAAAAGCGCGCCGGCAAGGGCGAGACCGCCGCTGTCAAGTATATGTTGCGCTACGAGAGTGCCGCTGCCAACTACGCCGAGGCCCACAAATACTGCGACATCCTCATCGAGCAACATCCCCAAAGCCCCGAATGGCTGTGCGAGAAAGGCTGCATATACCTCAAGGAGGGGAAGGCCTCAGACGCTAAGAAACTATACAAAAAGCTGAGGAAGCAGCACGCCGACTTCTGTGAGACATCCCGTCATCCTTTCGTCACGCAGATGAAGGAAACAAAATAGTATCTACCCGCGGCGGCAGAGACGCGTCAGTCAAGCCAGCGAGACGCGGCGGTTGCACGGCAGGGATGCCGTGCCTACCGAGACGCGGCGCGGCGGTATTGGCGGAGACAGGCAGGCGCGCTGTCGTAATCGCTATGCTTTCACTTTGTAAAAGCTATGCTATTACACGGTAAAAGCGCCGTTATTACATTGTAATCGCATAGCTTTTACAATGTAATAACGGCGCTTTTATGTTGCGGCAGCATACTGCCGCCATCCGCGACACTTACAGCCCCAGTTCGCGGAAGGCCTGCGGCAGGTGCGCGATGATGTCGCTTGCCATGAGGCTCTCCATGCCAACCGCCTGCGCGGCGATGTCGCCGGCGAGGCCGTGGAGGTACATTCCCACCATGGCAGCGTCCTGCTGGTTGTATCCTCGCGCAAGGAGGGCGGTGATGATGCCCGTCAGCACGTCGCCGGAGCCAGCCGTCGCCATGCCCGCGTTGCCAGTGCTGTTGAACAGAATGTTGCCGTTTGGCAGGCACAGGGCACTGTGATGCCCTTTCAACAGCACATAGACGTGGAGCCGCTGCGCCATGTCGCTCGCCTTCATCAGGCGGTCGTAGTCATCGGCGGGGGGAGTGTCGAGCAGGCGGTCCATCTCCCTCGGGTGCGGGGTGAAGATGATGCCGTCGGGCAGTTGCTGGAGCCATGCGCGGTGTGAGGCGAGGATGTTGATGGCATCAGCGTCTATCACCATAGGCACGCGGGTGCTGCGTATCTGCGTCATCAGCGCTATGGAGGTGGTCTCGGCGTTGCCCAGTCCCGGTCCTATGCCCATGGCGTTGTAAAGGTTGGCGTCGGTGGCTTGCGTGAAGGACTCCTCGCCGCGGTCTGTCTGCACCACTGCCTCGGGCACGCTGATTTGCATTATGTCGCTGTTGCAAAGCGGTGTGTGCACCGTCACCTTGCCCACGCCCGAACGCAGGCACGCCTTGGTGGCGAGTATCGCCGCCCCTGCCATGCCGCGCGCCCCTGCCACGAGCAGTGCGTGGCCCATGCTGCCCTTGTGGGCGAAGACGTCACGCGTCTTGAGGCAGCGCACCACGTCGTCTTCCTCTATGACGTTGCACTGTGCCGGGGTGTTCGCTATGTATTCCTCGCTAAGGCCTATGTTCAGCACCCGCACCTCGCCGAGGTACTGCTGGTTGTCGGCCATCATCATGCAGAGCTTCTTCGTGCCCAGCGTGAAGGTGAAGTCGGCGGTCACGATGTTGGACTTCACGTTGAAGGTGTTGTTCTCTGCCATCAGTCCGGAGGGCAGGTCGATGCTCACTACGGTGGCGGCGGACTGGTTGATGTATTTCACCACCGCCGCGAAACCACCAGTAAGGGGCTTGTTGATGCCCGAGCCGAAGAGGCCGTCAACCACGAGTGTGTCGCTGCTCAGTTTGGGTGGGTCAAACTCTTTGGTCACCTCTACAATGGCACTGGCATATTTCTTCTTCAGTCGTGTGAGGTTCTCGTGGCAGTCGGCGGACAACTTGCCGTTGACGTTGAAGAGGTATGCCGTCACGTTATACCCCCTTTGCCTCAGCAACCGCGTCACGGCGAGCGCGTCGCCGCCGTTGTTCCCCGGGCCGGCAAACACCACTACCGGCGTGTCTTCATCCCAAAGGAGTGATATAGCCTCCGTCAATTCCTCGGCAGCCCGTTCCATAAGGTTGATGGATGTGATGGGTTCGTGCTCGATAGTGTATTTGTCAAGCTCGCGAATCTGTGTAGCTGAAAATAGTTTCATTTTGCTATGGTATTGGTTTCTTATGACGCAAAATTACGAAAAAACCGTGAATATTGTGTCATTTATTCCCGAAAATAGTTTGATTTACAAAAAGTTTTAGTAATTTTGCATTTGAAATGGGAAAGAAACGCATTATTATAAAGGGAAAAACCTTTGAACTCACCATTCCCGAGGCCACCATCCTCGAGGCGGTGAGTAGCGTCGCGGAGCGTGTCAAGGTCGACTATGCCGGGAGAAATCCACTCTTTCTGGTGGTGCTCAACGGTGCCTTCGCCTTCGCCGCCGACCTCTTGAGGCTGGTGGACTATCCCTGCGGCATCTCTTTCGTGAAGCTGGCGAGTTACGACGGGCTTGCCTCTACGGGCAGAGTGCGCGAGCAACTTGCCGTGGATGCTACGGTGGAGGGGCGCGACGTGGTTATAGTGGAGGACATAGTGGAGCGTGGCTACACCATGGACTACCTCATACGGCGCGTCAAGGAGTACCGCCCGGCGTCGGTGGAGATATGCGCGCTGTCCTTTAAGCCAGAGAAACTGGCGGTGGAAGGCCTGCGGGTGAAGTACGTCGGAATGACACTCCCCGAGGCGTTCATCGTGGGCTACGGACTGGACTACGACCAGGAGGGACGCAACCTGCGTGACATATACTCCTTGGTATGACCTGTATTGCAGGATAAAGACAACACAATATATTTAAGGTAAAATGAAAAATATCGTGATTTTCGGTGCCCCTGGTTCAGGCAAGGGCACGCAGAGCGACAAGATTATCGCCGAGTATGGTGTCGCTCACATCTCTACTGGTGACGTGCTTCGTGCGGAAATAAAGGCTGGCACGCCTCTCGGCACAACGGCAGCGCAGTACATCAACGATGGAAAGCTGGTTCCCGACTCTCTTATTATAGACATGCTTGCCGCTACACTCGACTCAAAAGGCAAGGACATCCCTGGCGTAATCTTCGACGGTTTCCCGCGCACCATAGCGCAGGCGGAGGCTCTTGACACTATGCTCAAGGAGCGCGGCGAGGAAGTGTCGGTAGTGATAGGACTGGAAGTGGAAGACGATGAGCTGATAAAGCGCATCATAGCACGCGGCAAAACCAGCGGAAGGGCGGACGATAATGAGGACACTGCCAAGAAGCGCCTTGCCACATACTACTCGCAGACGCTACCGCTTAAGGACTTCTACGTAAAGCAAGGCAAGTACGCCGCTATACAAGGCATGGGCACAATAGACGGCATTTACGCCGACATAAGGAAGTCAATAGGATAGTAAAGGACGATAATCGTAAAGGGAAAAGCACAGTCTCGCCACATTATGCCATGGCAGGGACTGTGCTCTTCGCCCTAAATAGCACCCCATAACCTCAACCCCACCACCCAAAAACCTCCCACCTTCAACCCAAAACCTCCCCACCTTCAACCCAAAACCTCCCACCTTCAACCCAAAACCTTCCCACCTTCAACCTCCAACCTCATGTTAAAAGCAGTCTTCTTCGACATAGACGGCACCCTTGTGTCGTTCAATACACATCGCATCCCGACATCAGCCGTGGAGGCGGTGAGCCGCATCCGCAGGCAGGGAGTAAAGGTATTCATCGCCACAGGCAGGCCACGACCATTCATAAACAACCTCGCGGGGCTGGAATATGACGGCATCGTGTCAGTCAACGGCGCGTGCTGCTTCACCGCGGAAGGCGAGGTGATATCCCAAAAACCAGTACCCAAGGCAGACATCGAGCGGCTCGTGGAGGACGCTAAGGCACACCCCATGCCCATAGCCTTTGCCACCCACGACAGAGCCATTGCGGTAAACCCCGATGAAGCCATGGGGCATCTGGCGCAAGTGTTCTCACTCCTCGACCTCAGACTGCCCGAAATACGCCCCATAGAAGACGCACTCAGCATGGAAGTGCTGCAAGTCATAGCCTTCTTCACACCAGAACAGGAGGCAAGGATAATGAGAGACGTGCTCAAAGGCTGCGATGCCAACCGCTGGCACCCATACTTCGCCGACTGCGTGGCTAAGGGAACGAGCAAGGCAACGGGCATAGACGCGATGTGCAGGCACTACGGCATAGCCATAGAAGACACCGCGTCGTTCGGCGATGGCGGCAACGACATACCCATGTTGCGGCACACTGGCATAGGAATCGCTATGGGTAACGCGCCAGAGGAGGTGAAAGCGTGCGCCGATATGGTGGCGGACACGGTGGACAACGATGGCATTGCCAAGGCATTGGAAAGGCTCTGCGGTCTGTAAACCGTGTATTAAAGAAGTATAATAAAACAAAAAAGGCAATGGACGAGGCGTGTCCGTCGCCTTTTTTTTATTATCTTTGCCAAATGAATAAAGCCGAAAAGAGATTAATATATACCTTCCTGCTTGCCGCTTCGGCGCTGTTACTACACGCCAAAGAAGAGTTCACGCCGTTGGAGCAGCAGCAAATCAGCATAGAAACGCCCGGACTGTTTGCCCATTCCAGCATGTTCCAGGTTGACTTCACACAGTTGGCGCGCAATGAGTACTCCTTTCCACTGCCCGTAGGCAAGGCATTGGCGGTGCATGGCAACGAGGTGGAGATAGAAACGACAAAGGGTGACGCGGTGAAAGCAATGTTCGAAGGCACGGTGAGGCTGTCAAGGCACAACCCTACCTATGGCAACGTCATAGTAATACGTCACAACAACGGCCTTGAAACAGTATATTCATTCAACGCGCAGAACCTTGTAAAGAGCGGAGAGCACGTAAAAGCAGGGCAGACCATAGCCATAGTGGGCGGCAATGAGGGTAGGGCGTACTGCCTGTTCAGCATCATGGTTGATGGGAAAAAGATAAACCCAAACACCATTCTCAACGTGAACCACCACACACTGCGGCAGCAGTCCGTCATAATAAAGAAGGTGGGCAACGCCATTGAGGTAAAGACATCGAGACGAAAGCCAGAGAAAGAGAACAAGGTAATGAGCCTCGACACCAACGATCCCTTCGATGGTAAGGCGTTCTACCGCCTTAACCTCAACGAGATAACAGCCCGCGAATGGCACTATCCCCTTGAGAACGCGAAGGTGATAAGCGGCTATGGCGGCAAAAGAAGACACTCGGGGGTGGACATAAAGAACGGTCCCGGCACGGAAATATATGCCGCTTTCGACGGACTCGTGGTGCAGGCAGGCACCTTTTCCGGCTACGGCAAGTGCATAACGCTGCGCCATGCCAACGGACTGGAGACGCGTTACAGTCACAATTCCAAGAACTACGTGACGGTAGGCGATATGGTCAAGGCCGGGCAGGTAATAGGAATAGTAGGCAGAACGGGCAGGGCAACGACGGAACACGTGCACTTCGAGACAAGAATAGCGGGCAAAGCCTTTGACCCTTCCTACATCTTCGACCACGCAAGCCATACCCTTCAGAAGGGTACTTTACAGTTCAAGAAAAACGGAGGCGTAACGAGGCTGAAGAAATAACCATGACAATGGGACGTAAATAAAACACGTTAACAATGAAAAAGATAATAATCCTTTTAGTGGGAGCTATCACAATGGCCTCCTGCGGCACAACAAGCGAGGGAGCATTCAGCGGCGCTATGTTCGGCGGGATAATCGGTTCGTGCATCGGAGGCATCAGCGGCGGGCCCCGAGGCAGCGACATCGGCACGCTGGTGGGCATGGCCACGGGTGCGGCGGCAGGCGCTGCTGTCGCTAACGCGGCAGAAAAAGAGCGTATTCGCAGCTATTACGCAAGTCAGGGAGGACGTGATTACGACGGCACAAGGGGCGCGGAATATGACGAGGGCAACGTTCGCTCCGAGAAGCCCATATATGACGACGTGATAAGCATGGACCCCGTGAGCGACAATATCATACCGCAACAGTCGCAATCGCCGTCAACCGACATCGTGATAAGCAACGTGCGCTTCATCAATGACGCAAATACACAGCACATTTCAAAGGGAGAACTCGTCAAGATAGCGTTTGAGATACGCAATGTCTCCATCCTGCCGAAGTACAATATCGTGCCTATGGTGCAGGAAACAACAGGCAACAAACGCCTGCTCATATCCCCCTCAACAATGATAGAGACCCTCGACGCGCACAAGGCGATACGATATACCGCCTTCATCAGCGCTCAAGACAATCTGAAAACGGGTGCGGCACACTTCCGCATCAGCGTGCTTGCTGGCAAAACGCTTGTCAGCAACATCGTGGAATTTGACATACCATTGAATTAAAATACTACGAACATGAAAAGAATACTTATCATCGCCATCGCGGCATTGGCCTTAACAGGCTGTCAAGAGAAAAAGAACGCAGCGGCAGTGAGCCAGACTGACGTGCGCATCGACTCGCTCCAGCGCATCATTGACCAAAAAGACAACGAGCTGAACGACGTCATTTCCACGTTCAACGAGATACAAGAGGGCTTCCGCCTCATAGAACTCGCAGAGAAGAACGTCAGCATTATCAAGGACGGTGAGGCTACAAACAAGCCAGAACAGATAAGGGAGAGCATACGAAGCATACAACAACGTATGCAACACAACCGCGAACTCATCGCAAGACTGCAGCAACAGGTGCGCGAGGGCAGCTCACGCTCCGAGGAATTGCGACGCACCATCAACAATTTCGTAAAGGAACTGGAGGCCAAGAACAACGAGTTGCAGCAACTGCGGACGGAACTTCAGGAGAAGGACATAAGGATAGCAGAGCTTGATAACACCGTCTCCACACTCAATTCTGACGTGACACAGCTGCGCGAGGAGACAGCGAAAAAGACGGAAACAATAAACAATCAGGACGTGCAACTTAACAGCGCATGGTACGTCTTCGGCACGAAGAAGGAGTTGCAGGAACAGAATATCTACCAGAAAGGCAAGGTATTGCAGTCCAATTTCAACAAAAACTACTTTACAAAGATAGATATCCGTGTTGACAAAGAGATAAAACTCTACTCCAAGTCCGCACGTATGCTCACCTCGCACCCCGCTGGTAGCTACACACTCCAGCCTGACGCGCAGCAGCAGTACGTACTGCGCATAACCAATCCGCAGCAGTTCTGGAGCACAAGCAAGTACCTCGTGGTGCTCGTGAAGTAATCATCAGCGGAGCATACACCTACGGGTTGCAAGTTATATGCCATGTTTTGCCGACGTAAAAACATAGCGGCAGGCGGACAATAGCCTATAACTTGCAACCTTTTTTTTGTGCCATACCCCCACAAAACAACCAATATACCATTCCGAAGCCCACTCATGCGCGCCACCATACCCTACATAGAGCAGAAATTCAGCGAGTTCAACACACTCTGTTTCGGCGGCGAACTACCCCCGTTGCCGATACAGTTGAGCAACGCCAGGAGCTTCCTCGGCAAACTCGTGTTCTACAAACGCCGCACGCTCTTTGGCAAAATAGAGAGGTATGACTACCGCCTGCGCATCAGTACGCGCATTAATCTGCCGGAAAAAGACATTGAGGACGCCATAATCCATGAGATGATACACTACCATATCGCCCTCAACGACATCCCCGACACCTCTGCCCACGGTCCGGCCTTTAGGCGGATAATGAACTATATCAACGTCAACTACGGCAGGAACGTCAGACTCTCATACCGCCTCACGGCGGAACAGCGCGAGGAGGCAATCGACAAACGCGAGCGTTACCACGCCATTGCCGTGGTGACACTTGTCGATGGCGGCACCGCATTGAAGGTGCTGCCCCTCAAACGCCACCGCATCATCACCTATTATAATAGTGTCAGCCGTGCGCGCGAGGTGACAGCGGTGCGGCTTTACCTCAGCAAGAACGCCTATTTCAACCGCTATCCCTGCTCCAGCGCCTTGCGTGTGTATAGCATAGACAAGGACGTTCTGGAGCAACACCTTCAAGACGCGTGGCCCGTCAGCTGCGATGGCGACAGACTCAGTTACTGACAGCCCCGAAAAACAATCGTAGCATGGTCGCTATAACGCAACCATGCTACGATTTTTGGTATTCCTTCACTGCCTTACTGCTTGATAATCTTGACGGTAGCGCCACCACCTTTCACGGTGTATGCGCCTGGTGCCGGGCCTTCCGTCAGTTCTTCCCGCGAGGTGCAGTGCTCTATCGCCCTCACCTTCACGCCTGCCGCGTTGTATATCGCCACGGGACCAGACAGCAAGCTCGCCGTAACGCTGTCCACGGACGTTGGCTTCGTCACCGTCAGCGTGGATGTTCTCTCACGGTAGGTGCTTAATATATAGGTGGAATGTGCACACTCTGCGTTCTTCATCTCTATGTTGTACGTGCCAGGAGCCACGCTCTCGTTAACGGAGAACACCAGTTTTGCCACCTCACCCGCCTGCTCTGTGAGCACGCCGATGCCGTAACACAGCACGAAACGCCCGCCGTTCTCGCGCTCGGCGTTCTGGAATGTGAAGATGTACTCATCGTCATCGTCCCTCACTTTCACCACCTCGCCGCGCTGCACCTTTGTCAACGTTACGCCAGCAGGCGGATATACCTCAAACTGAAAGCCCGAAGCACAGCCCGTCATCGTTACGCGTATGGTGACGGTGGCGCCTGCCTCCGCCGTGGTTGTTGGTTCGGCGTTTCCTTATTCCGTTTTTATGACCGTGTAAAATGGTGCGAACAAATGTTTGTTTCCATCCTTTGTTTGCGTCGTTGCGCCCTGTAAGGGCGGTATAATATAGGGTAGGGCTTCAGCCCTATCTTCATTGTTGGTCTCTTTTTCCCCTCCCCCTTCCCATGCGCCATCGGCGCATGGGAAGGGGGAGGGGTGGGGAGTGGTTCTCCGTTTCCACACAGGGTTTACACCCTGTGCTGTATTCTGTCGCCCTTGCAGGGCTTTTGAGGGTTGGCAGGCACGAAGGAGGCAAAAAATAAAAGCATAGTGATTACACGGTAAAAGCTATGTGATTACATTGTGAAAGCATAGCGATTACAACGCAAAAGCATAGCGATTGCGAATCGCGGCGGTGGCGGTGGCGCGAAAAGGGCGTGGGAGGGTGGGGAAGACTTATTTAGCATTATTTGGCTTTATGGCTGTTTTTTTATTTGGACATATCATAATTAATTATTAACTTTGCACTTGAAATGTGCCTTGCATGGCACGTGTCACGACAAAAGAACAGAGCAAATGGTAACAGTAAAGATAATCAACAAGGGCAAGCAGCCTCTGCCTGCCTACGCTACGCCGCAGAGTGCTGGCATGGATTTGCGTGCTAACATTGACGAACCCGTGACGTTACGCCCGTTACAGCGCCGCCTGATACCCACGGGGCTGTATATTGCGCTGCCTGAGGGCTACGAGGCGCAGGTGCGCCCACGCAGCGGTCTGGCGTTGAAGCACGGCATAACGGTGCTTAATACGCCTGGCACTATTGACGCGGACTACCGCGGTGAGATAGGCGTGGTGCTGGTAAACCTGTCTGACACCGACTTCACCGTGAACCCGGGGGAGCGCATAGCGCAGATGGTGGTGGCGCGATACGAGCAGGTGGACATGCTGGTGGTGGAACAACTCGACGAGACGGAGCGCGGAGCGGGAGGCTACGGGCACACGGGGGTGTAGATTGCTAAGGTTATAAGGTTGTAGGTTTGAGGTTTTAGGTCGTAAGGCTTAAGGTTTTAGGTCGTAAGGCTTAAGGTTTTAGGTCGTAAGGCTTGAGGTGTTTGGTCGCAAGGCTTAAGGTTTTAGGTCGTAAGGCTTGAGGTTTTAGGTCGTAAGGCTTGAGGTTTTAGGTCGTAAGGCTTAAGGTTTTAGGTCGTAAGGCTTGAGGTTTTAGGTCGTAAGGCTTGAGGTTTTAGGTCGTAAGGCTTGAGGTTTTAGGTCGTAAGGCTTAAGGTGTTTGGTTGTTGGTTGTGGGTTTTAGGTCGTAAGGCTTAAGGTGTTTGGTTGTAGGTTATGGGTTGTAGGTCACATCGCTAATGCGCCTGTCCTTCTACTCTTTCTGACCCCAAACCAATAACCCTCAACCTCAAACCTCCACCCCAAAGACCTCCAACCTCCAACCTCCCACCTCACAACCCTCCACTCTAAAGACCTCCAACCCACAACCTTCAACCTCCAAACCTCCACTCTAAAGACCTCCCACCCCACAACCCTCAACCTCAAACCTCCATCCCAAAGACCTCCAACCCACAACCTTCAACCTCCAAACCTCCACTCTAAAGACCTCCAACCCACAACCTTCAACCTCCAAACCTCCCCATAAAATGAGAGCATTATTCCTTTTCTTCCTTGCCACGGCGGCATTGCTGAGCGCCATAGCGGGCGGCAGCGATGCCAAATACCGTTATTACTACATCGAAGCCGTGCGCCAGCAGGACATGAGGAACTATGTCGCGGCATTAGAACTCTTCCAACGTTGCCACGCCATGTCGCCCGATGCGTCAGAGACTAACTACGCACTCGGATTTCTATATATGGCGATGTTGGATGAAAACAAGGGGATGGCGTTCCTGAAACGCGCGGCGGAACAGGAGCCGTACAACACAGAATATGCCGAGAGACTTGCCAAAATGTATATCTACAAGAAACAGATGGACTCCGCGGCGGTGGTGTATGAGAGGCTGGCGGAGCAGCAGCCAGACCGCACGGAGTATCTGGAATACTTGCTTGGGATATACGAACAGCAGCATGACTATGCCAAAATGCTGCCCGTACTCGCCAAGATGGAATTGCGGGAGGGAAAGTCGGAGGACATAACAATGTCGAAGATGCACGTCTATTCCAACATGGGCGACCAGCAAGGGGCGTACCGTGAACTGAAAGGCCTTGTGGACGCACACCCCTATGACTTGAACCTGCAAGTGATGATGGGCAACTGGCTGCTGAGCAACGGGCGCAAAGAGGAGGCGCTGAGCACCTTCCTCGCCGTGCTGAAAGAGGAGCCTGACAATGCGCAGGGGCAGATGTCGCTCATGGACTTCTATCGCGCGGAGGGCAGGACGCATGAGGCCGACAGCCTGTTGTACTATATGTTGGTGAACCCACGCACAGAGCCATCGACGCGAGTGACCATGATGCGCGACTGGGTGAAGGACAGCGAGGAGAGCGGGGGCGACTCGTTGAGGGTGAGCCAGATGTTCGACCGCGTGCTGCAACTGCCGCAGAAGACCTCGGAGGTGGCAGAGATGAAGGTGGCATACATGATGCTCAAGAACGCACCTAAGGACTCAATACGCAGCGGATGGGAACGGGTGCTTGCCATAACGCCTGAATATGTGGGGGCAAGGCTTCAGCTTATCTCACTGTTGTGGCAGGACTCGATAGACGAGAACGTGATACGCGAGTGCAAAAAGGCATTGGAATACGTGCCGGACGAGCCGCAGCTGTACTACCACCTCGGTGTGGCGCAGTACATAAACAAGCATAACACCGATGCCATAGCGACGCTGAAGCGCGGCGCGAGCAACATAACAAAGGAGACGAACGCGAGCACCGCCGCGGACATTTACGCCGTATTGGGCGACATTCTGCAAAAGGAAGGACGCACGAGGGAGGCATACGCCGCTTACGACAGTTGCCTTATATACAACCCCAACAACGTGATGTGCCTCAATAACTACGCCTACTTCCTCTCACTCGAAGGCTCTGACTTGAAGAAAGCGGAGAAAATGAGCTACCGCGCCATAACGGCAGAGCCGAACAACGGTACCTATCTCGACACCTACGCATGGATACTCTACCAACAGGGACGCTATGAGGAGGCGCGGATATACATAGAACAGGCGTTGAGACGTGAGACAGAGGGCGTGGAAATACTCCCGGACACCGCGAATATCGACACTGTTACGCAGGAAACACCTGCCACTATCATCCTGGAAGATACGCTCTTGTTGGTGGAAGGGGAGATATTGGAGCACGCTGGCGACATATACTTCCGCTTAGGGCAACAGGAAAAAGCCTTGGAGATGTGGCAGAAGGCACTGGATAACGGCGTGGACGACGAGGCAACGCTGCGCCGCAAGATTAGGAAAAAGAAACTATAATAATATAATAAGGTGATGAAGCAAATCATATCAGTGCTCTTCGCGGCACTAATCCTCGCCTCCTGCGGCTCCGGTAAGGCAGTGCAGGGAGAGGGAAAAGGCACTGTTCCCGCCACCGTCGGCAAGCAGAAAGACTCCAATGGCATAGACTTCCTGCGACAAGTGAGCGACAATGCCGTTTACAGCAAGGACATAGTGTCCTCCATTGACTTCTCGTTGACGGCGATGGGGAGGGACATCAGTGTGAGCGGAAAGCTGCAAATGCGCAAGAATGAGGTGATACGCATAACGCTGACGCCATTCTCTCTCATGGAGGCGGGGCGCATAGAGTTCGCCCCGGACTACGTGCTCGTGGTGGACAGGATAAACAAACAGTACGTGAAAGCCACGTACAACGACGTTGATTTCCTAAAGAACAACGGCATGGACTTCTACACTCTCCAGGCACTCTTTTGGAACGAGCTGTTCGTTCCCAGCAAGAAAACAGTGGCAGAGTCTGACTTTTCCGCCTTCACCGTAGGCCCGACAGAGCGTGGAAGCAGGGCGGTGGCACTGAAAACGGGTAGCCTCGACTTCCGCTGGACTGTCGATGCGGAGCGCAAGCAGATACGAGGCACGGAGATAGCGTACCGCAAAGGCACGGCGCAAGAGTCCACAATGTCGTTCAGTTACGACGACTTCGTGCCCGTGGGAGCAAGGAAATTCCCGTCAAAAGAGGTGCTAACCTTCAACTCCAACGCCGCCGGGACGGGCAGAATAGTGCTCAGCATCGCCATGAACCGCATCTCCTCCGACTCTAACTGGGATGCGAAGACCACCGTGTCGTCACGTTACACACAGGTGCCGGCACAGGAAGTGCTGTCAAAACTCATGGGGCAATAGCCGCCGACGCTGCTCCGTACCACCCCAAACCTTTCGCTTTCAATGAACAAACTACTCCTTATAATCCTCTCCGCGCTACTGTGTCTCGCTCCATGCGAGGCGCAGCAGAAGGGTAATAGCACCCGCAAAGCCACCGTGCGGCGCACCACCACCGCGCGAAAAGCACCCGCACGGAAGGCCACCACTACCAAAAAGCAGACTAAAGCCAAGAAAACGGCGGGCAAAGGCAACGCCTCCGCCAGCCAATCAATATCAGGTCTGCGCAACGAGCAGGCAAAGATAAAGCAGACAATACGCAAACAAGAGCAGGCTTTGCGTGCGAATAAGGCGCAAGTGCAAAAGAAACTCAAAGACCTTGAACGCATCAGCAGCGACATGATACTGCGCCAGCGCTCCATTGACTCCATCAACAGCGACCTGCACCGCCTCGACGACAACATCGGACTGCTGTCATCGCAGTTGGAGAACCTGCAAAAACAGCTGGAAGAGCGTAAGGCAAGCTATGTGAAGTCTATGCGTTACATGGCGAAGCAGCGCAACATACAGAGCCAGCTGATGTTCATCTTCTCCGCCAAAAGCCTCACGGAGACCTTCCGCCGTATGCGTTTCATGCGGCAATATGCCGCCTACCAGCGCACGCAGGGTAAGGCCGTGCAGGAGAAACAGAGGCAGATGGACGAGAAGCGCAAGCAGCTCCACACCACGAGGGGGCAGAAATCCACCATGCTGACAAAGGGACACCGCGAGCAGCAGGCACTGATGCAGCAGAAGGATGAGCAGCAGAAGTTAGTGAACTCCCTGCAAAAGCAGCAGAAGACCATAGCGGCGGTGATAGACGAGCAGAAGAAAAAGGATGCCGCCATCAACGCACAGATAGACAAACTCATAGCGGAAGAGGTGGAGCGTGCCCGCCAGCGTGCCATAGCAGAGGCGAAACGTAAGGCGGAGCAGGCTGCCGCCGCTAAGCGAAAGGCTGAGGAACTCGCCCGCAAGAAGGCGGAAGCGGAGGCGAGAGCTCGTGAAAACGCGCGCCGCATAGCAGAGGCGAAGGCGGCAGAGGAGCGTGCCAAGGCTGCCGCAAGGGCGGAAGCGCGCAACGCTGAGGCTAAAGCGAGGGCGGAGCAGAAGGCTCGTGAGGCGGAAGCGGCACGCGTTGCCGCGGAGAGGAAGGCGCTTGCAGACAAGGAGAGGGCCGACAGGACGATAGCGGAAGCAAGACGTGAGTCGGAGACCACCGCCAATTTCTCCAGCGTTGACCGTGCGCAGAGCGGACATTTTGAGGCCAACAAGGGCAGGCTGCCATCGCCAATAGCCGGTGGACGCATAGTGAGCCACTTCGGACAGCACGGCGTAGAGGGCTTGCCAGGCGTGGTGCTCGACAATAAGGGCATCAACATCCTCGGCCCGAAGGGAGCCGTTGCCCGCGCTATATATGACGGTGAGGTGTCGGCAGTGTTCAATGCCGGCGGCAGTTGGGGCGTCCTTGTGCGCCACGGGCGTTACATCTCCGTCTATTGTAACCTCGCGTCGGTCAGCGTATCCAAAGGGCAGCAGGTGTCAGCGCGCCAAGCTCTCGGCACGGTAGGTCGCGACAACATACTCCAGTTCCAGCTGAGGATGGAGCGTACGAAGCTCAATCCCGAGGCGTGGATAGCGCGATGATGCCGCGAGAGGCATCATAGGCAAAGGTCACGGATAACGCATTGGCGTGTCAAAGATGCTGAAAAAAACGTCAGCGATGGCGACAATGATATAAAAGAAGAAGCCGCAAGAGAACTTGCGGCTTCTTTCGTGGTGCCACCAGGAATCGAACCGGGGACACAAGGATTTTCAGTCCTTTGCTCTACCAACTGAGCTATGGCACCAAGTGCAATTCAAGTCCGGGACACCGCCCTTTAACACCCCTGTCCAAGTGTCCTTTCCTTGATTGCGATGCAAAGGTACTGCTTTTCTGGGAACTGACCAAATTTTTTGCGACTTTTTTTCTGTTACGTGGCGTTTTTCTTGATTTTTCCTTCGTTTATTCAAAAAAAAGTAGTAATTTTGCAGCCGAAAAAGAAAACAAACGCTTTTCTTGCGGGGTGTAGCGCAGTTGGTAGCGCACTACGTTCGGGACGTAGGGGTCGCCAGTTCGAGTCCGGTCACCCCGACAAAATGAGAAAGGTTTACCCTCCAGTAGCGGCAAGTCGCGCTTCTGGAGGTTTTTTCTTACCACGTCACGCCACCGTTCTCCCTTATATATAAATAAGGTGTAGCCGCTACGGTCAGCCCCCTTCGCGCACAATAAGCCTGGGGTGGTGTCGCAATCGCTATGCTATTACATTGTGAAAGCATAGTGATTACATGGTAAAAGCATAGCGATTACAATGCGAAAGCATAGCGATTACGGCGGCATACGTTGCCCCGTATGCCTTGGAAATGAAAGAATATTCATATAAGGCCTAAAATATATGCGTAAAAGTTTGGTGGTTTGCATATTTATTTATAATTTTGCAGTCGATTTGTGAATAATTATCCATGCGAAAGATAACTAAGAAAGACCGGCTTGCAGCATTGCGATTGATTGTCACGTCCTGTGAGCTCAGCTCGCAAGATGAGGTCATCAGGGTTCTTGCCCGGCAGGGCATAGAGACCACGCAGGCAACGCTGTCGCGCGACATGAAGCAGCTCAAGATAGTGAAGACTGCCAACTCGGAGGGCAGGTACGTCTATGCCATACCCAGTGAGACGGCGTATCGCAGGGTTCACAAACCCCATGCGCCAGTGGATATACTGCCCGCTCCGGGCTTCATGTCCATACAGTTCTCGGGCAATATGGCGGTGGTGCGCACCAGACCGGGGTTCGCGAGCAGCATAGCTTCCAACATAGACTCCGCTGATTTGAAGGACATCCTTGGCACCATAGCCGGCGACGACACTATCTTCATAGTGATACGCGAGGGCGCGACGCACGTGGACGTGGTGGACCAGCTATCCGCCGTGATACCCGACATGGTGCTCTGACGGCTTCGCGGCACAGCAGCGGCAGGTCAAGACAACGACGAAAACAAAAACAAAACAACAGAAATGAAAGATATAAGGATTCTTGTGGCGGACGCTTCTCACGAGAAGTACGTGGATGAGATACTCGATACCATCCGCGAGGCTGCCAAGCGCCGCGGCACGGGCATTGCGGAACGCACGCACGAGTACGTGGCAACGAAGATGAAAGAGGGCAAGGCAGTCCTCGCCCTCGATGAGGATGACCGCTTTGTGGGCTTCAGTTACATCGAGACATGGGGCAACAAGGCGTATGTCACCACCTCCGGACTGATAGTACATCCAGACTATCAGGGGCTCGGCGTTGCCAAACGCATCAAGGACTACACCTTCACACTGGCGCGTGTGCGCTGGCCACACGCCAAAATATTCTCCCTCACCTCCGGCGACGCGGTGATGAAGATGAACACGGAGCTGGGCTACGTGCCCGTCTCCTTCGGGCAGTTGACCGACGATGAGGCCTTCTGGCGCGGCTGTCGCGGCTGCATCAACCATCCCATCCTTGAGATGAAGCAGCGTAAGTTCTGTATCTGCACCGGGATGCTGTATGACCCTGAGCAGCACAAAGGGGAGCCTACGCCCGCCGAAGTGTTCCAAGACGTGATGAAAACACTCACCAAACGCGACATTCCCTTCTGACAATAAGCCGCGCGGCGGCATCATAACACAGACAAATTCAAAAGACATATATCATGGCAAAGAAAAAAGTAGTAGTAGCATTCAGTGGAGGTCTCGACACCTCCTACACGGTAATGAAACTCGCACAGGACGGTTACGAGGTGTATGCCGCCTGCGCTAACACTGGAGGTTTCTCCCCTGAGCAGCTCAAAACGAATGAAGAGAACGCGTATAAGCTCGGCGCGGTGCAGTACGTGACGCTCGATGTTACACAGGAGTACTATGAGAAGTCACTCAAATACATGGTCTATGGCAACGTGTTGCGCAACAACTGCTATCCTATATCAGTGTCTTCGGAGCGCATCTTCCAAGCCATCGCCATAGCACGCTATGCCAATGAAATAGGCGCGGACGCCATAGCACACGGCTCCACGGGTGCCGGCAACGACCAGATACGCTTCGATATGACCTTCCTCGTGATGGCTCCAGGCGTGGAAATAATCACATTGACACGCGATGGTAACCTGTCACGACAGGAAGAGATAGACTACCTCAACGAACATGGCTTCTTTGCCGACTTCACCAAGCTGAAATACTCCTACAATGTCGGCATCTGGGGCACGTCAATATGCGGCGGCGAGATACTCGACTCCACGCAGGGACTGCCTGAGAGCGCATACCTCAAGCACCCGACAAAGGAAGGTCCCGAGACATTGAAGCTGGGATTTGACAAGGGAGAGCTATGTTCCGTGAACGGAAAGCACTACGATGACAAGATAGCCGCTATACAAGCGGTGGAGGAAATCGGCGCCGCATACGGCATAGGGCGTGACTGTCACGTCGGCGACACTATCATCGGCATCAAGGGACGCGTAGGTTTCGAGGCGGCGGCACCTATGCTTATCATCGGCGCGCACCGCTTCTTGGAGAAGTACACCTTGTCAAAGTGGCAGCAATACTGGAAGGACCAGGTGGCGAACTGGTACGGAATGTTCCTGCATGAGTCACAGTATCTGGAGCCAGTGATGGCCGATATCGAGGCGATGCTTACCTCTTCACAGCGCAATGTCACAGGAGTGGTGGAGCTGGAGCTGCGCCCTCTCGGTTTCCAGACGGTGGGAGTGGACTCCCCGAACGACCTCGTGAAGAACAAACTCGGTGAATATGGCGAGACAGCCAAGGCGTGGTCGTCAGACGATGCCAAAGGTTTCATCAAGGTATCGTCCACCGCTCTGCGCGCATATTACCTCGCTCACCCCGATGAAAGGAGATAAAACGATGGCTAA
>JALFOF010000057.1 GCA_022773825.1 Prevotella sp.
GTTACAAAGACAGGCAAGATGCCGACAAGCAAATAAAATCTGTTAGGAAACAATACAAAAACAAGAAGTTTTGAACTTTTCTGGTCTAATGACCGATTTGGGTTTATATAAACCTTGCATTGCCTACCGTGTGTTATCTGCATGTGATAACAGTCGAGTAGGAGGACTACACTTCTTTATATTACCTACTAATCCTGCATCACTATCCAATACAATCATTAGAAAAATCATTACGCACACCTCACTTGTCAAATCAGTCCGCACATAATCGCATAGCTTTTACTCTGTAATTGCATTGATTTTATCATGTAATAGCGTTGCTTTTACCACCTAATAGCATAGAGATTGTTGGCAGCTTGTTTGCGGAGGCTGGAACAGGGTTGTGGATATGAAAAAACTCATAGGCAGGATTTGCATCGTGCCTATGAGTTTTTTATGTTGCCAATACGGATGTTTTTATTCGTCGCCAGCATGCTCCTGTATGAGTGCCTGCTGCAGTTCGTTAGGCATTAGCTCGTAAGAAGCGAACTTAGTGGAGAAGGATGCCCTGCCGCCTGTCAGGGAACTGAGAGCTATGGAGTAGTTGGACAGCTCCTTGAGGGGTATCTTTGCTTGTAGCTTCTGGTAGCCATTCTCCATGTCCATGCCCATGATGAGGGCGCGACGTCCTTGGAGGTCGCTCATCACGTCGCCCGTCATGTCGGCGGGTACATAGACCTCAAGGTCGTAGATGGGCTCGAGTATCTTCGGAGCGGCGGCTTTGAAGGCTTCGCTGAAGGCGTTGCGCGCTGCCAACATGAATGACAGTTCGTTGCTATCCACTGGGTGCATCTTGCCGTCATATACTATAACGCGCACGTCTCTCGCATAGGAGCCGGTCAGAGGGCCTCGCTCCATCTTCTCCATTACGCCTTTCAGGATGGCTGGCATGAAGCGCATATCTATGGCTCCGCCTACCACGGTGTTGATGAAGACAAGTTTGCCGCCCCATTCAAGGTCTATCTCCTCACGGCTCTTTATGTTGAGCTTGCACTCCTGACCGTTCACTTTGTAGGTGGTGGGGTCTGGCATGCCGTCGGCGTATGGCTCTACTATGAGGTGTACCTCGCCGAATTGTCCCGCGCCGCCTGACTGCTTCTTGTGGCGGTACTCCGCGCTTGCGCTCTTGGTGATGGTTTCGCGGTAGGGGATGCGTGGCTCTTGGAATTCTATCTGTATCTTGTCTATGTTCTCAAGCCTCCATTTCAGTGTGCGCAGGTGGAACTCTCCTTGTCCTCTTACTATGGTCTGGCGCAGCTCCTTGCTTTGCTCCACTATCCATGTGGGGTCTTCCTGGCGCATACGTGTCAGTGCTGACATCATCTTCTCTGTGTCGCTCTCTTTCACTGCCTTTATGGCGCGTGAGTATTTGGGGTTAGGATATTTCACGAAGTCGAAGCGGTTGTCGCAGTCTTTGCCGTTGAGCGTGTTGCCAGTCTTTACGTCTTTGAGCTTCACGGTGCAGCCTATGTCGCCTGCGAGGAGCTGGTCAACGGGGGTGCGGTTGGCTCCTGCGGCGGAGAATATTTGCCCAAGGCGTTCCTTGGAGCCACGGTCGGAGTTGGTGAGGTCGTCGCCTGGCTTTACGCTACCGCTCATTACTTTGAAGTACTGCACCTCGCCGATGTGGGGTTCTACGCCTGTCTTGAAGAAATAGAGGGACTCGGGACCGTTTGCGTCAACGGGTATCTCCTCGCCACGGGTGTTGTGTACCTTTGGCATTTCGTCAACAAAGGGCACTACGTTGCCAAGGAATTCCATCAATCTGCGCACGCCCATGTCTTTGCCTGCGCAGACACAGAATACGGGGAAGATGCTTCTTGTTACCAATCCCTTGCGGATGCCTTCGCGCAGCTCATCTTCTGTCAGTGTCTCTGTCTCGAAGAATTTCTCCATTAGCGTCTCGTCGTTCTCGGCAGCAGCCTCCACAAGTGCCTTGTGTAGCTCCATTGCTTTCTCTTTCTCGCTGTCGGGTATGTCCTCAATGGTTGGCGCTCCGCCTTCCGGCCCCCATGAATACTTCTTCATTAGCAGCACGTCTATCAGGGCGTTGAAGTCTGGGCCTTCGTTGAGGGGGTACTGTATGGGCACTACTTTCTGACCGTAGATGTCGGTGAGGCGGTCGAGGGTGGTGGCGAAGTCGCACTTCTCGGCGTCCAACTGGTTGACGAGGAAGATGACGGGCTTGCGCAGCTTCTCTGTGTAGCGGAAGTGATTTTGCGTGCCTACCTCTGGGCCATACTGACCATTGATGAGTAGTACGGCGGTGTCTGTCACCTCAAGGGCGGTTAATGCCGCGCCAACGAAGTCGTCGGAGCCTGGGCAGTCTATGATGTTTAGTTTCTTCTCGTTCCATTCAACGTGATATACTGTTGAGAATACCGAGTACCCATATTCTTGCTCTACGGGGAAATAATCGCTTACGGTGTTCTTTTGGGTTATGCGTCCACGTCTGTTTATTATGCCTGCTTCATAAAGAAGGGCTTCAGTCAGGGTTGTCTTACCAGAGCCATCGTTGCCAAGCAGCGCGATGTTCTTTATCTCATTAGTCTGATAAACTCTCATAGAAAAAGAAGATTTTTAAGGTGTTAGTATTTGGTTTAGGTTATGTTTTGAATGGAAAAGTGAGATTGTTATAAACCCTCTGTTTTCCTATTCGGCGTAAAATTATAAAGTTTATTTTTAACTGCCAAATCTTTCGCTTTATTTTAACTTGCATTAACGCTGGCAGGGGGAGCTTTTTGCCTTCTTTATGCAATAAAAAAATCTCCCCCCGACGTCACGTCGAGAGGAGACAACAACACAAACACAAATAAACCTGCGTTCCAAATGCAAGAGACGCAGGCATCTCTTTTTTCTCTTTTTATCTCTTGTTTAGTCTCTTTTTATCTCTTGTTTAGGGGGAATTGTCTGGGTCTTTCCCCGTTAAAGTTATCTTGTCTTTTCTTGCTACAACAATTTCCGTGCCATATTTTCTGGCACTTTGCGTTGCTTGCGTGTTTACTCTATGCCGAAAAGCTGCTTCAACCCTCCGTCAACGCCTGAGAATCCCATGAAGGCGAGGGAGAGCAGGGACGCTGTTATCAGTGTGATGGCTACGCCCTTCATGCCTTTTGGTATGGCGGCGAACTCCTGCTGCTCACGTAGTCCAGCGAAGAGCACGAGGGCGATGCCGAAACCTATGGCAGAGGCGATGGCGTAGTCGAGTGACATCAGCAGGCTGTAGTCCTTCTGTACCACTGAGATTGCCACGCCGAGGACGGCGCAGTTGGTGGTGATGAGGGGAAGGAACACGCCGAGTGCTTGGTAGAGTGGGGGTGATACCTTCTTGAGCACTATCTCAACCATCTGCACGAGTGACGCGATGACGAGGATGAAGGACAGTGTCTGGAGGTAGCCGAGGTCATTGGGCGTGAGCACGAAGGTCTGGACAAGCCATGTTACGAGTGTTGCCAGAAGCATTACAAAGGCTACCGCGGCAGACATGCCGAGGGAGGTGCTGACCTTCTGGCTGACACCGAGGAAGGGGCAGATGCCGAGGAACTGCGAGAGGACAATATTGTTGACGAATATCGCCGCGATGAAAATCAGTATGTATTCCATAGTTTATGCCTTCTTGAAACGGTTGATTATTGCGATGATGTAACCCAGTGTGAGGAACGCGCCCGGAGGAAGTATGAAGATGAGCATGCTGAACTCCTCCGGGAGGATGCCAATGCCGAAGACTGTACCATTGCCAAGCAACTCACGGGCAATGCCGAGAAGCGTAAGACCGATGGTAAAGCCAAGGCCTATGCCTATGCCATCAAGGGCGGAATCAAGCGGGTTGTTCTTGCCTGCGAAGGATTCCGCGCGTCCGAGGATGATACAGTTTACCACAATGAGCGGTATGAACAGACCGAGGGATTTGTTGACGTCGGGCGCGTATGCCGCGAGCACAAACTGTACTATGGTTACGAGCGTAGCGATTACTACGATATATACGGGTATGTGAACCATGTCGGGCGTGATGTTCTTGATGCAGGAGATGATGATGTTGGAGAAGAGGAGCACTGCCATGGTGGCAAGTCCCATCATCATGCCGTTCATCGCGCTTGTGGTGGTGGCAAGGGTAGGGCACATACCGAGCATCAGTACGAAGGTCGGATTCTCCTTTATGATGCCGTTAAGTATTAATCCGAGTTTTGACATATCTTTTTGAAGTTTGTTGTTATGTTGTATTGTCGTTTAGAGGGTCGGGGGCGTTGTTGCTTGTAAGGCTGTGTAAACGTGATATTTGCCTGTTGTTTCTGGCCTGACCACTAAACTACTTCTTAAAACTTAATCCTCTTTTTCATTGCAGGTGCTGTCACATTTCTTTTGCGCTGTGGCGCTGGTGTTGGCATCTGTATTGCTCTTGAAGGTGAGGTGCGCCTGCTGTACGGCGCGTAAGAAGGAGCGTGACGTTATGGTTGAGGCTGTTATGGCGTCGATGTCTCCGCCGTCTTTGCTGACGGTGAGGTTCTTCTCGCCTGGGTTCAGCCCTACGATGCAGCCTGGTTGCCCTTTCTGGAACCATTCGCCAGCCTTGGCACCAAGTCCGGGTGTCTCAGCGTGTTCAAGGACAGTGTAGCCGAGTATGTCACCCTCGGTATTGAAACCAACGAGCACTTTCAGGTTGCCGCCAAAGGCATTGGGGTCTGTTGACTGTACCGCTGTGCCGTTTTGCATCTTATATACCACGAAAGTCTGCTCCTTTCCGTCCACGGTGCGCTTCACTGTGGTTGGCTCTTCGAGCCTCTCTCCGGCATTACCTCCAAGCACTGCCGCGATGCCCTCGTTGAGGGTCTTCTCTGCTTGGGCCTCGATGGTGGGCTTGGTGAGGTTGTTTATGTATGCGAGGAGACCGCCGCAGATTAGTGCCGAACCAGTGAGAACGAGCACCATGTTCTGAAGATTTGATTTGATTTTATTCATTTTGTGACCTCCTTCTTATTTGTTTGCCGGAACTTCGCCAAATCTTTTTGGCTTGATATACATGTTTATGAGTGGCGTAAAGGCATTCATTATGAGGATGGCGAATGACATTCCCTCTGGATATGCGCCCCAATTACGTATTATTATGGTGAGGATGCCGATGCTGATGCCGTAGATTAGCTGTCCCTTGTGTGTCATTGGCGATGTAACATAGTCTGTTGCCATGAATATAGCGCCCAGCATCAGTCCGCCGGCGAATATCACTTGGAAGGGGTCGGCGTAGCTCTCGCCGTCTGCTATCCACAGTAGGGCGGAGAGAACGAATACTGTTCCGATGATGCTGACGGGGATGTGCCACGTTATTATCTTCTTCCACAGCATATAGGCGAGTCCCAGAAGCAGTGCGAGGGCGCATATCTCGCCTATCGTACCGGCTCCGGTGGTGACGTTACCGAGGAACATATCCCATGCTGAGGGCAGCTCCTTGAGTGCGTCGGCGTTGCCTTTTATCGCTTGTTTCATCAGTGCCAGCGGTGTTGCGCCGGTCTCTGCGTCGGTGTATGCCGTCCACTGTCCCTCGGTAGGCCATGATGTCATGGCCGTGGGGAAGCTGACAAGCAGGAAGCATCGGCCCACGAGGGCGGGGTTAAAGGGATTTTGTCCCAGTCCGCCGAAGGTCATTTTGCCCACTCCTATGGCTATGAGCGCGCCCACAATTATCATCCATAGCGGGAAGTTTGAAGGCAGGTTCATGCCCAAGAGGAGACCTGTAACGAGGGCAGAGCCGTCAAGTAGCGATGGCTCCCTGTTGAGGAAAGCCTTGCATATAGCCCACTCAAAGAAGAGACAGGCTGCCACGCTCACGAGGCATACTATGAGAGAGCCGAGGCCGAAGAAGTAGAAAGAGGCGAGGAGCGCCGGTAATAGCGCTATCACTACACCGTACATGTTCTTCTCTACGGAGTCGGTGCCGTGGGCATGGGGTGAAAGAGAAACTACTATTTTAGACATATCTTTATGTGATATTATTGTATTTGAATATTGTTTTCGTTGCCTTTCCCATTAAATCTTCAGGGTGTAAGGCAGTGAAAGGTGTTATTTCTTCGCGGCTCTGCCGCGTATTATGCCCATCACCGTCTGCTTTCCCTTGCGTATGTTATCCAGCATCGGGCGGTGTGCGGGGCAGGTGTACTGGCATGAACCGCACTCTATACATGATGTTATCATCTCCTTCTCCATGAGCTCCCACTTCTGCAGTGCGCTGCCAGAGGCGAGAAGGAAAGGCTCCAGACCCATGGGGCAGACGCTAACGCACTTCGCGCATCGTATGCAGGGTTGCGGAGTCTTGCGGTGTGCGTCCTCGTTGGTGAGGATAGTGATGGAGTTTTGTCCTTTACCCACAGGCGTATTGAGGGAGTTTACCGCCTTGCCCATCATAGGACCGCCGGCAAGTATCTTGTTGTCGCCTTCGGGAAGTCCGCCGCAGAGGTCTATCAATTCGCCGAAAGTGGTGCCCATACGCACGAGGTAGTTGGAGGGTTTGGCGAGCTGTTTGCCTGTCACTGTGGTGTAACGTTCAAATAGTGGTTTGCGTTTCATTACGGCCTCGTAAACCGCTACGGCAGTACCAGCGTTCTGTACTATGGCACCTACGTTGATAGGAATGGCGGGTGGAGCAGGCACTTGACGACCTATCACGGCGTCGATGAGTTGCTTCTCGCCTCCTTGTGGGTATTTTTTCTGCAATGGCACGACCTCTATCTCGCTGTTATTCTCCAGCTTCTTCGTCAGCAGTTCTATGGCTTCGGGCTTGTTGTCCTCTATTCCTATGTAGCCTTTGTGTACCTTCACCGCTGCCATGAGTATCTTCACGCCCTCTATCAGCTCGTCAGCCTTCTCCATCATGAGGCGGAAGTCGGATGTAATGTATGGCTCACACTCTACGCCGTTTATGATGACGCACTCTGGTGTGGTGCCTGGTGGCGGACAAAGCTTCACGTGTGTCGGGAAGCAAGCGCCGCCCATACCCACTACTCCGGCTGCTTTCACACGGTTAACGATTTCCTCTGGTGTCAGTTCCGGGTGGTCTTCGAGGCGTTCCAACTTGTCGGAGCGGTCGATACTCTCTTCCCATTCATCGCCTTCCACGTTGATTATTACCGCGGGGCGCATATATCCCGAAGCGTCCACGGCATTATCTACCTTGAATACCGTGCCTGAGACGGAGGAGTGTATTGGCGCGCTGACAAATCCTCCAGCCTCTGCTATCATCGTTCCCACCTTTACCTTGTCGCCTTTTTTTACAACGGGTTTGGCAGGTGCGCCTATATGTTGCCCCATGGGGAATATGGCCTGCTTTGGCAATGGCGCTGGTTGTGTGGCGGCATCGTTGCTCAGTTTATTCTCTGCGGGGTGTATTCCACCTATTCTGAATGTACGTATTTTCATGTTCTAAGCCTCCTTCTTTATTGTTACACCATTGTCGGCACCGTTGTTGTTGCCTGTCGCTACCTCTTTATTCGGTGTCGCTTCCGCCTTTGGCTTTGGCGCTGGCAGTTCCCATGTGGCGTGGATAGCGTTCTTAGGACATTCGCGTACACACATTCCGCAGGCCTTACATTTCTCAGGGTCGATGTAGGCGATGTTGCCTTCTATTGTTATAGCGTCGAATTTGCATACCTTTTGGCACTTTCCGCAGGCTATACAGCTCACTTTGCAGACCTTGTTTGCCGCTGGTCCTTTATCCTTGTTGACGCATGATACGTACACTCTCCGTGCTTTTTCCTTTATCACTTTGCCCTTCAGGCGTATCTCAATGATGTGTCGTGGGCATGCTTTCGCACAGGCGCCGCATGACGTACACTTCTCTTCATCTACCTCAGGCAGTCCTGTTTCCTCATTAATTCTGATGGCATCAAATGCGCAAGCCTTCACACAGTCGCCGCAACCGAGGCATCCGTAGCCGCAAGCTGTCTCGCCAGAGCCTGTGGCATTGACGGCGGTGCAGGTTCTCAGTCCGTCGTATTCGCAAATGCGCGGACGGTTGGCGAAGCAGCCGTTGCACCTCACCACAGCCACTTTGGGCGCACTGTTAGCTACAGCCATGCCGAGCAGGTCTGCCACTTTTGTCATTAACTCCGAACCGCCCACGGGGCAGTTCAGTCCTTCCAATGAGCCGGCATCAGCACCTTTCACGAGTGCATCCGCCATTCCCGAACACCCAGGAAATCCGCATCCACCGCAGTTAGCCTGCGGAAGAATCTCTGCGACCTGCCCGATGCGTGGGTCTTCTTTTACAGCGAACTTCTTGGAGCAGGCATAAAGGATGACTGCTGCTATCAAGGCTATGACACCAAGAGTTAACACTGCGGATAAAATAAAGTCCATAGTTTTGTGTTAGTTTGTAGTTATGTTTAGTAATTATTTACTTGTGTTGGTTTCTTTTTTTTGCGCTTTCTTCCTTGTTCAGCGCATGATTGCGTCGTGCCGCCGCCTTTCGCCGTTTCTGTGTGTGTCTAACGCTCGGGCTTTATCGTAAAGCTCAGCTCGCGTTTCAGCGTGTCGTTCATAAGGTATATCGCCAAATAATAAGGTACAAGTATCGCGATGCCAGCCAAAGCCGACAGCGCTTCTGACAGTCCGGCATATATACAGCAGGCTATTGTTGCCATTAGTATTACCGCTGGTATGGCGAATGCCAGTATGACGGCCTTTGCTCCGTTCGCGGTGTCGGTGCATACGATGACTTTCTGCCCCACTTTGAAACGGGAGGCGTTGTCGCATCTTACGTCAATAATCTTCTCCTTGCTTTCTGATGAAGAGCAGTATGAGGCTACTTTGCACGTGTTGCACGCACTGCTTTGCGTTATACGCACCTTCACCATCTCGCCGGAGATGCTGTCGACTATGCCCGAATGAGTTATGTTGCCGTCCATAGTATGTTCCATTTAAGGTCGGATGCCGTTTTTGTGCTGTTGAACCTTTATGGTGAAATTGTAATGTCTACATTGCAAATGCAAAAGTACGACTAATATTTGAAAAAACAAAACATTTCAAAAAAAATATGGTTGTTTTATTAAAATATTCTCTTATTTCTGCCTTTTGTTTGGCTTATTGACGGAAAAATAGTAAATTTGCACGTTATTTTTACGAAAATAGGGCAGGAGCTCTTCTTTCTGCTGGCATCGATAATATCCGTTAATGGCGGTTGTCGTCGTGTCATGGGTTGGAGTTACCGCCAATTAATATGCAACACTTCACTAAAGTATGAAACAAACAAAGATTGTAGCCTCTGTTAGTGACCTCAGGTGCGAGGTGGAATTTATCAAAGACCTTTATGAAGCAGGCGTAAACGTCATACGCATGAATACGGCGCACGCCACCCCCGATGGCCTGCGTAAGATTATACGTAACGTAAGGGCCGTGTCACCGCACCTTGGAATACTTATCGACACCAAGGGCCCAGAGGTTAGGACTACGGGTGCGGAAGCGCCAATCGAATACAATGCAGGCGAGAAGGTAACCATAGTTGGCAACCCGGGGCAAGACACCGTGCACGATGTGGTATGTATGTCGTACCCGGACTTTGTGAAAGACGTCAAGGTGGGCGATGATGTGCTCTTCGATGACGGTGAGCTTGACATGAAAGTCGTGGAGAACGACGGCGAGAAAATCATCGCCGAGGTGATGAACGATGGCGTGCTCGGCTCTCACAAGAGTGTCAACGTGCCGGGCGAGCACATAGACCTGCCTGCGCTGACGGAGAAGGACAAGAGGAACATCATGCTGGCAATAGAGGAGGATATAGACTTCATAGCCCATTCGTTTGTAAGGTCTAAGGAGGACCTTATGGCTGTGCAGGACATCCTTGACGAGCATAACTCCGACATAAAGATTATCGCCAAGATAGAAAACCAGGAGGGTGTGGACAACATAGACGAGATCCTCGACCACTGTTATGGCATCATGGTGGCGCGTGGCGACCTCGGAATAGAAATCCCCGCGGAGCAGATACCGGGCATACAGCGTATGATAATCAAGAAATGCGTGTTCCGCAAGAAGCCCGTAATCGTAGCCACGCAGATGCTGCACACCATGATTAAAAATCCTCGCCCGACGCGTGCGGAGGTCAGCGACATCGCCACGGCGGTGTTCAACAATACCGATGCTTTGATGCTCTCTGGCGAGACGGCGAGCGGCGCATATCCGATAGAGGCGGTGCGCACCATGGCTCGCATAGCGGAGCAGGCCGAGGCAGACCGTGCCCTCTACTCGCACAAGGTTGATGTGGACGGAGCTGACACGAGTTTGCGTGACTTCCTGTGCAAGGCAGCCATAGAGACCACTTCAAAACTGGACGTTAAGTGCATCCTCACCGACTCTGGTTCAGGGCACGACGCGCGCACACTCGCAGCTTATCGCGGTCCCAACCCCGTGGTGGCGATATGCAAGCACGACAAGTTACAGCGCTGGCTCGCCCTCTCCTACGGCGTCATTGCCACTTATCCGAAGCAGGACGAGGTGGACAAGATGTTCTATCACACCGTGCGCAAGCTCTACAAGCTGGGCATGGTGGCATTGGACGACAAGGTGACATACCTCTCCGGCCACATGAACATCGGCGTGTCAGACAAGACCACAGGTGTTTCCATGCTTGAGGTGAATACCGTCAGCGAGGTCTTCGCATACTACGAATAATTCCCTTGCCGCCCTTCCCCCTGACAAGTGGGTGGTGCGGGGCGGCAAAAGATAGTCTCTCATCAGCCAAACGCCGCGCCCGTTCCCATGCAGAAGGACTGGTGTGATGCTCCCATAACGTATGTTCAACCCAAACAAGAAAGAATACAAGCAATACAGTTGCGACCGCGAGGCACCCCTTTTAGAGTACCTCCTTGCCACGCTCCCCGGCACAAAGACAAAGATAAAGAATACCCTGCAGGGCAGGGGCATAAAGGTCAACGGGAAGGTGGTGACGCAGTATGACTATCCTCTCGCCCCCGGCGACAAGGTAAGCGTGAGTTGTTCCAAGCGCAACGACACCTTCAAGAGCCGCTATGTCAGCATAGTTTACGAAGACCAATACCTTGTGGTGATAGAGAAGCAGCCCGGCATCCTCTCCATGGCGGCGGGGCACTCCTCGCTGAACGTGAAGGCAGTGCTCGACGACTATTTCAGACGCACGCGGCAGAAGTGCCATGCGCACGTGGTGCACCGCCTCGACCGCGACACCAGCGGACTGATGATATACGCCAAGGATATGGACACCGAGCAGATATTGGAGCACGAGTGGCACAACATAGTGTACGACCGCCGATATGTGGCGCTTGTAAGCGGGGAGCTGGAAGAAAAAAACGGCACCATAGCCAACTGGCTGAAAGACAATAAGGCGTACGTCACCTACTCATCACCCGTTGACAACGGTGGCAAATATGCCGTGACGCACTTTAACCTCCTTGCCTGCTCCACGGAACATTCGCTCGTGGAGTACCGTTTGGAGACGGGACGCAAGAACCAGATACGCGTACACTCGGCAGACATGGGGCATCCCGTCTGCGGAGACGTGAAGTACGGCAACGGAGACAATCCGCTGCGCCGCCTATGCCTCCACGCATATATGCTGTGTTTCCATCATCCTGTGACTCGTAAGCCGATGGAGTTCTCCACCCCCATACCACCGCAGTTCAAGGAGGTGATAAACGCTGACAGAGTGAGGTGATAACGGCGGCACGACAAAAGCATAGCTATTGCGTTGTAATCTCATAGCTATTACGCTGTAATCTCATAGCTATTACATTGCAATCTCATAGCTATTGCCGTGGGGACACTGTGGCAGTCCGTTTGGCGGAAGGGTTGCGCCCCCCGTCAGAAGCGGTAGGTAGCGTTGCCGCATAGCGCATAACACGTAGATAACACAACAAGAACATGGAGATAACACAATATATAATAGGTATAATAGCCATAGTGATAGCGTTCATTCTCGTAAAACGCTTCGTGAGCTGCTTGATTCGTTCCGTGGTCACACTGGCACTGTTGGCAGTACTTGCCTACCTTTACTTTAACTATCTCGCTTGAATATAAACCACAAAAATAAAACCGATATGAAGAAACTGACATTGCTTCTTGGACTGTTCATATTCTTTGCGACAGCCAACGCGCAGATTGTAAACAAGTATTCCAAGCCTCAGGAGACGTACACCGTCACCTCTGACGGGAAGATAGTAAACAAACAGAAGCGCGGACTCTTTGACCGCAACAAGACGGAGAAGGTCGTTGACAAGAAGTATCTGGAGGGTGCGTGCCCGGAGGTCAACGGTAAGGTGCAGTGGGAGCAAAGCTTCAAAGTTCAGGGCAAGTCCGCAAAGCAGGTGTATGACAGTATGCTGCCATTCCTGCAGGCATTTTGCAAGAGCAACGGCATGACGCAGCTGAGCAACGTGGCAGTGGTGAACGAGACAGACCACGAGATAGGTGCCAGCGTGCAGGAGTGGCTGGTGTTCGAGAACAAACCGCTGTCGCTCGACAGAACGAAGTTCAACTACCAGCTCATCGTAAGGTGCTTCGATGGAAGGTGTGTGGTAACCATGCGCAATATGAGCTATATCTATGAGGAAGAGCGCGGCGGAGGACAGTTCCCCGCGGAGGACATGATAAGCGATGCCGAGGCGTTGAACAAGGCGAAGAACGGTTTTCAGAAAGGTGGCGTGCGCAAGTTCCGCACCAAGACGATAGACCGCAAGGACCAGATATTCACTATGATAGGGGAGCATCTCGCCAACTTGGCTGGCTCCAAGAAGTAATGGCACATTCGCAGGAGACACTATAGACGGAAGGCATACACCTTATATAATATAATAATGGACGAAGCAAAACAGAACAACACCGGCGCGGAAGAGACAGGGCAGGAGCAAGACAACCGTATAGCAGTACGCCCGGAACGCCACACCAAGCCGAAACCCGTGCGCGATGTGGTCTTCCACATACGTCAGGTGCTGAATGTGCTCTTCATGCTGACAGCCCTCGTGGGGGCGTTGATGTATTGCGGCGTGATGGGAGAAGGCGTAGTGACGCGGCAGGGCATTATAGTTATTGTCATAGCAGTGTCAATAAAGATGGCGGAATGTATGCTCCGCTTCAAGAAGTAACAACAGGAAAGGCTGGAGAAGCCGACAAACAGACAAAGACATTGAACCGTTTTCTTGCCACGATACTCTTTGCCCTCGCTTGCATTGGCACCACATGGGCACAGATAGACGACTATAGTATGGATGGGTTTACCGTTACGGACAACACATTCAACCCCAACCGTGCTCTCGACTCGCTGAAGTCCAGCCACAAAAAGGTGCCTAAGGGCATGCACTTGTGGACTATTGACGAGAACTTCGGCGACATAACACCGCAGGTTCCCGACACGTCGCAGCACCTTGTGATGAAGACTATCTTCACGGAAGGTATGTACGGCGAGTACAATACCACAGGCAACCTCGGCTCGCCACGCATCGCACGCATCGCCACAGACCGCGACTTCACACCGCGCGACGCCTTCCTCGAACCTTACGGCTACTTCATAACGAAACCATCAGAACTGCGTTTCACCAATACCCTGTCGCCAATAACCAACCTTTACTATAACAGTTGCGGCAATAAGACTAACGGTGAAGACCACCTGAAGGCTCTTTTCGCGACCAACGTGAACAAGGAGGCGGGCTTTGGCTTTAAGTTTGACTACCTGTATGGGCGCGGTTACTACCAGAACCAGAACGGCGCATACTTCGACTACACCATGTGGGGCTCGTATATAGGGCAGCGTTATCAGGCGCATCTCGTGCTGTCATTCGACCACATGAAGACTTCTGAGAACGGAGGAATAGCTGATGACGAGTATATCACGCACCCAGAGGCGCAGTCGGACACCTATTCCGCCAACGAGATACCTACCATTCTCTCTGACAACTGGAACAGGAACGACGCTTTCCACCTTACGCTCTCGCACCGATACAATGTAGGTTTCCACAAGGAAGTGCCCATGACGGAGGAGGAAAAGGAGGCGAAACGCTTTGCTATGAAGGCTAAGCAGGAGAATGAAGCCATGCAGCAGACGGCAGAAAAGGCAGAGGAGACACCCTCAACGCCAGCAAGACGCCTGTCGGGAAGACCTGATGACGCGGTGATAGTGGGCGACCTGCCCAACGATTCCGTGAGGGACGAGGCACGAAAACTGGCAGAACAGAGGGCGAGGGAGGTCGCGGACAGTCTTATTGAGGCAAAGAAACAGGCGGAAGCGGATACTGTGTGGACAAAGGATATATACGTCCCAGTCACCAGTTTTATACATAATCTGAACTTCGACACTAACACTCACACCTACATAGCATACCGCACACCCAATGCTTACTATCTGAACCACTATCAAGTTCAGGCGGATAAGGCATGGGGAGACTCCATATACGACGATACACGCTACTACACACTGCGCAATAGGCTTGCGATAGCACTCATGGAGGGGCTCAATAAGTATGTGCCGATGGGCGTAAAGCTGTTCGCCGGGCATGAGCTCAGGCACTACCAGCTGCCAGAGCTCGGTACAAACGCGTTCGGGTCATACACGGAATTCAACTTCACCGTCGGGGGACAGCTGATAAAGACTCTTGGTAACACGCTGCACTACAAGGCCATGGTGGAGACGACTCTCCTGGGAGAGGATGTAGGTGACGTCAGGATAGACGGCGAAGGCGACGTGAAGTTCCCCTTGTTCAAGGACACAGTGGATGTGGCTCTCAAGGCGTTCTATCACCTTACGAACCCCACTTTCCTGCAAAGACACTACCATTCCAAGCACTTTTGGTGGGACCACGACGGCTTTAACAAGCAGATGCACACCCACCTTGAGGGCACGTTCCGGCTACGTCGCACCGCTACAACACTGAGAGTGGCATACGATAACCTGCAGAACTACGTGTATATGGCAGAGAGTTACGACCGTCCCACGCCCTCCACGGTGACTAATCTCACCGCTGACGTGAGGCAATCATCAAAGAATATCAGCCTTTTCACCGCCTCCTTGGAGCAGGATTTCAAGCTCGGACCGCTCAGATGGGAAAACAAGGTGACGTTACAGAAAAGCTCTGACGAAGACATAATGCCCGTACCGTCCGTCAATGTGTGGACAAACCTGTACCTTGACTTTAGGCTTGCCAAGGTGTTGAAGGTGCATTTCGGGGCGGATATGTACTGGTTCTCCAGCTATTATGCGCCGGAATACTGCGCACAGTTGGGGCAATACGCCGTGCAGGAGAACCAAGCCGTGAAGGCGAAGACTGGTAATTACCCCATAGTGAGTGCTTACCTGAACTTCAAACTCAAGCAGTGCCGCTTCTTCTTGATGATGTCTCACATCAACGCCGGGTCGGGAAACAAGAACTATTTCCTCACTCCGCACCATCCAATCAATGAAAGTACACTGCGTACAGGACTGGTATGGACGTTCAACAACTAACAATGAAAGACAGCGTAATAATCCTCTCGGGGGGTATGGACTCCGTAACCATGCTTTACGAGTACAGAGACCGCATAGCAATGGCGGTGACATTCAATTACGGAAGTAAGCACAATGAGCGTGAGATAGCCTTTGCCAAGTTGCATTGCCAGCGTCTTGGCATCGCTCACATAGTCATTCCGCTGGGCTTTATGCAGCAGTATTTCAAGTCATCGCTGCTCATTGGCGGCGAGGAGATACCCGAGGGACACTACGAGGACGACAATATGAGGTCAACGGTGGTGCCTTTCCGCAACGGAATAATGCTCTCTATTGCCGCTGGGTTGGCAGAGAGCAACGGGCTGAAGCACGTCATGCTCGCCAATCACTCTGGCGACCATGCCATCTATCCCGATTGCAGGCCGCGGTTTGTTGATGCTATGAGCAGCGCTATAGCAAACGGGACATACGACGGAGTGACTATTCTGGCACCATATACAGATATTACCAAGACCGATATAGCGCGCCGTGGCGCTGCCGCGGGCATTGATTACAGCGAGACATGGTCGTGCTATAAGGGTGGGGAGAAGCACTGCGGGAAGTGCGGAACCTGCACGGAAAGGAAGGAAGCGCTGCGCGACGCAGGCATTGACGACACCACAGAGTACGAAGATTGACACTCTGTGACAAGCAAGAATACATGGGTTAAAAGCACTATGGGATATATAAACCAAGTGTTTTTAACCCTTTTTTTGTATGCGGCGGAATGCGTTCGCAGGGTGGTGGCACACCCCCCATACCGTGACTTCATGGAGTAAAAAACATGGAAAAGCAAGACTTGCAAGTCCATGACCATGTTCTATATTGGTTGTTGTATGTCATTTTTTGCGCAATAAACCCCAAAAAGCGGGACAAGTTTTCTTTATTCTTGCAAATAATGCGTAACTTTGCAGCTGAAAAAAGAAGTGCCAAGAAAAGAGATAAGGTTTCGTAAACCTTGAAAAGGAATTATACAGTGATAAAGATTGGGAGATATTTCATATTATTTGTATTCTGTCTGTTGGCGATAGCAGCCAAAGGGCAGATAAGGGGCGTTGTTATTGATGCGGAAACGGGTGACAGCATTCCTTTCGCCAGTGTGTCTTACAAGGGTAACCGCGTGTCGGCTGTCAGTGATGCCTACGGTGTTTACAAGATAAGCCGCCACGAGGGGTGGACGATTACCTTCTCTGCTGTGGGTTATAAGTCCAAGTCGCTGAAAGTATCAGCCGCTACTCCTGCCGTGCTGCGCGTCACATTGAAGCCCGAAGCCAAGTATCTCGACGAGGTAATGGTGAAGTCCAAGAGGTCAAAATATTCGCGGAAAGACAACCCCGCCGTAGAGTTGATGAAGCGAGTCATTGCCGCCAAGCGGCAGACCAAGCTGGAAAACAAGGACTATTACCAGTACCGCAACTACGAAAAGATTACCATTTCCCTCAACGACATCAGCAAGTCATCGCTCGACTCTGGCGTGTTTGCCCGTAAGCCGTGGCTTAAAAACCAGGTGGAAAAGAACCCCATGACGGGTAAGAACGTGCTACCGGTGATAGTAACAGAGAAGGTTTTCCGCAAGTTCTACCGCAAAGACCCTGCCAAAGAGCGCATATACATCGATGCGGAGCAGTCGTATGGTGTCAACGAGCTTATCGAAACGGGCGACATCTTCTCCACCATGGCGCAGGAAGTGTTCAGCGAAGTCGATATATACGACGACCAAGTGCGCCTTCTGCAGTTCCCTTTCACATCGCCAATAGGCAAGCATGCCATAGGGTTTTATCGCTTCTACATCGTTGACACGCTGAAAGTGGATGCCGATTCCTGCATCCACGTTTCCTTCCTGCCCAACAATCAGCAGGATTTTGGCTTCCGTGGCGACCTTTATATATTGAAAGACTCCACCCTTCATGTCAAGAAAGTCCACCTAAGCATACCCTCCCGCTCCGATGTCAACTTCGTAAAGAACATGTCTATCGATCAGGAATACCTCCGACTGCCATCTGGCGACTGGGTGTTGTCTGTCAACGATATGCTCGTTGAGCTGACGGTTGTGGGCAAATCGGGCAATTTCCTCGTGTCGAGAGTCTCGCGGCGCAACGATTACGACTTCGGGCCGATAGACCCGAAGATGTTCCGCGGCAAGGCAAAAGAGAAGCGCGACCCATATTCCGAGATGCGTAGTAAGGATTATTGGACGGACAATCGCGAGATAGGACTTACCACAGGAGAGGAGGGAATGGACGATTTCCTCAAGGGAATAAAGAGCATCAAAGGCTTCGGGTGGCTCATAACGGGCATGAAAGCCGTGATGGAAAACTTCGTGGAGACATCAAAAGCCGGCTCGCCAAGTAAGGTGGATATCGGTCCTATCAACTCCACGGTGTCATCAAACGACATTGATGGTTTCAGAATGAGGATGGCAGCGCAGACTACTGCCAATCTTAATCCCCACCTCTTCGTCAAAGGTTACGCCTCACACGGATTCAAAACGAAGAACAGCTACTACGGCGGCACGGTGACATACTCGTTCAACAAGAAGGCGTACACGCCCGACGAGTACCCCAAGCGTAACATCATCGTGTCATCGTCATACGACATCTGCTCCCCCTCAGACAAGTTTATGAATGTCGATAAGGATAATGTCTTCGCCTCATTGCGATGGAGCAAGGTGGAGAAGATGGCATTCTATCACCGACAGACCATCGACTTTGAGCGCGAGGAAGACTGGGGCTTCGGCATATTCGGTGGCTTGAAGTTCGAGAGTAACAGGGCCGTGGGCGATTGGAAGTTTGAGAGGCTCGACGCACCGCTCGCCCCCGGCGACCAGGGAAAGTTCAGAATTTCCGAGGCATACCTGCAACTCGTATATTCACCGGGCCAGTCTTACGTCAACTCCAAGCAGCGTCGCTACCCCACGAACCTCGATTCGCCGGTGTTCAAGCTAAAGCACACCATCGGCATGAAGGGCTTTATGGGCGGACAGTACGACTACCACGTGACGGAAGCAAGCATCTACAAGCGCATCTGGCTTAACAGCTGGGGCAAGATAGACTGCTACTTCAAGGGTGGAATGCAGTGGAGCCAAGTGCCGTTCCCTATGCTCATAGCTCCTGCCGCCAACCTCTCTTATATATGGCAGCCAGAGACTTTCGAGCTTATCAACAACATGGAGTTCCTTAACGACAAGTATGTGTCGCTCACGATGGAATGGAACGCCAACGGCAAGCTGTTCAACCGCATACCACTCATCAAGGCCCTGCAGTGGCGCGAGCTGATAGGTTTCAACATCCTCTACGGCGGATTGTCAGACAGGAACAACCCCGCGGTGGCAGCCAATGCGGGCAGTGGCCGGCTGATGACGTTCCCGGACGGATGCTATGTCATGGACCCCAAGAACCCGTATATGGAGTTCCGCCTCGGCGTGCAGAACATCTTTAAGCTCCTTTCCGTGGAATATGTGCGCCGACTGACGTACCTTAACCTGCCCACGGCAACCAAGCACAGCGTGAGGTTCGGCTTCAAACTGACGTTCTAAACCACAATATCGCAACCAATATACAGCCAGCGGCAACATGGATTTCCCGTGTTGCCGCTGGCTTTTTTGTTGTCTGTCGCAACGGAGGCAAAGTGACGGCTCGGTAATCGCTATGCTTTTGCAATGTAATCGCTATGCTTTTACCGTGTAATCGCTATGCTTTTATTTTTTGCCTCCTTCGTGTCCCTGCCGCTATATGTGTCAAGACACTGTGTGGCTGGCTATGAACTGCGTCACAGCATCCTTGTAAGTGTCAGAAATGGGGATAAAGGTATCGCCAATGACGACGCGGAGCCGGTCTATCGCCTCTACCCGTTTCAGGTTCACTATGTACGAGCGGTGCACGCGCATGAAGTCCTGTTGCGGCAGATAGTCTTCGAGGGCCTTCATGTTCATCAGGCAGTTGACACTCTTCTGCGGTGCTGCCAGACGTATCTTCACGTAGTCTTTCAGCCCCTCTATGTAGAGAATGTCGTCGATTAGTATGCGTATGAGCTTGTATTCGCTCTTCACGTAGAAGAAGCGTTCCTCGCTCTTGACACTCTTCTGCGTACTCCTCGTCTCCAGCATTTGCAGCGCTTTGTTGGCGGAATGTAGGAAAGCGTCGTAGGCTATCGGCTTCAGCAGGTAGTCGATGGCGTTGACTTTGTAGCTCTCCACGGCGTACCTGTCAAACGCTGTGGTGAATACTATCATCGTTTTCGGCGAGAGTATGGTGGCAAACTCCAGCCCTGATAGTTCCGGCATTTGGATGTCGAGGAACAAAAGGTCAACGGGTGTGGTGCGGATGACCTTCATTGCCTCGATGGCACTGTTGTATGTGCCTACAAGCTCAAGGAAAGTGGTCTTTTGTGCATACGAAGCGAGGAGCTCGGCTGCAAGGGGTTCGTCGTCAATAATTGCGCAAGTCATGAGTGTAGTTGTTTAGTCGTTTAGTCGTTTGGTTGTTTAGTCGTTTAGTGGTTTGGTTGTTTGGTGGTTTAGTTCTTGCTTTGCCGCTCGACCTATGGTCGCTTGCCTTGGGCAAGAAGCGTCACTGCGTGCCGAGCGGTTTGGTGGTTTAGTTGTTTGGTGGTTTGGTTGTTTAGTTGTTTGGTGGTTTAGTTGTTTAGTGGTTTGTTGTTAAGTGTTAGAGCGGAGGATGGTGAGTTTTGAGTGATATAAGCCGTCTTTCTCCACGCCTTTTGTCCATTCGTAACGTCCTGGGTATATGGCTTCAAGGCGTTGGCGCACCAGCTGCAGGCCTATACCGTGGCCAGAGCGGTCAGATGACGTCTTGGGGTTGTTGGAGTTGAGGATATCGCAGGTGATGCTACCTGTGTCCTCATGTAGCGAAATGCTTATCAAGCACGGCTCGGAGCCTGACACCCCGTGCTTGAAAGCGTTCTCCACAAGCGATATGAAGAGCAGCGGGGCGACCATAGTCTGCGAGCCTTCCGCTACGTCTATGTGGGTTTCTATCTTTATGTTCGATGCCAGTCGCAGCTTCATGAGGTCTATGTACGAGACAATGAAGTCGGCTTCGGAACGGAGTGTCACCATCTCCGACTGGTTGTCGTACAGCGTATGGCGCAGCAGCTTTGACAGTTGCAGCACCGCGCTCTGAGTTCTCTCCGTGCTGATGGCGGCAAGGGCGTAGATGTTGTTGAGCGTATTGAGCAGGAAGTGCGGAGATATTTGGTTGCGAAGCCCTTTCAACTCAGCCTTCTGCCGTGCCACCTCGGCTTCTTTCTGCTGTCTCTCAAGGTTGTTTATGTGCTCGCTGGAGCGCATGGCGTATGCCACAAAGATGGCGAAGATGATGTTCAGAGCGTCAAAGATGGTAGCGGAAATCTGGAAACTCCTGCCGTCTCTATTCTTTGGTCTGCCGTCCTTGTTCTTCCAGCCATACCCTTCTTGCCTCTTCTCCGTCAGTTCCGTCTGCTCCTTCACCTTGTGATACCTTGAAAACTCCACCCTGTGCAGTCCGCAGAGGAGTGTGCAGCATAACAGCACAATGACGATGTTGGACGGTAACAGGTTGGACTTACCGTTCTTCCTGATAGCCCGTGGTATGAGCTTGTAGTAGTTTATGCAGAAGACTATGACCATCATCAGCGGCACGGCGCACCTCATTAGGTACATCTCCACTGACATCTCCTCCCTCGGTCTGATGAACATCAGAGGGAGAAGTAGTACAAGTGCTAAACAGCCTATTAGGATTTTCTTGTTCATGGCGTTTGGTTGTTTAGTGGTTTAGTTGTTTGGTTGTTTAGTGGTTTGATAGTTTTGGTAGTTTGTATATATGTTACATTCAACTAAACAACCAAACAACTAAACCACTAAACAACCAAATTTACTCATACCTTATCGCCTCTATCGGGTCCATCCGCGCTGCTTTGCGGGCGGGGAAGTAGCCGAAACCGATGCCGATGATGGTGCAAACGATGAACGAAACCACTATGCTCCACATCGGTACTGAGGTAGGTAATTTGAAGAAGACGTTGGCACCAGTCGCCAATCCTATGCCGAGCAGTATGCCGATGGCACCACCCGTGACGGAGATGATGATGGATTCTATGAGGAACTGGTTGCTGATGTCTATGCCCCTTGCGCCTACTGCCATGCGCAGGCCTATCTCCTTGGTGCGCTCCGTCACGCTGACAAGCATGATGTTCATTATGCCTATGCCTGCCACGAGCAGGGAAAAGGCGGCTGCCACCACGAGGATTATTGTCACAGTGTCCATTGTTGACGACATCGTCTCCATCATTTCCTGCTGCGAGCGTATGGTGAAGTCATCGTCGGCCTCATCTTTTAGCTTGTGTTGGCGGCGCAGTATGGTTGTCAGTTCACTGATAGCGTCGTCCGTCATCTCCTCCGACAGCGCCGAACAGTTGATGCTTGACAGGTACGTCTGTGCCGTAAGACGCTTCATTACCGTAGTGTATGGCGCGATGATGAGGTTGTCTTGGTCCATTCCGAAGCTGTTGTAACCCTTGCTTTTCAGCACTCCGATGATGCGGAAGGGTATGCTCTTGAAGCGTATCGTCCTGCCCACGGGGTCCTGCCCATTAGGGAACAGCTCGTCAACGACGGTCTTTCCCACCAGGCACACCTTGGCACTCTTCTTCACATCCTCATCGGTGAACACGCCACCGCTTGTCACTTCCCACTGCTTTATGGCGAGATACTCCGCCGTTTCGCCGTACATGCTGGTTGATGTGTTGTTGTTGCCGTTGATACACTGCCCGCTTGACGTTACCTCGGGTGAGATATGGGTTATGTATTTCGCCTCTTCCTGTATCTTTTGGTAGTCCTCCACCTTCAGCGTCTGCATGCTCGAGGGGTCTTGGCGGATACCTCCCCTCATGTCAGCGCCAGGTCTTATCATTATGATATTGGTGCCCATCTGCGAGAGGTTCTCCCTGATGGACTCCTTGGAGCCCTGGCCTATCGCCATCATCACTATGACAGCGGCGACACCGATGATGATGCCGAGCATGGAAAGGAATGACCGGAACTTGTTGCTCGCTATTGCCTTGATGGCAACTTTCATTAAGTTTATGAAATTCATTGTGCTCCTTTGTTTTTTAATCATCCTGCGGTGCCGGCAGTGCGGCGAGTGCCTCTGCCGCCGACAGGATGTTGTTGTTCTCCACATCCTCGCGTATCTTGCCGTCGCGCAGCATGATATTGCGCGAAGAGTACTGCGCTATCTCGGGGTTATGTGTCACGAATATGATTGTCCTCCCTTCCTTGTGAAGCTGTTGGAAGAGCACAAGCATCTCGAAAGAAGTCCTTGTGTCGAGGTTACCCGTGGCCTCGTCGGCGAGAATTACGGCGGGATTGTTCACCAATGCGCGTGCTATCGCCACACGTTGCATCTGTCCTCCCGACATTTGGTTGGACTTATGGTCAAGCCGATTGGCGAGTCCTACCGCTTCCAGCGCCTTGATTGCCGCCTCCCTGCGCTGTGTAGCGCTGTATTCCGAGTTGTACATCAAGGGCAGTTCCACGTTTTCCACCGCGGTAGTTTTAGCGAGTAGGTTGTAGTTCTGGAAGACAAAGCCGATTTTTCTGTTGCGAAGCTTGGCGCGTTGGCTTTTAGACATCTTCCTTACCGACACTCCATCGAGGTAGTATTCGCCCGAGGTGGGGGTGTCGAGGCATCCCAGTTGGTTCAGAAGCGTTGATTTGCCAGAGCCTGATGTGCCCATTATCGTGACGAACTCTCCCTCATATATCTTGAACGAAACGCCCCGAAGCGCCTTCACCGTCTCCGCTCCGACCTTGAATTCACGGCGCACTTTGTCGAGTTCTATCACGACTTTGCGCTCTGTATTGCCGTTGTTTGCGTTTTTATCCATAGCCGTTATGTGTTGGGTTAGTTCTTCTTGTCCTTCTTGCTTGATGGCGGTTTAGGCATGAAGGGGTTGTCATTGACGGCTTTTCCCTCCTCGTTACCGCTGTTTGCCATGCTGAAGTCGGTCACAATCTTCTGTCCTGCCTTCACGCCAGCCTTTATTTCCGTCATTATACCGTTGCTTATTCCTGTGGTGACGGGTATCGCCTTGAACACGTTGTCTTGCAGAACCCACACCTTGGTCTTTCCTTCGCAGTCCTGTATGCTTTGCTCCTTCGTTAGCATTTTCTCGTTAGGAGTGAACTGCAGCGCCTTTGTCGGCACGCTCAGCACGTCTTTTGCCTCTTTTGTGTATATGGTAACGTTGGCTGTCAGGCCCGGTTTTAGCTTGAGGTCATTGTTCTCTGCTGATATCACCACCTCGTATGTCACCACGTTGCTCTCCGTGGTAGCCTCCTGCCTTACCTGCGTCACGATGCCGGTGAAGGTGTCATCGGGGAATGCGTCCACGGTGAACTCCACGCGGGCGCCATCGTGCACGTCGCCGATGTCTGCCTCGTCAATGTCTGCTATCACCTGCATCTTTGTCAAGTCTTGCGCTATGGTGAAGAGTTCCGGTGTGTTGAACGATGCCGCCACCGTCTGTCCCTCTTCCACAGCCTTCGACAATACCACGCCGTCTATGGGCGAGGTGATGGTGGCATAGCCCAGATTGGTCTCCGCCTTCTTGACAGTCTCGTTGGCGGTGCGTACCGACTGCACTGCTTTTTCGTATGACAGGCGTGCGCTTTCATAGTCCGTGGCAGACACAAGGCCCTTGTTGAAGAGCGTCTTGTAGCGTTCATAGTTGGACTTTTCGTAAGCCAGCGTGCTTTGTGCGGAGGCAAGTTGTGCCTTGGTAGAAGCCAGTTCGCTGAGCAGGTTGGTCTTGTCGAGCTCGGCTATCACCTGTCCTTTCTTCACTATGCTGTTGTAGTCCACGTACAGTTTGTCCACAATGCCGCTGACCTGCGTACCCACCGTGACGCTTGTCACTGGCTCCAGTGTGCCAGTCGCTGTCACGCTGGTGGCGATGTCTTTCTTTTCCACTACGGCGGTGCCATATATCACGCCGCCTTCCTTCTTGTCTCCTGTCAGCAACCATGCTGCTATGCCCACTGCGGCGGCAACAGCTACACCTATATATATATTCTTTTTCATTGTGATTTATTTTTTATAAAATTCCAGCATCTTTATGTTCAGTATCGTCATGTACTTTGATTGCAGCTCGCTCTGCCGCGCTGACAGCAGCCTTGTCTTGCCATCCTGAAGTTCCACGATGTTCTTCAGCCCCACGGCAAACTGCTCCGACAGCAGGTCGTAGCTGTCCTGCGCGCTCTGTGTGCTCACTTTCGCCGCCTTATATTGGTTCTGGTAGTTTCCAGCCTGTATCCAATAGTTCTCTATGGTGCTGTAAAGCGCGGTCTGTTTATCTTGTATGTCGAGCATCGCCTCCTGCTTTTGCAGGTTCGCTTTGTTAATGGCAGTGCGCGTGGAACGTTGGTCGAATATCGGCACGCTTACGGTAACCCCCGCTCCTACGTTGAGGTTTGCCTTCATCTGGCTTGCCCATCCGTCGCTGTTGAGGCTGTTGGTGAGTGCTCCTACCGACGCGCTCATGCTCACTGTGGGCATCCTCTGCGCCTTGGCTATTTTGCTTTGCACCTCCGCGCTCTGCACGCTGAGCTGCGCGCGCTTCAGTTCCGGACGGTTGTCGAGTGCCGCTGTATATACCGAAGCCATGGTGGGGATGTCTTGCAGCGCCATGTCGTCAGTGTAGTCAGGCATCGCCACGTCGAACACCTCTTCGCCCGTAATCTGCAGCAGCTCCTTCAGTTGGCGCGTATATGTGCGTGCCTGGCTCTCCGCCTGCACCACGTTATACTCGTCCTGCGCCCTTTGCGCCGTCAGTTGCGACAGGTCTGCCTTGCTTATCTGCCCCACTTCCAGCATCTGTCTGCCCCTCTCCTCGTTCACCCTCGCCGCCTCCAGCGTTGCCTTGTTCACCTCTATGGCATCTTTGGTGTAGAGGATTTGAATGTAGAGCTGCGCTATCTGCTCCTCGATGTTACGCGCCGACGTCACGCTGTCCATCTCCGCCTGCTGTTCGGCGATACTGTTCAGCACCACCTGGTTGCGGTTTCTGTTACCGTTCCATACCGTCCAGTTCGCGTTCACGGTGTACTGTCCGTTGTACGTCACCTTGTCCACGCCAGACGCCACCTGCCCGCCTGCCACGGTAGCCGTGCCAGACTTCTTCCATGGCGTGTAGCTCATGTTCTGATTGGTGGAGAAATTGAGCGAAGGCAGTAGCTGCGCCTTCGACAGTTTAGTGTCTTCGGCGGCAGACAGCCTGCTCACACCAGCCTTTCGCAGCGTGATGTTGTTGTCCATAGCATACTGTATGCACTCCTCCAGCGTCCATGTCTTGGCGCTGGCAGATGGCGCATAGCACCACGGAAGTGCCGCCAGTATGGCAATAAAAACTCTCTTCTTCATTGTTGTTGATATGTTGTTTTTTGTTGTCCTAACCGTTTGCAAAGTTAAGTTTTTTTTCTCTTTCGCGCAAAACGTTCCACCCTCACAATCACACTTTTAAGTTTTCTTTTCCATAAAGAATTAAGCCCGTTTGTACAAAACCAGTGTTTTTCTCCTCATTTTACATTTCTTTACAAACGCGTCGCTTGATAAAACGAGCCGGTGGAGACGTGAGCGAACCCCTCTTGCATAGTCATACGGCAGAGGCGGCTGGTAGGCTGCGTTGTAAAAGCATAGCGATTACAATGTAAAAGCATAGCTATTGCAATGTAAAAGCATAGCTATTGCAATGTAAAAGCATAGCTATTGCAATGTGAAAGCATAGCTATTAGAATGGCCGCTGTCTGAGGCTGCCACGGCGACAGCGCTCGCGTATGTTGTGAGCACGGAGCGTTGCAGGCGGAACGGGGTAGGGCACGGAGTGTCATAACGCTGTTTTGGCAGGAAAAACTTGCGGGAGTCCACATTTTTTCTTACCTTTGCAAGCATGGACAAGAAATCGCTCAGACAATATATAAAAGAGGAAAAGCAGCGGCATACGGAGGCGGAACAGAGGCAGCTTGACGGCTCTCTGTGCCGCAGGCTGCTGGCACATCAGCGTGTGGCGGCCGCGGAGACGGTGCTGCTGTACTGGTCGCTGCCCGACGAGGTATGCACTCACGCTCTGGTTGAGGAGCTCTTAGCCATGGGCAAGACCGTGCTGCTGCCGAAGGTAGTGAGCGGCACTGAGATGACTCTGCACCGCTTCACCTCCGTGGACGACATGGTGAGGGGGGCGTACGGCATACTTGAGCCTGCCGGAGCAGCGGTGGACATAGCGGAGGTGGCGGAGATGGCACTGCCCGCGGACGGCGCGGGGAAGGGCAGGAGAGTGGTGGCAGTGGTGCCGGGCGTGGCGTTTGACGCGGCAGGGCACCGCCTCGGCAGGGGAAAAGGCTACTATGACCGCCTGTTGGGCCAGCTACCAGGTCTTTACACCATAGGGCTGTGCTACCCGTTTCAAATGGTTCACAAAGTTCCTGCGGAGCTGACAGATATACAGATGAACGAGGTGATTTGTTGATTTATTTGGCATTTTTAGGAAAAAGACAGCAAAAAGTGTTGCAAAAATTTTGCGATACAAGTTTTTTTAACTATTTTTGTGGGCGATAACGCAATCTTGCAGTCACCAGATACTTAACTACATTTAATGCTATGTGTACTCCAGAAATAACAGAAGACGAGATACGCCGCAGGGCAGGTGAGGTGTTTTCCGCAATGGAAAGTCGCTCCACGCTGGCAGAAATGCAGCTGATGAGAAAGGCATTCAACTTCGCTTTCGACGCGCACAGGGAGCAGAAGAGGAAGACGGGCGAACCGTATATCGTACATCCCATAGCCGTGGCACTCATCATCGCCAAGGAGTTGCAACTCGGGGCGGAACCAGTGTGCGCGGCGTTCCTGCACGACGTGGTGGAGGACACACCCTGCACCAACGAGAAGATACGCGAGGTCTTCGGGGACGATGTGGCATTCCTCGTGAAGGTGGTGACGAAGCAGAACAAGACAAAGTACGCCATGTCGAAGCAGTTGGATAACTTCAAGCAGATGCTCGACTCGGTGCACTACGACATACGCGCCATACTCATAAAGCTGGCAGACCGCCTTCACAATATGCGTACGCTGGACTCCATGCGCCCTGACAAGCAGATGAAGATAGCCGGGGAGACGGACTACTTCTATGCGCCGCTGGCTAACAGGCTCGGACTGTACACCATCAAGATAGAACTGGAGAACCTTTCATTCCGATACAGATGCCCGCAGATATACGACAAGATACTCCGGCTGATAGAGAATGACAAGGAAAAGGACAAGGAAAGACTGAAAGCGTTTGAGGACAAGATAGACGAGATACTCACGTCGCACGGCATAAGGTACAGAAGGGAACTGGCATACAAGCAGCCTTACAATATCTGGAGGAAGATTAACACACAGAAAGTGGACTTCGAGCATCTGGAATGCAGGCACTTCACAAGGATTGTGTTCCCGGAAGACGTGTACGTGTCGGAGAAAAATATGTGTCTCAACATCTATTCACTGCTCACCGACAACTTCAAAGAACGCCCGAACTCCATAATAAACTATGTTGACCAGCCGAAACAGAACGGCTATCAGAGCTTCCACACACAGCTACTATCCGACTACGGCGTGTGGGAGGAGATACACATACAGTCAGAAAGAATGACAAAGAAGTCGCATCTGGGCTATATGCTGGAAAATGGCAGACGCGACAAGGTGATATATGAATGGTTGGAAACATTCCGCGGAGTGCTCAAGGACGTGGCGAGAAACACCGAAGAGGGAGGCAGCTTCTTCATAGAATCGGTGAGAGCATCCTTCTATAACGATGACATACGCGTCTATACGCCCGATGGCAAGTCGATGAAACTACCCAAAAACTCCAGCGCCATAGACTTTGCGTTCGGCGTTCACACAGAGGTGGGACTCCATGCTAAGTACGCTAAGATTAACGGACACCTCGCATCAGTGAAGACAACGCTAAAGAGGGGCGACTGTGTGGAGATAGGTACCGACCCGAACGTGTGGCCTCAGGAGGACTGGGTGGCAAAGGCAAAGTCGTACAAGGCACTGCGTAACCTGCATATCTACCTTGCGAAGAAACCTAAACCGCAATACCTCCGGTGCCCGTTGTGCAACCCTATACCCGGCGAGGAGGTGATAGGCTTCCGCAACGCCGACAACTCCATAACGGTACATAGGCGCGACTGCGCCGACGCAATAGGGCTCGCGTCGCAGTTTGGCGACAGCATAGTGCCAGTGGAGTATATAGAACAGCCGGATGTACTGTACTCCGCGAGCCTCACAGCCAAGGCGGTGGACAGGCAGCACTTGCTGAGTGACATCATTGACAGCATCTCTAACAGACTGCAACTCAGCATCAATGAACTGCATACAGTAACAGAAGACGAGATAGTCACATGCACAATAAACTTCATGGTGCATAGTTATAAGGAGCTGCAAACCATCGTTCAGAGCATACTCGATATTCCGGACGTGGACGAAGTGAGCTACAAGAATGAATAAAAATTGTTAATTTGCTTGCGAGTTTCAATTATATATTATAACTTTGCAAACACTAACAGACCTGTATTTAATCAAAATTATTGCCTATCGACATACATTTACTTAACAAAAAAGATTAAGAAAATGAATAAACTCACTCGGTTTACCGATGAAGAGTTGGTACAAATGTATGTGCAAGGCAACAACAGAGCCTTCGATGAGCTGTTAACTCGGACGCAAACAGGTATCTTCTCCTATATTATTTTTATCGTACACAACGAGGAAGTCGCAAATGACATCTTCCAAGAAACGTTCCTTAAAGCCATAACAAAGCTTCAAGAAGGCAAGTATGTCACCTCGGGGAAGTTCAATGCGTGGCTCATTCGCATTGCGCACAATACTATTATGGACTGGTATCGCAGGCAGAAGTCGCAGAATTTCGTTGATACTGCCGTGGAGGATATAAGCATCGCGCAGATGACTGACAGGCAGTTGATGGAGACATCGCGTGAGGATTTGCTGGCGAACATGCAGGTGTTGGACGATGTCCGCAACCTTATGGCATACCTGCCAGAGACCCAAAGGGAGGTGGTGCAGATGCGTTACTACCAGAATTACTCCTTCAAAGAGATTGCGGAGATTACAGGTGTGAGCATAAACACAAGCCTCGGACGGATGCGTTACGCTCTGATAAACATGAGAAGGCTGGCAAGGGAGAACCATATACAGCTGCAATTTGCGTAGGATAGCGTTGTTGTGGCAGCGTAAGATGCATAAAAGCATAACGGACTGTGCTGTTTAGTACAGTCCGTTATGCTTTTATGTGTTGTGTGACCTGTGCTCTTTCATGCTTATAGAGCGCGCAGTTGCGAGATTTTCTCGTGTGGGTTTGCCGCACCAAAGACGTAGCTTCCTGATACGAGCACATCAACTCCTGCCGCTACAAGGCGTGGGGCGGTCTCGTTTTGCACGCCTCCATCTACCTGAATGAGTGCTGATGAGCCTGTTTCCGTTATCAGTTTCTTCAGTCTTTTTATCTTGGCTATGGTGTTCTCGATGAACTTTTGTCCTCCGAAGCCAGGGTTTACGCTCATTAGTAGTACCATGTCTATGTCGCCAATGATATCTTCAAGGCTGCTGACAGGTGTGGAGGGGTTGAGTGTTACGGCCGCTTTCATGCCTGCGTTGTGTATCTCTTGCACCGTGCGGTGTAGGTGTGTGCAGGCTTCGTAGTGTACGTTCATCATGTAAGCGCCGAGCTTTGCTGTCTGTTTGATGTAGCGTTCGGGGCTGTTTATCATGTAGTGAACGTCCAATTTCTTCGTGCACACCTTGGAAATGGCTTCAAGTACGGGGAAGCCGAAGGAGATGTTAGGTACGAAGGAACCGTCCATTACGTCGAGGTGGAGCCATTCTGCCTCACTGGTGTTTATCATTTCAATCTCCCGGTCGAGGTGTAGGAAGTCGGCCGCGAGCAGGGATGGTGATACTATTGTCATTGCTGCGTGTTCTGCTTTTGCTGTTAATTGAGGAAGAACGGTACGTATTTGCCGTTGGATATGACGGGGCGGTAGGTGTAGGCGAACTGCCTTATGATGTCAAGTGTTGCTGATGACGGCGTAAATGTGTTGGTGGAGTAGCGTTGTTTCATAGGCGGGTTGTTCTTTTTTTTGATGGTTTTGTTTATTGAGATTAAGCTTGTGCTTTACTAAAGAAACGCTACGTGCGGTCAAATATTATATTCTGTGGTCGATTTTTCACAAAAAAAAGACCGCAACTGCAACTTGTCGTTGCGGTTGCGGCGATTGGATATTGTTGTTTACGGGTATTGTTTACTTTACCTTGTCAACGATAGCCTTGAATGCTTCCGGGTTGTTTACTGCGAGGTCAGCGAGCACCTTGCGGTTAATCTCTATGCCAGCCTTGTGGAGCAGTCCCATAAGCTGTGAGTAGCTGAGGCCCTCCATGCGTGCGGCAGCGTTGATACGCTGTATCCACAGTGCGCGGAAGGTGCGCTTTTTGTTCTTGCGGTCGCGGTAAGCGTAGGTAAGTCCCTTCTCCCAAGTGTTCTTAGCTACGGTCCAGACGTTCTTGCGCGCTCCGTAATAACCTTTGGTAAGCTTCAAAATTCTCTTGCGCTTCGCACGTGAAGCTACATGATTCACTGATCTTGTCATGGTTCTTTACTTTCTTTTTTCAAAAAGGTTCGACAATAAGGTTTATTAACGGAGACGCATGAGGTCGCGTACCTGCTTGAGGTTGTCGTTGTCAACGATGACTGCACCCAGAAGGTTGCGCTTCTGTTTCTTTGTCTTCTTTGTGAGGATGTGGCTGTGGAAAGCGTGACGCCTCTTCACCTTACCTGAACCGGTGAAAGCAAAACGCTTCTTGGCACCGGAGTTTGTCTTTACTTTTGGCATTTTTTTTGTTGTTTAATTAATTATTAATTATGGTGGCAACGCAGATACCAGGCGTTACTCACACATTGTCGTTTTCTGTTGCTTCGCGCAGTTTTGCGAGTGCTTCAAAGCCTTTCGCGTTGGCTGCCAGTCCGTCTCCCTCTGGTATTTCGGCACTGTTAGCCTCTGCTTTCTCGTTATTTCTGCTGTTCATCTCAGCCTCTTTGCGCTCTCTGTCCATCTTCTGCTGGCTTTTCTTTGCCTGTCCTGCTTTCTTGGGGGCAATGAAGAGGAACATTTTTTTGCCTTCAAGGCGTGGCAACTGCTCTACCTTGCCGTATTCTTCAAGGTCGTTTGCGAAACGCAGCAGCAACACTTCTCCCTGCTCTTTGAACACTATGGCACGTCCGCGGAAGAACACGTATGCGCGTACTTTGTTGCCTTCCTCGAGGAATTCCTTAGCGTGCTTGAGCTTGAAGTTGTAGTCATGCTCGTCGGTCTGTGGTCCGAAGCGTATTTCTTTTACTTCTACCTTCACCTGCTTTTGCTTCATTTCCTTTGCCCTTTTTTTCTGTTGGTAAAGGAATTTGGAGTAGTCAATGATACGACAAACAGGTGGCTGTGCATTAGGGCTTATCTCTACGAGGTCCACGCCTTTCTGACGGGCGATGTCTAATGCCTGTTTTGTTGGCATGACGGATGCCCCGTCTTCGTCAACTATGCGCACCTCACGCACTCTAATCTGCTCGTTGATGCGGTATTGGTTTTTGGGGTTTTGTTTTCTGTTGTCTGTTCTCATTAACTGTTTTTAATTGTACGTTGGTGTACGCTTCTGTTTTGTGTTACACAAAAGCGGTGCAAAGGTACTAATAAATCTTGGAAATCGGCAGTTTTTTACTGCTTTTGTTGATTAGTTTTAATGTTATTTAACAGGAATATCGCTTCTATTGACTGTATAGTGTTATCCTATCAAGGGTGACTGTCTGCCCCTCCACTCTGTAATAGCTATGCTTTTATATGGTAAAAGCATAGTGATTGCAAGGTAAAAGCATAGTGATTACCCTGTAAAAGCATAGCGATTGCATGACAGCCTTACGGGATTGCCGGTTCGGTAGCGTTGGCATTGCGTGGTAAGAGGCGAGGAAACCGTTTGCTCGTCGTGGTGTGTCAGTGTTAGAAAACGGTTTTCCGCGACTTCCATGTCATGCACGCATGACACGAAAGCCGCGGAAGTATTCTGGTAATCAAGACTTCAGTCCTTCGATGTCGCGCTTCACGTTGGCGCGTATCTTTGTGAGATAGCGTTTCATTCCGTCGGCATCCTTGGTGTCGATGATTTCCAATAGCTCTTTCAGCTCCGTGCGTATCTGGTCCACCTGGTCGTGGGTGTAGGGGTTGAAGAGTACTTCTTGCAGGAGGTAGTCATCCTCATTGAGCACTCCTTTGGCTATGCGCAGATGCCGTTTGAACGTTGTGCCCGGCGCATCTTGGTGCTTCATCACCGCCGAGAATACGAAGGTGGAGACGAAGGGGATGGAGAGCGAGTAGGCCACGGTCTTGTCGTGCTCCTCGAAAGAGTACTCATAGATGTTCAGTCCCAGCCTGCTGTAAAGGTCTTTGAAGAAGCATTGCCCCATGCAGTCGCCCTCTGTTATGATGATAGCGTTCTCTTCGGACAGCTGGTTGAGGTTGGCGAAGGTAGGACCAAACATCGGGTGGGTGCTGACAAAGCGGTGGCTGGTGCTCTCGTAGAACTCCTTCAGCCCGGTTTTCACTGACGCTATGTCGCTCAGAATGCACTCTTCGCCGAGGTAAGGCATCACTTCGTTGAAGGCGGGGATGGTGTATTTCACCGTCGCCGCGTTGATTACCAGCTCTGGCTTGAAGGCTTTTACCTCTTCAAGGTCGGTGAAACGCTGGCAGTTATAGGTGAAGCGCAGTCGCTTGGGGTCTTTTTCGTACACTCCGACTTCATGGTCGAAGCTGAGCAGGTCGATGAAGAACGAGCCCATCTTGCCTGCTCCGAGGATTAGTATTTTCATCTTTCGTACCCTTACTTGTTGATTATCTCCAGCTGCTGGCGTACAGACTCCTCGTGTATTGCTTCGAAGACGGTCTTTACGAACTGTTCGCTCATGCCGCAGAGTGCGCCCTGCGCCCCGCGTTTGTCAAGTATCTCGTTGTAACGTCCCGTCTGGAGCACGGTCATGTTGTGTTCCTTCTTGTACTGTCCTATTTCGCGGCAGACGCGGAAACGCTGTGAGAGGAGCTCCAAGAGTTTGTCGTCCTGCTCGTCAATTTGCTTGCGGAGCAGCTTGATGTTCTCTGTTGTCGTGGTCTCGTCGCGCACCTGCAGGAGTGTCAGGATGTAGTCCAGCACGTCTGGTGTCACCTGCTGCTTAGCGTCACTCCATGCGCAGTCGGGGTTGCAGTGGCTCTCAACGATGAGTCCGTCGAAGCCGAGGTCCATGGCTTGCTGGCACAGTGGCGCCACGAGTTCGCGCCTTCCGCCGATGTGGCTCGGGTCGCAAACGATGGGAAGCTCAGGAATACGGCGGCGCAGCTCTATGGGAATCTGCCACATGGGCAGGTTACGGTAAATCTTTTTGTCGTAAGAAGAGAAGCCACGGTGTATCGCTCCCAGCTTCTTCACGCCGGCAAGGTTGATGCGTTCGAGTGCTCCTATCCACAGGTCGAGGTCGGGGTTCACGGGGTTCTTTACCAGAACGGGTATCTCTATGCCCCTCATAGCGTCTGCGAGCTCTTGCATCGCGAAGGGATTGGCAGAGGTTCGCGCGCCTACCCACATCAGGTCAATGTTGTACTTCATTGCCAGCTCCACGTGTTCTGGTGTCGCCACCTCGGTACACATAAGCATTCCCGTCTCTTTCTTGGCTTCCGCCATCCACTTCAGCGCAGGTTCCCCGTTGCCTTCAAAGCCACCAGGCTTGGTGCGTGGCTTCCAAACGCCGGCGCGGAACATGTGGCATCCCTTCTGTGCGAGTTGGGTTGCTGTTGTCATTACTTGCTCTTCGGTCTCCGCGGAACATGGTCCTGCTATCACGAATGGGCGTTTGTTGTCACTTGGCAGGTTGAGTGCCTCGAGTTCTAATTCCATAGTAGTATGTGTTTTGTTTGTTGTTTTTTATTTATTCTCCATTGTATTCTTAATTCTCTCCAGCGCTTCCTTCATCTTTTCGTCCTTTGCGCAGAGTGAGATACGTATGTAACGCTCGCCGTTGCTGCCGAAAATCATACCGGGAGTGATGAACACCCGTGCCTCGTGCAGTATCTTTTCCGTCAGTTCCTCCACCGTCTTGTAGCTGTCAGGAATACGTCCCCAGAGGAACATTCCCACGGACTCCTTGTCGTAGGCGCAGTGTAGCACATCCATTATCTGCTCGGCTATGGCGCGGCGGCGCTTGTAGTTGTCGTAATTGTATTCCCTATGCCATGCGTCATCGTTGTGATAGGCCTGTGCCGCGGCAAGTTGTATTCCGCGGAAGGTGCCAGAATCGATGTTGGATTTTATCTTCAGTATCCACGATATGAACGTGCTGTTGGTGGCAACCATACCTACTCGCCAGCCTGGCATATTGTGGCTCTTTGACATGGAGTTGAACTCTATGCAACATTCCTTCGCTCCCGGCACTTGAAGCAGTGATATTGGGTGCTCATTGATGATGAAAGAGTAGGGGTTATCGTTCACTACCACGATGTTATGCCGTTGTGCGAAGTCCACCAACCGTTCGTATGTCTCGCGGCGTGCGTTACCTCCTGTGGGCATATTGGGGTAGTTTGTCCACATGAGTTTTACGCGACTGAGGTCCATCTTCTCCAGAGCGTCGAAGTCAGGCTGCCATCCATCGTTCTCTTTGAGGTCGTAGTTCACTATCTTCTGTCCCAAAATCTTTGACAATGAGGTGTATGTTGGGTAGCCAGGGTTTGGCACCAGCACCTCATCACCGGGGTTACAGAAGGCGAGTGTTACGTGTAGTATTGCTTCTTTCGAGCCTATCATCGGCTGAATTTCTGTCTTTGGGTCGAGTTCCACACCGTACCAGCGTTTGTAGAAGTATGCCATTGCCTCGCGTAGTTCTGGTGTTCCCACTGTGGGCTGATAGCCGTGGGCTGACGGGTCGCGTGCCACCTCGCACAATTTCTGTACCGTTTCTTCCGACGGTGGCATGTCGGGCGAGCCTATTGCGAGTGATATGATGTCCATGCCTTTGGCATTCAGTTCCGCCACCTCTTTGAGTTTGCGGCTGAAGTAGTATTCCTGTACTAATGACAGGCGGTCTGCTGGTTTGATGTTTGTCATGTTTATGTTCTTTGGTAGCCTCTTTCTCTCTCCTTTCGCATGGAGGTTTGTGGGGCTTGTTGTTATACCTTGTTTTTCTTGTCGTTATATTTCTTTCCTGTGTTCCCCTTGTCACGCCGACTTATATTCGCCGAGGATTAGTAGGTCTTTGGTCAGCGGCGTGATGGCATCGATGCTCTGCCGGTATCGTGTCAGGTCGTCATAGGTCACGTCCACGTAGAAGAGGTATTCCCATTCCCTGCCTATTATCGGGAGCGACTGTATCTTTGTCAGGTTTATCTTGTAGAAAGAGAGTATGGAGAGCACCTGTGAGAGCGAGCCTTCCGCGTGGGGCAGTGAGAAGACGATGCTCGATTTGTCTGCCTCGTTGAGTGCTCTTAGGAAGTCAGCCTTGCGTGGGTCAGACATTATGAGGAAGCGTGTGTAGTTGTGAGGGTTGTCTTCCACGTGGTTTTCCAGCACCTCCAGTCCGTACATCTCTGCCGCGTCGGCGTGGCACAGCGCGGCGATGCCCTCCAGTTTGTTCTCGGCTATCCACTTGGCGGAGCCTGCCGTGTCCTCGTCTTCCACCATCTTCATGTTAGGGTGCTTGGAGAGGTATTTGTAGCACTGTGCCAGTGCCACGGGATGTGAGTGCACTTCCTTCAGGTCTTCCATCTTCTGCCCCGGCAGACAGCAGAGGCAGTGGCTGATGTGCGTCTTGTGCTCGCCCACCACTGCCATGCCTGACTCGCGGAGCAGTTCGTAGTTGTGGAGCAGGGAACCGGCTATGGTGTTCTCTATCGCCATGATGCCGATGACGGTCGGCTCGGCCTTCATGTGCGCGAAGACCTCCTCAAAGGTGGAGCAGCATATTATCTGCAGTTGTTCACCGTTGAAGTAGTGGTGCGCGGTGATGTCGTGGAACGACCCGAGTTCGCCTTGTATTGCTATTCTCTTCATCTTCTTGCGTGTATATATTATATAAAATGTGTTGTTGCCGGATAAAAGTAAAGTCCCGTGTAGTGTTCTACGCGGGACTTTGCTTTTATCATTTCCTTTTGATAAGTCTTAAGTTGAATTTTACACGCAACTTCCCGCTTCACAGTTCTCTGCAAAGTAAAAGTAGAAGTAAAAGAAAGATGCGTATGAATTATTCATTGTTTTCTTTGTCGTTTTCTTGTTTTCTCGTTTCTAATTCGGTGCAAAATTAGTGAAAAATGCGGAAACGTGCAAATTTTTTTTGACAAAAAGTGCGCTTTATAAGTAAAAAATACGTTTCGGGGGCATGGGCTATTGTAGTCAGGGGTGTTGGCATCTAAATGTAATCGCTATGCTTTTACGTTGTAATAGCTTAGCGATTACATCGTGAA
>JALFOF010000038.1 GCA_022773825.1 Prevotella sp.
TTGTTGAGCTTCGTCTGCTCATCCCACAAGGCAACCATCTGCTTGAGCTTCGCCTTGGTGTCGGGCTCCACGTCAGCCTTGGGTTTGGCATCGGCGGTAATCTTCTTCTTGTCGGGAGCATTGTCTTTCTCGCTGTCGCAGTAAGTCTCCATTTCCTCTTCGCTGAAGCCGTCGCGCACCTCCTCGAGTTCGCCTCCTATGGCTTCCACTCTCGCCTGCAGGGCAGCCATGGCATCCAGCTCTGCCTGAAACTTTACTCGCTGCACCAGTTCAAAGGGAATGATACGTCCCTTCAGTCCGTCGGGCACCTCGATGTCCTCATCGTTCTTCTTCACCAACTTATAAGCCGTCTCCACCGTGCGCACGGCCTCCATGCCTTCGTCCTGTATGGTCTCAATGTCGCTGATGATAGCCTGCCACTGGTCTGCCAAGGCCTGATAGGCGGCATAGTTATCCACGAGAGGGATGGCAGCCAAGCGGAGGAAGATGTCGGTGGCTATCTCGTCCTGTGCCTGAAGCTCATGGACATTCTTCACGTTGTCTATGAGAATGTGGTGAAGCCTGTCGGCAAAGCCACGGAAGGCTTCGGCAAACTGCATGGTGAACCTCTTCACGTCCGTGTTCTGCTCAATGGCAGTTTTAACATCCTCCACCTTCAAGGCAGCGTATGGTTTGTCCGAATAAGGTGTGAAGAGGTCGCCACGGAGCGACGGGAAGGCGTCCCAGTACTTCCGCATCGCGTCAATCTCCGTGTTGGGAATACCGCCAAACATGGTGGCGTAGATGTCGTACTGCTCTGCCGCCTCGCTCGAATCCACATAGCGGGGGATGTTGAGGTTGTAACCATTGGTGCGGATTTCCTCACGGCTTACCTTCTTGGAGAAGCCCGTGATGTCCTTGCGGTCGCGCACTGTGTCGGCAATCTTCTTGATGTCGCAGGCACGCAGGCGGTTCTGCTTACCCTCTTTCACAAAGCCCTTGCTGGCATCGATTATAAGCACGTCGTCATTATCACGGTGCTGCTTCAGCACCATGATGAGCGTAGGGATGCCCGTGCCGAAGAAGATGTTGGCTGGCAGCCCGATGATGGCATCGATATGGTTCTTCTCTATGAGATTGGTACGTATCTGCTCTTCCTCACCACCACGGAACAACACGCCGTGAGGCAATACGATTGTCAGAATGCCGTCGGGCTTCAGGTGATGGAGTTCGTGAAGCAGGAAAGCATAGTCAGCCTTCGACTTGGGTGCCACACCATAGTCCTTGAAACGGGCATCATTCTCACGGTCTCTTGGGTCCCATTGCTGCGAGTATGGAGGGTTGCTTACCACGGCATCCACATAGAGTGGTTGCCCCGTCTCGCTGCCAGCCTTCTGCACTGGCCAGTCCTCGTCAAGCGAGTCGGCGCAACGGGTGTTGATATTACTGGGCTGTATGCCGCGCATCACAAGGTTCATACGGGTGAGGTTGTAGGTGTTCTCCTTCAGTTCCTGCGCATAATACTTCACACGGTTCTTGTCGGCTATGTGCCGTCCCACCGACTTGCCTATGGTGATAAGCAGCGAGCCAGAGCCCGATGTAGGGTCGTAAATCTCTATCTGCCGCTTCTCTCTGTGGTGCTCTGCCACTATCTCCGACATGAGGATTGCCACCTCGTGAGGCGTGTAGAACTCACCCGCTTTCTTGCCGGCATTAGCCGCGAAGTTGCCAATGAGGTACTCATAGACATAGCCCAGCACGTCATAGTCTTGGGAACCGTCGGTAGGAATGTCCTTTATTAGCTTGATAAGGTCTTTCAGCGCGCGTGTCTGGCTGGCAGGATTCTCTCCGAGTTTGTTCAAGCCAGCCTGCAAGGTCTTGAAAATACCGTCATACACAGCCTTGTAGTTGGGGCTTACCAGTCTGTCGAAAGAGTTGAGAGCCACCGAGAGGTCTGCCACGGTAAAGTTGCTGTCGGGCAACAACCACGTGGAGAAGAGGTTTTTGTATTCTATGAAATATCCGATGTTGTCCTTGCAGTAGTTGATGATTAACTTTGAGTCTTCATCCTCGTAGTTTTCTACAAGGCTCTTCAAGGCTGCCTTTTTATCTTCATCGGACGCACCCTTCATATCCTTCAAGATGTAGTTCACCTCGTTGTCCGACAGAAACTTGTAGAAGATGAGACCAAGGATATAGTCTTTATACTCATTGGCATCAATCTTCGAGCGCATCTTGTTCGCCGATGCCCATATCTTGTTTGCTAACTGTTGTTTATTCATGTTTCAATTTGTATTCATTGTTTTGGCGCGAATTTATTGTTCTTCTGTGCAGCCAATCTTCATTGAGTAGTCTTTTTTTGTATGTTAGATTTGTTTTTTCGCATTGTTTTCATCCTTAACCTGCATTATTCATACTCGTTCCTACTGCAAGGTCTAACTGGCAGCACCTCAGTGCGGTGCTCGCTCTTCCTCTTTGAAAGTAGGATTTACTACATTCTGCATCGTCATCGCTGTGCTCACGCTGATGCACTGCCATTTATACCTTTCGCAACTGAACAGCATGAATAATGTAGGTTAATGCAGGTTTGAGCACCTCTTTACATCGGGAATGAATAGGATTTTCTTCAGATGTCAGGTTTATACGATGCAAAAATACATAATTTTATTGAGAAACCTGCGGCTTGAATGTAGATTTTTTCTTTCCGATGCGAAATAATATGTTTCTTTATCAAACGGTAGTTTAATAGTGAGTGTTTTTGTGTGTCCCAACGCCCTCTCTGTAAAAGCATAGCTATTGCGAGGTGAAAGCATAGCTATTGCGAAGTAAAAGCATAGCTATTACATTGAGGCGGGAACTGCAACTGAAGAAGACTAATACATTGTTAATTTGCAGAACCCACCATAAATGTACGCAAAAATACCATAAACATGCTTTTTTGTAACATTTGAATAAGTCTATGAAACATATTATTTAGAGGTGAGTTCATTTATTTATTAACTTTGCAAACTGAAAAAGCTATTGGGAAGTGAGCGTTCCTCAACCTCCTTCTCCCTGCAATCCTAATAATGAGTTAAAACCCAAATATAAAATGAAACGCCTAACAAGATTTATTACTCTATTTCTGTTGTTGATGGGAGTTACCTCAACGATAGAAGCACAGACAAGAAAGACTATCACGTCTGGTGGCAAGACAAGGGAATACCTACAGTATGTGCCCTCTAATCTGGAAGCTAAACGTCCGCTCATCATCTCATGTCATGGCATGAACCAGGATGCGCAGTATCAATGGAATATGCTTTCTAAGGCTAAGGAGTGTGCGGACAAAAATAGATTTGCCATAGTACTGCCAGAAGGCGAGGGAAAGGCATGGGATATATCAGGAACAAAGGACACCGACCTTATACTTGCTCTCATCCAAAAGATGAAAGTGGATTATGACATTGACGAAAACAGGGTTTATCTCTCTGGTTTCTCTATGGGCGGAATGTTGACCTACCATGCTATCAATAAGATAAGCGACAAGATAGCAGCATTTGCACCTATCAGCGGTTATCCTATGGGTGGTTTTACGTGGGGAGGAAAGCGTCCCGTCCCCGTTATTCATCATCATGGTACAGGCGATGACGTCTGCGGCTTCTCTGCTGTTCAAGGCAACCTAAACGTGCTGATAAATGCGAACAAATGCTCCACAACGCCTACGATAACAAAGAGTTATGGTGGAGCAAGCCACATCACGCGCAAGGAATGGAGCGGTGGCACCAATGGCGTGAAGGTCGTTCTCATGGAACTCGCCAACAAAGGTCACTGGATTAGCAACGACGTGCTCTACACTATCGACGAGATATGGAAGTTCTGTAAGAACTACTCCCTCGAGCCAAAGGCCGTGGAGGTGAATATTACGTCACCAGCCAATAATGCCAAGACATCAGAGAATGTGCTTGTAAAGGTAAGTGCAGAGAGTTCCAAGGGAAATATCACAAGTGTAAGGTACTATCTTGACAACTATAAGAAAGGAGAGGTTACAGCACCTCCTTTTGAGTACGATATAAAAGGAATGTCAGACGGAGAACACACCATCACAGTAGTGGCTACCGACGATGCCGGAAACAAAAATTCCGCAAAGATAGTTGTCAATGCTGAAAAAGGATATGTTGACCCCGGAAAGTGCATCGCCTATTCTACGACATCAGCAGGCAGCAATGCCTGGGACAACCAAGGCAGTTATAACCTCCCGAAGCCGCTGACAAAGGGAAAAAACTACACCCTTACCTTCAAGGCAAAGGCAACGGAAGCCTGCGACATGGCTTTCTGGCCAAGCGACACCCAGAGCTCTAACAAGAACGAGTGGGGCGGTACAAAGGATGTGATGTACCTCGACAATTTCAAAGTTACAACAGAATGGAAGACCTTTACCTGCAAGTTCCAGGCTGCATATCCTATCGATCGACTCAGTTTCGTATTCGGAAAACTCGGTGGTACAATATATTTTGATGACGTTACCCTCGTGGATGACGCAATAGGCGTGAACTATGTGCAGAACGGAGACTTCGAAAGTGGCTCCACAGACGGGTGGATGACGGACAGCGGATATAATGGCACAACCTTCACAATCACTTCCGCTGAAGGTAAGCCTGCGGAGGAAGACAAGCCAACGGAGCCTGTAATACCCGATTCTTGGGAGTTTGCCGAGCAGGGTGACCCTAAGTTCCACATCTATCTCTGCTTCGGACAGTCAAATATGGAGGGCAATGCCACTATCGAGGCACAGGACAAGACGGGCATCGACCCACGTTTCCAGATGATGGCAGCTGTTGATTTCGATGCTAACCGCAAGAAGGGTAATTGGTATGATGCCGTGCCACCGCTCTGCCGCGCAAATACAGGATTATGTCCCGCAGACTATTTCGGACGTACTCTCGTAGAGAAACTGCCTACAGACATCAAGGTTGGCGTTATCAACGTTGCTGTGGGCGGTGCGAAAATCGAGCTCTTCATGGAGGAGTTTAAGGATGATTATATAGCAGGTGAAGCAGACTGGTTCAAGAATTACTGCGCCGCATACGACAACGACCCACTCGGACGCCTCATAGAAATGGGCAAGAAAGCACAGGAAGTAGGCACTATTAAGGGTATTCTCCTGCATCAGGGTGAGTCAAACAATGGTGCTGCTGACTGGTGTGGCAAAGTGGCGAAGGTATATAAGCGTATCTGTTACGGTCTCAGACTGAACCCAGCGGAGACGCCTCTCCTTGCAGGAGAAACGCTTTATGAAAATCAGGGTGGCGCATGCTCATGGCATAATGTTAACGCTCTGCCGCATCTCAAAGAGTATGTTAGCAACTCATACGTCATCTCTGCGGATGGCTTGCCTGGCAATGGCGTTGACCCATTCCACTTCAGTGCTGCGGGTTATCGCACATTGGGCAAGCGTTATGCTGAGCAGATGTACAAACTTCTGCCAGAATACTCCGGTATTCAAGAGAATGTGGCAGAAAAGGCGTCTGCCAAGGGTCGCGCTATCTACAACCTTCAAGGACAGCGTGTGGCAAGCGTAAACAAGGGTCATATATATATCGTGAACGGGAAAAAGATTGCGTATTAAACGTATTGCTGCTTTTGGGGCTTATGTATAGTGGGAGTTATATGGAGTTATATGGAGTTAAATGGAGTTAAACGGAGTTAGTTGGAGTTAACGGACAAATGTATTTACGAACTTACATTTGTCCATTACCTCCCCTTTACTCCACACTAACTCCCATTAACTTCCGCAAATGTCCGCTAACTCCCTATAACTCCTAAGCGGAGCGAAAACTCCTGTTTACTTCATTATGACACACACAATAACCTATAACTATAAATCAAGCATGAAACTATTATTAAAGTCTGCAGCCATAGCACTCTGTATGCTCGGAGGTATGGCCTCGAACAATGTTTTTGCGCAGCCACAGAAAGCGCAGAAAGGGCTAAAAGACGCTTACAAAGACTATTTCAAGGTTGGCGTGGCACTCAACACCCGCAATTTCTCTGATGCGGAACAGAAGGTGGCTCTTGCCAACTATAATAGCGTTACCTGTGAGAATGCCATGAAACCCGGTGAGCTGCACCCCGCGGAAGGCGTGTGGAAATGGGAAGGTGCTGACAGTATCGCCAACTGGTGTCGCAGGCATAACATCCCTATGCGTGGGCACTGCCTTGTATGGCACAGTCAGTTTGCTGACTGGATGATGTACGACAAGAAGGGAAAGTTTGTCAAGAAGGAAGTGTTCTACAAGCGTTTGCGTGAGCATATCCATACGGTGATGAACCGTTATAAGGATATTGTCTATTGTTGGGACGTGGTAAACGAGGCTATTGCCGACCAGCAGCGCCCAGCTTGGAGAGGTCGCCCGGCAGGTTCACCTTATCGTGAGTCTAATCTCTACAAGCTCTGTGGAGATGAGTTCATTGCAAAGGCATTCGAGTTTGCACGTGAAGCCGACCCTAACGCCCTCCTTTTCTATAATGACTACAACGCTGCCGACAAGGGAAAGTCGCAGCGTATCTATGACATGGTGAAGAAGATGAAGGACGTCGGAGTGCCTATAGACGGCATAGGAATGCAGGGACACTATAACATCTACGGCCCGTCCATGGACGATGTGGATGCCGCTATCGAGAAATATGCGTCTCTTGTAAAACATATTCACATCACGGAACTCGACATTCGCGCTAACGAGGAAATGGGCGGTCAGTTACAGTTCTCTCGTAAGGGAGTGGAGATAAAGCCCTATATCCAGACCCTTCACGCCAATCAGTATAGCCAGCTCTTCAAAACCCTGCGTAAGCATAAGGATGTTGTCGATGTGGTGACGTTCTGGAACCTCTCCGACCGCGACTCCTGGGTGGGCACATCCAATTATCCTTTGCTCTTCGAAAAGGACCTGAAGCCTAAGAAAGCATATTATGCAGTGAGAGATTTCAATCCGGCTCTTGACAACGTAAAGCCGATAGAGGACTTCAAACCCAACGAGCTTAACCAGCCGGGACAGGATTATCCTATGGTTAACTCACAGGGATTTGCCCGTTTCCGCGTAGAAGCGCCGCAGGCAAAGTCCGTTCTCGTAAGTCTTGGACTCGGTGGCTCTGGTGGCACAGTGCTGAGAAAAGGTAAGGACGGATATTGGTGGGGAACTACCGAGGGACCTATGGACGAGGGATTCCATTACTATCACCTAACAATCGACGGCGGTGTAGTCAATGACCCCGGCGCAATGAATTACTATGGCTCATGCCGTTGGGAGTCTGGTATAGAGATTCCCGCACACGACAAGGATTTCTATGCTCTCAAGAACGTGCCCCATGGCAATGTGCAGAAGATACTGTTCCATTCTCCAAGCACCAATTCAGAGCGTGTAGCCTATGTTTATACACCTGCCGGTTATGAGAATGTCACCGTAGGAAAGAAGGGAGCGGCAAAGCGTTACCCCGTGCTCTATCTGCAGCATGGATGGGGCGAGGACGAGACAGCGTGGGCTAACCAAGGGCGTGCCAACCTTATCCTCGATAATCTCATAGCAGAAGGAAAGATAAAGCCTTTCATCATCGTTATGACTTACGGCATGACAAACGAATGTAAGTTCGGTCACATGAATGAATTTGACTGGACAGAGTTCCAGAAGGTGTTGATGGATGAGCTTGTTCCTTATGTTGATAATCACTTCCGCACTATAGCAGACCGTGACCATCGTGCCATGGCAGGACTTTCTATGGGTGGCATGGAGACCCGTATGGCTACACTTGCGCGACCAGAAGTGTTCGGGTATTGGGGACTCTTCAGCGGTGGCATCTACGAACCAAAGGACCTTGATGGTAAGGAAACACCGAGGCATATCTTCATTTCATGTGGCAGCAAGGAAAATCCTGACCGCGTAAAACAGGCTGTTGACAACCTGAAGGCTGCTGGATTTAATGCCACGAGCTACGTTTCAGAAGGCACCGCACACGAATTCCTTACATGGCGTAGAGCATTAAAGGAGTTCGCCTCCATACTTTTCAAGTAAGAAAGGAATCAATATCTATAATCGAACAACTCGCAACAATAATAAATACTTTCTATGAAAACAACTATAAAAAGTACGCTTGCCACTGTGGCGGCTCTATTCTTCTCTGCTACAACGGCTTATTCGCAGAACCCGATAGTACAGACCTGTTTCTCCACTGACCCCGCACCCATTGTTCACGGAGACAGGCTTTACGTCTTCACCGGCCACGATGAAGAGGATGCCGACTTCTTCTGGATGCACGATTGGAGACTGTTCTCTACCGATGACATGGTAAACTGGCAGGACCATGGTAGCCCCCTGAGCCTCTTTCATTTCAAATGGGCTGACGACAGGGCATGGGCTCCACAGGTGATAGAGCGTAATGGTAAGTTCTATTTCTATGTTCCCGTTCACTCAAAGATAAGCGGTGGCATGGCAATAGGTGTTGCCGTGGCAGATAATATAGAAGGTCCTTACAGGGATGCACTCGGAAAACCGCTGTATGAGGATGGTAAATGGGACCATATCGACCCGACGGTATGGATTGATGATGATGGCCAGGCATATATAGCATGGGGTAATCCTCGTTATTATAGCGCGAAGTTGAGTGAGGACATGATACATCTCGCATCCGAGGTGAAGTGCGACTCTACAGTGAAACGCTACACAGAGGGGCCTTGGCTCCACAAGCAGAGACAGCTCTCGAAACAGGAAATAAAGGATATGAAGATGACGAAGAAGGAGCTCAAGTCCTCTGCCTGGGGCAAATGGTTACTTATATATGCCGCTGGTGGCGTGCCAGAGTGCATCGCTTACTCTGAGAGCGACAGTCCGCAGGGACCATGGAAATATGTAGGCGAGGTGATGGCGCAGACCAACGATACAAAATCGTTTACCAATCACAGCGGTATCATCGAATATAAGGGGCATAATTATTTCTTCTACCACACAGGATGGTTGCCAAAAGGTGGCGGTTTCGCGCGTAGTGCCTGCGTGGAAGAGTTCAAATGGCAGCGTGACGGACGTATTCCTACTATCCTTCCTACACGTGAGGGAGTAGCTCCGATTGCGTCATTCTCGCCTTTCCGCCTCGTGGAAGCTGAGACAATGGCATTCTCGAAAGGTGTCAGGTCTGAGTGGAATACAAAGCAAAGGCGTGTATGGGTAAGCGATATTCAGAATGAGGACTGGATAAAAATGCGTGAGGTGGATTTCGACACCAATGCCCCTGCTTCCCGTCTCAATATAGAAGTGACGGCTGCCAGTGCGTTGCAAGGTGGACAGATAGAGGTTCGTCTTGACTCAATAAAGGGTGAGATGGTAGCTAACATCGAAGTCCTGCCTACTGGAGGATGGGAGGAATGGGCCAAGTTCAAGGCTCCTTTCACCAAAGAGGTGAAGGGAAAGCATGACCTATTCTTCGTATTCCGTGGCAAGAAAGGCATCAAGCTCTTCAATTTCGACAATTGGCGCATCTACTAAGTCTGCTCCATAACATTATACCAAGATACTATAACAAGACATTAATAGCATAAAAGTATGAGCCGAGTGTTTTTATCTCTTATATTTCCGGCGCTTTGTGCCGTGGCAAGTGCACAGACGGTGCAGTTCTTTACGCCAAATACCGTGCGTATTGTAAAGGAAAAGGTTGCTGGTGTGGAAGAAAAGTCTGTAGTAGTAATAGCGAAGCCAGAAAAGGTAAAGGTAACAAAGAAAAGCCTTGGCAAGGCAACGATATATAAATCATCAGCTCTTACCGTAAAGGTGGAGGAGGGTAGGGTGACTTTCTTCGATGCCAAAGGTAACCTGTTGACTTCAGAAGGCGATGCTGTATTCACCGCGAGAACCTCTGGAAGCGACCAAGACGCATATAAAGTAAAACAGTCTTTCTCTGTGGAAGAGGGTGAGGGAATCTACGGTGTCGGTCTTTTACAGAACGGCAAGATGAGTCAACGTGGCGAAAACCGACACATGACACAGAGCAATCTTGAGGACTTCGCACATTTCTATCAGAGCATCAAGGGCTATGGCATCTACTGGGAGAACTATTCTCCTACGCATCTTACTACGCCAGAAGAGGGTAAGAAGGGAGAGATAGTCCTCGAAAGTGAGGTGGGAAAGAAGGTGGATTATTACTTCATGTATGGCAAAGACGCTGACGGCGTGATACGCGAGATGCGTCATCTTACGGGTAAAGCACCGATGTTGCCCCTTTGGACTTACGGCTTCCATCAGAGTAGGGAAAGGTATAAGACGCAGGACGAGACGCTTGGCGTGCTTCGCAAGTACCGTGAATTGCAGATACCTCTCGATGGTATCATTCAGGACTGGCAATATTGGGGCTCTAACTACACATGGAACGCTATGGAGTTCCTCAACGAAGACTTCGGTCGTCCGCAGGATATGATAGACGAGGTGCATCGTCGCAATGCCCATATCTCCATTTCTATCTGGCAAAGCTTTGGTCCTCAGACAAAACCTTACAGGGAACTGAAGGAAAAAGGTCTGCTCTTCGACTATCAGACATGGCCTCAGAGCGGTTCACCGATATGGCCTCCACGTAAGGATTACCCCTCTGGAGTGCGTGTCTATGACGCATATTCCAAGGAGGGGCGTGACATCTATTGGAAATATCTTAGCAATATGCACAAGATGGGGCTTGATGCGTGGTGGATGGATTCTACAGACCCTGACCACATGGACTTCAAAGACTCTGACCTTGACCAACAATGTGCCATGGGTTCTTATCGCTCAGTGCGCAATCTATTCCCCATGATGTGCGTAGAGGGCGTCTATGACCATCAGCGTGCGGTGGATAAAGACAAGCGCGTCTTTATCCTTACACGCTCATACTTCGCAGGACAGCAGCGTACGGGTGCCAATACATGGTCGGGTGACATTCCGTCTTCATGGGAAAGTCTTCGCAAGCAGGTGCCTATCTGCCTTAATTACACCCTTACCGCCAATCCTCAGGTGAATACAGATATCGGTGGATTCTTCGCCAACAGTTACAATACTCAGGGCAAACAGAGTGGTGTACGTAATCCGCAGTATCAGGAACTCTATGTGCGTTGGATGCAATTCGGCGCTTTCTGCCCTATGATGCGCAGCCATGGCACGGAGGTATGGCGTGAGGTGTATTACTATGGCAAGGCAGGAGAGCCTGTATATGACGCTCTTGTCTCTGCTATCAAACTCCGTTATCGTTTCCTACCCTATATATACAGCCAGTCATGGCAGGTATGCAAGAATGACGACTCCTTCATGCGTGCTCTCTTTATGGACTTCAAGGCGGACAGAAACACATGGAATAACAATCGTCAGTTTATGTTTGGACGCAACATTCTCGTCTGCCCAGTCATAGACCCTCTTTATACTCCAGAGAAAAAGATGTCTATGGACGAATATTCCGGTTGGGCACAAAGCGTGAATATTGAGGCGGCAAAGGGTTATCCCGTGCCTGACTGGAAGGCGAAGAGACAGTATGAGGTGTATCTTCCCGCTGGCGCCAAGTGGTATGACTACTGGACTAACACCCTTTTCGATGGAGGAAAGGCAATAAAGGCAGATGCTCCTCTTGCACATTCTCCGCTGTATATCAAGGCGGGAACAATACTGCCGCAAGGTCCCGATGTGCAGTATGCACAAGAAAAGCAGTGGGATAATCTTGATATCATCGTTTATCCGGGGGCTGACGCTACATTCACTCTTTATGAAGATGAAGGCGATAACTACAACTACGAGAAGGGAGAATACACGGAGATAACAATGAAATGGAACGAAAAGTCACGCACTTTCACCATTCTCCCTCGCCAAGGTGCATATAAAGGTATGCTTACCTCACGCACCTTTAACCTTATTCTCGTAGGTGGAGCGACAAAAGCCCTCAGATATGACGGTAAGAAGGTTTCAATAAAGCTATAAAATAACAATAAAAAAGAGATGAACACGAAATCTATTTTACTCAAAGCAATGCTTTGTCTCTTTCCGGCATACCTCGTCAATGCTCAGAATAGTCCTGACGGACAGTTACACGTTACCGTGAAATGCGACAACGGATGTCCTGTTTATTCTGTGACCTACAAAGGCAGTCCTTGTATGCAGGCATCACCTCTTGGCCTCAATACCAACATCGGTGACTTTACAAAGGGATTAACCCTCAGCAACACCTCTGCGGTAGAGACAGTAAAGACAGACTATACCTTATATAATATTAAGCGTAAAGACAATCATTACGAGGCAAACCAGCAGACCTACACATTTGCCAAGGATGGCAAAGATGTGCTGAAGGCTGTCTTTCTGGTAAGCAACAGCAATGTGGCATTCCGTTATGAGATATTGCAAAGCAAGAAGGATGCAATGTGTGTTGTGGTTGACAACGAGGCAACGGGCTTCTTTATGAACGAAGGAACCACTACCTTTATATGCCCACAGATGGGAGAAATGACTGGATTTGCACGCACGGCACCAAGTTATGAGACCCATTATGCCGCTGACGAGGCGATGGGTAAGAATGGCTGGGGACAGGGATATACCTTCCCATGCCTCTTCAAAGCATCTAACACCGACAACAATCCTGTATGGATACTCATCTCGGAGACGGGCGTCAATAACTATCCCGGATGTAAGATAGAGAATAAGGGAGCAGGAAACTATCAGATATCGTTCCCCAGCCAGAAGGAAAACAATGGTTATGGCTCTACAGGAGCGCAGATGTCACTCCCCGACAAGACACCATGGCGCACGCTTACCATCTCAGATAATCTCAAGGATATAGTGGAAACAACGGTAACATGGGATGTTCTTTCTTCTGAGTGTAATAACGGACAGTGTGTCAATAAGATGCGAGAAGAACATAAAGCAGGTTATGGCAGGGGCGCATGGTCATGGATTATTGCCGATGATGCCAGCTGTAACTTCGATACGCAGAAGGAATACATTGACTTCGCAGCTGCAATGGGTTGGGAATCCCTGCTGATTGATGCGCAATGGGACCGTCAGATAGGACGTGAGCGCATTGCGGAGCTTGCCAAATATGGAAAAGAGAAAGGGGTTTATCTATATCTCTGGTACAATTCCAATGGTAAATGGAACGATGCGCCACAGACACCACGCAACTGTCTCAGTCAGTCCGCAGCACGTCAGGCAGAGATGGAATGGCTGGAGAAGACAGGTATCCGTGGCATAAAGGTCGACTTCTTCGGCGGAGACAAGCAGTGTACCATGGAATTGTACTACGACATCCTGCGTGACGCACTGAAACATAACGTCAAGGTCATCTTCCATGGTTGCACTTTACCGCGTGGTTGGGAGTATATCTTCCCCAATTATGTGGCCAGTGAAGCTGTTCGTGCATCCGAGAACCTCCGTTTCTCACAAGGAGAATGTGACCGTGAGGCTATGGATGCCACCTTCCTGCCATTCATACGCAATGCCGTGGGCAGCATGGACTTCGGAGGAAGCACCCTCAACTGGTACTACAACAAGTTCAATCAGGCAGGTAAGGGCGGCGGTCACCGCGTCACTTCCGACGTCTTTGCGCTCGCAACGGCAGTGCTTTTCCAAAGTCCCGTACAGCATTTTGCCATGGCACCAGGCAACCTTACCGATGCTCCCACGTGGGCACTCGACTTTATGAAGCAGGTTCCTACCACATGGGAGGACATCCGTTTCATCGATGGCTACCCCGGCAAGTATGTCGTTCTCGCACGAAAGAGCCAGCAAGGCAAGTGGTATCTCGCCGCTGTCAATGGCACCAAGGAGATACTCAAGCTAACAATACCCGTTGATATGTTCGCGGTTGGGCAGACTGTCAATGTATATAGTGACAAAGCCACTAAGGAGGTGACCCCCGTAGGCTCTGTGAAAAAGGTGAAGATAGGAAAGAAGCAGACCATGGAAGCCGTTATCCCAGTCAATGGTGCCTTCCTCGTGACAGAGTAAAGATATTCGTTTCATCGCTTTTCTCTAAGAAAAGTCAGGAGGAAATCGATGAAATAAACAATATTCGTTAAACTAAATAATAACTTAGATCCCATGAATCTTACAACAAAACTAACCGCATTATTCGCCTTTGCCTGCTCTGCTATGGCACAGGCACAGGCGCAGCAACTCAATATGCCAATCATTCAGACCCGTTTCACGGCTGACCCTGCACCTTATGTGCATGGCGACACCGTTTATCTCTACACCACACACGATGAGAACAACGCTGAGGGATTCATCATGAAGGATTGGCTTCTCTATACTTCTACCGATATGGTCAACTGGGAAGACCACGGCGCGGTAGCCTCACTCAAGGACTTCAAGTGGTATAAGGGAGATAATGGCGCGTGGGCAGAGCAGGTAATAGAGCGTAATGGCAAGTGGTACATGTATTGTCCGATACACGGTCACGGCATAGGAGTGCTCGTTGCCGACTCTCCCTTCGGTCCTTTCAAGGACCCTCTCGGCAAGCCTCTCGTATGGAATAAGGAACATTGGTACGACATTGACCCGACAGTCTGGATTGACGACGACGGACAGGCTTATATGTATTGGGGCAACCCTAACCTCTACATGGTACGACTGAATGAGGATATGATATCATATTCTGGCGACATCATCGAGCATCCCAAGGTGAAAGACTATCAGGAGGGCCCATGGTTCTGGGGAAGGAAGAATGCCAAGGGTCAGAAGAAATACTATATGGCTTTCGCCTCTACATGCTGCCCCGAAGGCATAGGCTACGCTATGAGTGACCATGCCGATGGTCCTTGGGAGTGGAAAGGGCATATTATGAATCACACCCCTCAGACACGTGGCAACCATCCTGGCATCATTGACTTCAAAGGCAAGTCCTATTGCTTCGGCTTAAACTACGACATCTTCCGTCTCGAGACCGACAGGCATGCCGAGCGTCGCAGCGTTTCCGCCGCGGAGATGACATATAACGCTGATGGTACCATTCAGGAACTCCCCTATTTCCTTCATTGCAAACTTGAGCAGGTAGGCTCTTTTAACCCATACCGCCGTGTTGAGGCAGAGACGATGGCATGGGGCTATGGTCTTCGCACCACAAGGCAGAACCCCTCTGGTCCATGGAACCCCACACTCTTCGTCACCGACATTGACGACGGTGAGTATATCCTTGTGAAAGGAGTCGATTTTGCCCATGGAGCTTCTAAGTTCACCGCTTCCTGCTCCGCCCTTCTTTATGGGGGCACTATAGAGATACGCATCGATTCCATCAAGGGACAACTCATCGGAAAGGTTGACGTTCCCAACACAGAGTTTAAGTACAAGGAGTTCACTACCCCTCTTGAGCTTGTTACGGGGAAGCACGACCTCTACTTTGTCTTCAAGGCAGGCACGATGCAGAAGAAAAACCTCTTCAATTTTGACTGGTGGCAGATGACACCACTCAAGAAGGGAGATGTGTTAAAGTCGCTCGTTGTAGAAGAGGGCGGCACGGGAAAGTATAAGGCTGTCATGCAAGAGATATGCGGTCTGCCAGCGCATACCGTCTTTATGCCGCAGGACCTCTCCGCTTTCAGCAAGAAGAACCCTCTGCCTATCCTCGTTTGGGGAAATGGCGCATGCGTCAATTCCCCTTGGGAGCACTTCAAATTCCTCAACGAGATAGCATCACAAGGTTACCTCGTCATAGCCACTGGCTTCATCCCCATGGAGGAAAAGCCTTATGAGGGCGAGCGTTCTACGACGCAGCAACAGATGGAATCTATCGACTGGGCTATAGCGCAGAACACCGATAAGGACAGCCCCCTCTACGGAAAAGTAAACACAAAGGCTGTGTGCGCGGCAGGAATGTCGTGCGGTGGTCTCCAGACCCTCTACAACTGTGCCGACAAGCGCATCACTACTTATATGATAATGAATAGCGGTCTTTTCAAAGACGCTTCCATCGCAATGCCCGGTATGCCCATGCCTGGCAAGGAACAGTTAAAGAAAATCCATGGTCCGGTTATCTACATCCTTGGAGGCAAGGAAGATATTGCATACGAGAACGGCATGGACGACTTCCAGCGCATAGAGCACGTCCCTGCTGTCGCTGTCAATTATCCAGTAGGTCACGGCGGCACATACCGTCAGCCTCATGGCGGAGAGTTCCGTTTTCCCGCCATCGCTTGGCTTGATTGGCAGCTGAAAGGCAGCAAAGATGCAGCCAAGATGTTCCAAGGCAAAGACTGTGGCATACTCAAACGTGACAAGTGGACTATCCAGAAGAACAAGAAGATGATGTAATCCCCCTTTCATGATACCCCCTTTTCTTATGCAAACATTCAGAAAACTATCTATTCTCCTACTGTCAGCAGCGTTGTCACTGTCTGTACACGCCCAGAACTTTGGTTTCGGAGGCAACCAGCAGAGTAAGAAGAATGCGCAGTATGCAGAAAAGATTGTTGACCTTAACTATGCGGGTGACAACCAAGCATACCACACCCTCGATGTATATATCCCCAAGACGGCAAAGCCGACGCAAGGATACCCCGTCATCATACACATTTATGGCTCCGCATGGTTCAGCAACAACAGCAAGGGGCATGCGGACATCAATACCATCTGCGCCGCCTTGCTCGATGCCGGCTATGCCGTAGTATGCCCCAATCATCGCAGCAGCAATGATGCGAAATACCCCGCTCAGATTAACGACATCAAGGCCGTAGTGCGTTGGGTGCGCGGCAATGCGGAGCGATACGGCTTCGATACCGATTTCATTGGCACGTCAGGCTTCTCCAGCGGTGCCCATCTCGCTTCTCTCTGCGCTGCTACCAATGGCGTGAAAGTGTCAGGACTTGGCAAGACGAAGACAGATATAGAGGGTTCGCTCGGCGAATATACCGCTATGAGCAGCATTGTCAATGCCTGTTGTGAATGGTCAGGACCTATTGACCTTATGAATATGGACTGCGACGGAATAAAAAAACAGCACCCTGCTCCCGAAGACCAGCTCATGGGCTTTGCCTATCAAGGCAACGAGGATGCCTACACCCTCCTGTCTCCCATCTATTTCATCAATTCTACCACCGTCCCCATCATGGTGTGTCATGGTGAAAAAGACAATGTAGTGCCCTGTTGTCAGGGAAAAGAACTATGGGACTGCCTCACCAAGAACAACGTGCAAGGCATAGACTGCATATTCCAACCAGAGGGTGGACACGGATTCAATATGTATTCCGAGGAAAACCTCCAGAAGATGGTCCGTTTCTTCAATAATGCACGCGGAAAGCAATAACAAAACCACTAAAAGTTGTTTGTCATTTAGTCGTTTAGTTAAATGTCTCAGAGCGCAGCCTTTCGCCTTACTTACAAACAACTAAACCACCAAACAACTAAACCACCAAACCACTAAACCACTAAACAACAAATAAATGAAAATTCTAAAGAAAGCCTTATCTCTTTGCGCCGTAATAAGCGCATCCTTGTTGTCTGCCGATGCGCAGAACCCATACCTGCCACTGTGGGAACACGTACCCGACGGTGAGCCAAGAGTCTTTGAAGACCCCGATAACCCAGGGAAATACCGTGCCTATATCATCGGTTCCCACGATGTAAAAAACACAGACTACTGCGGCCCAGACATCAGAATGTGGTCAGCGCCAGTCGATAACCTCAGTGATTGGCGCGACGAAGGCGCTATCTTCACCCACTATGTTGACGGACAGTGGGACACCATGTTCGCCCCCGACCTCGTGGAGGTGAAAGACAAGAAGACGGGTAAAAAGACATACTACCTCTATCCACACTCCCGCGGTTATCGTCGTGTACCAATGGTAGCCAAGGGCGACCGCCCCGACGGACCTTTCACACCCATCAACCTCACCGCAGACCAGCGTCAGTGCCTCCCCGGCTCAATGATAGACTTCGACCCCTCAGTCTTTGTGGAGAATATCACGAACAAGAAAGACAAAGACTACGACACTGGCTTCCGTGCCTACGTCTTCTATGGCTTCCAACACTCCACCGCCGCCGAGCTCGACCAGAACACCATGTACTCAGTGCGTCCAGGCACCCAGATACACGATTACTTCATCCCTGCGTCATCACGCTACGGAGAGGTGCGCGACCCCAAGGGAACGGAGTACCCCGCCCTCTACAAAGGACAGAACCCAGGAGAGTTCAATTTCTTTGAAGCCAGCTCCATACGTCAGGTCGGCAACAAATATGTCATGGTCTTCTCTGGCTATAGCGGCCCCGACTACGGCCTTGGCTCCACCAATTCCGCCCTACGTTACGCCTACGGCGACAGCCCATTAGGACCTTGGCGCTCTGGTGGCGTACTCGTTGATTCACGTGGCGTGGTACTCAATGAAGACGGCAGCAAGCTCACCACCACCAACTGGGGACACAACACACATGGTTCGCTTCAGGAAATCAACGGCCAGTGGTACGTCTTCTACCATCGTCCGCCACGCGGCTTCGGCAACGCCCGCCAGACCATGGTAGCCCCCGTGAAGATAGAATGGGATAAGAAACCCGTTGCAAAAGGCGGCAAAGTGCGCATCGTAGGCTACGACCCCTATGCCACAGACAACGAATGGACAGCCAAGGCTGCCAACGGAGACCACTATACTGGGGCGGAGGTGACATCAGAAGGCTTCCAAATCTTTGGCCTCAATCCGTATAACTACTACTCAGCAGGCATCGCCTGCTACGTCACCGACCATAACGCCATGCAAGATCAGCGCGATGTGTGGGTAAATTCTATGGACCTCGCAGGCTTGAGGAACGGTTCCGTAGTTGGTTTCAAATACTTTGGCTTCGGTGGACTGGCACAGGACACAAAAGGCTGCAAAGCCTTTGCTGGCACAAAAGTCGGCGACAACACCCGTTTCGAGATTGACGTGACAGAAGGCAGCGGGCAGCCATACACCGTAAAGGTGATGCTCGATGGCCCATACGCCAACGACACGTGGAAAGGAAAAGAGATAGCACGCCTCGAGGTGAAAGACGCCAAGCGCGGCCGCCACGTCACCCACGGCGTAAAAGTGCCGCAGGTAGAAGGCCTGACAGGCAAGCACGCCATCTACCTCGTAGTGGAAGGACCAGAGTATAAGCAGCCAGAACAGCCACGGTGGGGCAAGCCACAGCAGCCCCAGCGTCCTCAAGGACTTTTCGACCTCCATGGAGTAGCCTTCGCCAACGACAAAGTCAGTCCTAAGGCAGAGCGTGTGCCGCAAATCACTATTACCGTCGATGGCACAAACCTCGTCATACCCTCTTCTCCCATCCTCTCTACAAACCAGAACGGCTATACCCAGACCGACCACTATCAGGTCTATGGCAGACTGACCGACAAGTCCGTTATCAACGTAAAAGCAGATATGGCTGGCGTTGACATCAAGGTGGGCAAAGTAACCGATGGCCGTGCCGTAGTGACATGCACTTATAAGGGAGTGCCAAAGGTATTCCTCATCAACTAATAAGTAGAATACATGATGCCCCTCTTTTCTGGAGGGGCATTTCTTTTTTTGGGGGGCGGCGGCTCGCGATGCAGCATCCTGCGGCAAGGCAGTCAAGGCGGGGCCATTTGCCTGCTTCTTACTCACCCAATGACGTTTTATGGAACAAATAAGTAACTTCTTGTAACATTCCTTGCATGGTATGTCCTGCTTTTTTTATAATTTTGCAACTGTTTTTATGCGCGGGAATGTTTTTTGCGCTGGGATATGTACAAGAATTATAAACTAACAAAATGAACAAATATGCGATTTTACAACTTTTTGACTTTTTTTCTCTGTCTGTTCTTTATCTCTACTGCTAAGGCAGCACCTGTGGTGCTCGATGATTTCGAGGGTTACGAAATAGGTGCGGAACTGACAATGTTCAACTATTGGGGTGGCACTCCTGCCGGAAGGGCAGTAGTGGAGAAAGACCCTGCCAACGCCAACAACAAGGTTCTACATGTTACTATCTCGGGTTGGGGCAACTTCGCCCGTTTCACACTTCCCGACGAGCTTGCGGGCGGTGCGCTAATAGAGAACAAAGACCGTGTGACGTTGCGTTTCCGTCGTGCCACCGCCGACCAGAACGACTACAAGAAGATACAGATATATCAGGGCAAGACACTCCTATATGAGGATGACGGCTATCCGCATCAAGGTAATAAGGATGAGTGGCAGGTGCGCTCTTACAACTTCAATAAGTCCGTGTCGCCCACAGGTACGGTATTTGCCCTTGGCATAAACAGTGACAACAGTGACTATTACATTGACGACGTTACGCTCTACGGTGAGTGGGATGATTATGAGACTATAACGACGAGTGTGGAGAAGAATTTTGCGGGGCAGAATACTTCCAGCTCATACGTCACGCATAGTCAGGCATATCGCATCTTGGAGGGTGGTAGCCTCGTGATGAAGACGGCCCGCTATACGTATCTCACGGGTAAGTTGATTGGCAATGGTCGCCTTGATATATACTCAGGTGGTGAGCGCACATACCTTGGTGGGGCGGATAAATACTCTCCCGACTGGACGGACTACAGGGGTGAGGTGCACGTCTATCCATACAAGGACTTGTCTTCCGCTAACGGCTTTTACGGTTTGGTGTGGATGCATAACGGCAAGACGTTCAGCCCTTCGGCAGCCATCACTGACCTTGCCGACGGGAAGGCGAACTCTTCTCTGTTAAATTCGCGTGTCACACTGCATAAGGGGGCTACACTCGCATCTGAGGCGGGCAAGAGGGGAATACGCATTGGTCACCTCGACACGGAAGAGGGTAGTCAGATATACGGATATTACAAGGCGAAGGATGCTAACGATGCTTACTATGTGGTGGGCTTCTCTGGCGATGACGGCACCCTCGCGGGACGTATCTCACCTATGGCTGACAGGATGAGCATGAAGGTGGGTGTGATAAAAGAAGGGCTTGGCACGTACCGCATCACGGGTAACACGAATCTTATAACGGGTGGTGTCTATGTGCTTCGTGGAGCGGTGATGGTGAATAATGACGCGGAGCAGGCGAAGGCAGGGAAACTGTCGGGCGCTGTGGGCTATCAGGCGTCTGCTACAACAACGGGTGCTTTCGTAATGAAGAACGGAATACTGGGTGGCACTGGTAACATAGCATCGCAGACGGACGTGTATGGTGTGCTGCAGCCGGGAGACAATGGCATCGGTACTCTTACCTTTGAGGATTACGTAAAGGGTAATGCTACGACGCTGATAGTGCGCCCCGCATCGCGTATAGAATGTGAGATAAAGTCGCAGGCGGAGTATGACAAGGTGGTAGTGGCAGGAACTGTGACATATAATCATCTTAATCAAGAACTGGAGGTGTCTGACAAGATGCCACGCCTACAGATAGTCCTTGCCAAGGATGCGTCACTTAATGTCGGGGATGAGTTCGTTCTCGTTTCCGCAAAGGGCAAGAGCAGCTATGCCGATGCGGAATGGGCTATGGATGTAATCTACCCCAACGCTTACACCTGGGAGGTTAAGGAGATAGAGGATGCTGAAGGCTATCGCGTAGTAGCTAAGGTGACGTCTCTCGAATATGGTGGGCAGGGTGGCGACATCAGTGACGACGAGGAAGATGCTCCAAGCACTGACGACGGTGTCTTTGACCTCGAAGAGGAGAAGAAGGACGCTACGCCGTTGAGAAAATATGCAGATGATATGGGAGCGTATATAGGTACGGCGGTGCGTATGTGGGATATTCCCGTGAATAACGACAACGATGCAAGGACGGCCCTCATAGCAAAGGAATACAATGCCGTGGTATGTGAGAACGAGATGAAGTTCGATGCTACCGAGCCAAGTCGTAATACGTTCAATTACACCGAGGGCGACAAACTCGTCAGCTTCGCCAACCGTCACAAAATGATGTTGCGTGGTCACGCCCTCGTGTGGTATCAGCAGGTAGCGGGATGGGTGTCTTCTGACGGAAAGAAGAACGACAAGAACTGGACAAAGGAACAGTTGATGGATATTCTCAAGAACCATATAACCAACGTGGTGAGCCACTGGAAGGGTAAGGTGCATGAATGGGACGTATGCAACGAGGTGCTGGAGGACGACCAGAGCATCGTGTACTCTGACCCTAACGGCTATACCCTCCGGCAGGAGTCTGTGTGGACCAAGGTGTGCGGTGAGGAATATATCGACTCTGCCTTCGTATGGGCGCATAGAGCTGACCCCGACGCAATACTCATCCTTAATGATTATAGTGTGGAGAGTAAGGGATACGCCAAGACGGAGGCTTTCTACAACCTCTATAAGAGGCTGCGCAAAGATGGCATACCAGTGCATGGAGTGGGTTCGCAGACGCATGTGGATGCAAGCATAAACTATATCTCAAGCGTGGAGGCCAACGTGTCACGCTTTAATAATGATGGCGTCACATTCCATTTCACCGAGGTGGACCTCAAGAACAATAATGTTTCCGAAGCCTCACGCCTGCAGCAAGCCAAGAATTATTACTCCCTTGCGCGCATAGCGATGAAGTACGACAACTGCAAGGAATTCATGATATGGGGACTCTCTGACAACCTCTCATGGATAGGAGAGCAGACAGAGCCACTTCTTTTCGACCGTAGCTTGAACAAGAAACCTAACTACTGGGGAGTACACGCTGCCTTGAGACAGGCGGACAACAAGGAGATTACGGGTATAGAAGACATCGACCACGATGTCAACGGGGAAGAGATAGACGCTCCTGTATATAACCTCGCCGGTCAAATGGTACGTGTGATGCAAAAGGGCAAAATCTATATCCAGAACGGAAAAAAGTTTATCGCAAGATAGATGCATCGCCCCCTCTATCATTTCTGAAACCCACTGCGTTGCAAAAGCATAGCGATTACAAGGTAAAAGCATAGCTATTAGGAAGTAAAAGCAAAGCTATTACCTTGTAATCGCTATGCTTTTACAATTCGTCAAGATAAGTTTCCTTGGAGAGCGAAGGCGTGAAGACATTACGTATATTGTCTTTTTTTTGCCTTATAGGCGAAAAAAACGTCCTAAAATTTGTGGGGTTAACTTTTTTGTTCTAAATTTGCAATTAGTTTACACTTAAGACTAAATAGAACGAAAACCACTAACAACGAAACAACATGAAAAAGATTTTGCTTTTCATCATCGCCATGGTGCTGGCAGTGCCTGCGGTGAACGCACAGAACAAGATTCTCCAGAAGGCTATCAAGAAGGAGTACAAGTCAAAGATGAAGGAGTATAAGAAGGAGGGGTGGAAGCTCTTCGGCTCTTCACGCAGCCTCGACGTGGCTCTGCTCAAGCATTACGACAAGCTGGAGACGCTGGGCGACAACGCATACGAGATAGTGGGCATCTGCGCCAAGTACAAGTCTGACAACGTGGGTCATCAGGCTGCCATCAACAATGCCTGCAACACCTACGCACGCAACGCCGGCAGCCACGTCAAGGGACGTGTGGTGAGCGACATGGCGAGCAACGGCGACGACACCTCAGCAGAGTTCGACCACTTCTATGCCGCTTACGAGACCCTCGTGGAGAAAGAGATACGCGGCGAGATGCAGGAGTCTTATGCCATATACAAAACCCTCGGCAACGGCGAGAAGACCATGCAGGTGTATTTCATCATCAACGAAGACGCTGCCACCAAGGCGCGCATACGCGCTTACGAGAACGCTATGAAAGAGAGTGAGGCGGCACAGAAGTACGCCAACAAGGTGAGCGAGTTCATCAAGGAAGGCTTCGAGGCGCAGGAAACAGAGAAATAACCAACAGCACTTTCGCATAGGATAGTGACAATGAGAAGAATAACAGTAGTGTTATTGGCTGTCCTCTTCACGCTCCCCCTGCTTGCACAGAGCTGGGAGAGCGTGAAGAACAATCGTGAGTACCTCTGCGGTGAGGGGTGGGGCAGTTCAATAGACGAGGCAGACAAACAGGCGCTCAATGCGCTGATAAGCAAGATAGCTGTCAACGTGTCGTCAAGCTCCAGCAGCAGCGACAAGTCAACGGTGAAGAACGGAGAACTCGACGAGGTGTCGCAGTTCTCTTCTTCTGTTAATACCTACGCCCAGGCAACGCTGACAAACACCGAGCGCGTCATAATAAAGAACGAGCCCGACGCCCACGTGGGTAGGTGGATAAAACGCTCCGAGATAGAGAAAATATTCGCCTCGCGCATAGCCAAGGCGAAAGACCTCGTGGAACTGGCGTTGCAGGCGGAGGCAAAGGGCAAGGCAGACGACGCCCTGCGCAACTTCTACTGGTCGCTGACGCTGCTCAAGTCATTGCAGCGTCCCAACGAAGTTACCTACACCGACATGGACGGGCAGAGCCATCTGCTCGTGACGTGGATACCGGAGAAGATGAACGAGGTGTTCGACAACCTCGAAGCGAAGATTATAAAGCGCACGGGCGACGACGTGGAGCTCTTCGTCACATACAAGGGCAAGCCTGTCAACAGCGTGGACTACACCTATTTCGACGGACAGGGATGGAGCAACATCTACAGTGCCAAGGACGGGCGCGGCGTGCTGGAACTGGCCTCTGGCAACCAGAGCAGCACGTTCCAGATGAAGTACGAGTTTGAATATCGTGGGCAGGCGCAGATAGACCGTGAGATAGAGTCGGTGCTCAATGTTGTCAAGAGCACCCCCATGCGTGGGGCATACACCAACCTCAAGGCCTCCTCCGTGAGCAAGGCACCAGCGCGGGAGGTGGCGCGTGCCACCTTCTCGTCCACCGACGCCTCCGTCATGGCGGCACCGGCAACGGTGAAAGACGGCAGCGCGTATTTGTCCGTCATCAACAAGGTGACGAAAGCCATACAGACAAAGAACCACAGCGCCGTGAGAAACCTCTTCACCGACGAGGGGTGGGACGTGTACCTGCGCCTCATACAGTATGGCAACGCAAGGTTGGTGGGCACGCCTACCTGCCAGTTCTACCAAAACGGCGACGGGGTGATAGGCAGGGGAGTGCAGATGGCGTTCTCTTTCAAGACTGGCGTGAGGAAGTCGTTCGTGGAAGACGTGGTGTTCTCCTTCGACAGCGACAAGAAAATCACCAACATAGCCTTCGGACTTGGCAACACCGCCGCTGACGACATACTCAACAAGGGCGTGTGGAGCGAGAATGCACGCATGGCGCTGATGAACTTCCTTGAGAACTATAAGACGGCATACGGCCTGAAACGCCTCGACTACATACGCTCCGTATTCGACGATGATGCCGTCATCATTGTAGGCAACGTACTGCGCTCCGCAACGATGGACAAGGACAGGGAGTCGGGTGTCGCCACCATCAGCAACAACGCCATCATCAAGAAAAACCGTTACACCAAGGACCAGTACCTCGACAACCTCAAACGCTGCTTCGCCAGCAACGAGTTCATCAATATCCGCTTCGCCAACAACGACGTGTATAAGATGGCGAGGGGCGGTGAGGTGTATGCCATACAGATAGCGCAGGACTACTATTCCTCCACCTACGGCGACAAGGGTTACCTCTTCCTCTTGGTTGACATCAACAATCCCGACAAGCCTATAATAAAGGTACGCACGTGGCAACCAGAGAAAGACCCCAACTTCGGGCTTTACGGTCCCGGCGATTTCTGACCGTCGCCCCTGAAAGGGGCATATAATAAAGGGTAGGGGCTCGCCCCTACCTGTTCCGCCTCCTCCCAACGAGGCCCCTGTAAGGGGCTAATAATCGCATCCGCTTGCGAATATGATGGACACAAATTGGTTGTGGGTGATATTATGAGCCCCTTACAGGGGCGTGATTGGTGGACATTTGCCAGATAGGGGCGAGCCCCTATCCTATAATATTAGCCCCTT
>JALFOF010000093.1 GCA_022773825.1 Prevotella sp.
ATAGCATCGATAATCTGTTGGGTTATAATGTGTGCCCCGGGAGAGCTTGTAAACTCTGCTTATGACATACAGTTAGGGCAGTTGTGGGGATTGTTCGTGATTCCTCTGTCGTGGGGTTACGGTGTGCTGTGGCTTGCATTGGCACGTAATGAGAATGTTGATTACGGTATGTTGTTTGATGGTTTCAAAGACTATCTGCGCATATTCCTTACATTATTGCTGGTGCAGATATACACAATACTCTGGATGTTGTTGCTTATCATACCAGGTATAGTGAAGTGTTATTCTTACAGCATGACCTCCTTTATACTCAAAGACAACCCTGAGATGAAGTACGACGCAGCCATTAACGAGAGCATGAGAATGATGCAGGGCCACAAGATGAAGTTGTTCCTGCTTGACCTCAGTTTCATTGGCTGGTTCTTTCTTAGCATATTGACATTAGGAATAGGCTTTTTGTTCTTGCAACCTTATATGAGTACGGCGCACGCACATTTCTATGAGGACTTGAAAACAGAGACATTATAAGTAAATCACATTGAAATAAGTTGTTAAACCCTCTCCATTCTTACTTTTGACACTTGCCAAGGCAATGATGGGGAGGGTTTTTCTATTCTAACGATACATACGTTTATGGGAAAAGGAAAACTTGCAAAATTCGCTGATATGGAACGCTATGAAAACGTGTTCCAATATCCTTACAGCGTGGTGGACGATGTACCCTTTGACATGAAGGGGCACTGGAGAGAGCAATATTTTCACAATGACAACCCGATAGTGCTGGAACTGGGATGCGGAAAGGGTGAATACACGGTGGAGTTAGGAAAGCTCTATCCAGACATGAACTTTATCGGCGTGGACATAAAGGGCGCGAGAATGTGGACAGGAGCCACGGAAGCCCTTGCGCAAGGGCTGAAGAACGTGGCCTTTCTGCGCACGAGCATAGAGATAATAGACCGCTTTTTTGCCACTGATGAGGTGCAGGAGATATGGCTTACCTTCTCTGATCCACAGATGAAGAACCCGCGTAAGCGGTTGACATCCACGTATTTCATGGAGCGTTACCGCCGCTTCCTCGTGGATGGAGGCATCGTTCATCTCAAGACAGACTCCAATTTCCTCTTCACTTACACCTCGTATATGGTGGATGCGAACAGCCTTCCGCTGCTCTTCCGCACCACAGACCTATACCATCAGGAAGGGCTTGACGAGGAAACAAAGCGTATTCTCTCCATTCAAACCTACTACGAGTCGATGTGGATAGCACGCGGACTGAACATAAAATACCAGAAATTCCGCCTGCCCCACGCCTGCTCACTGGTAGAACCCGATGTGGAAATAGAACTGGACGACTACCGTTCCTATAGCAGGGATAAGCGTTCGGCGCTGGAAAAGGCGAAGTGAAGACGGGAAAAGATGACGATACATAGTTGAACACATACGTCGCCCGATGGCAAGAGGGTGCTGATAATATTGTAAAAGGGTGCTGATGACATTGCAATTAAAGCCTAATTACAATGTTATCAGCACCCTTTCGCGTCGCATCCTGTGTGGGATGCCAAGGTATGTGTTGTTATATCATTTTTCTAATCTTCCACTCCTGAGGGTAGAGGTTGTTGGCTCTGTTGCCTATATTCTTCACGAAACCGAGGGGTAGGGAGCGATATGTCACTATGACGAAGCCTCGTGGAGTGTCCGCGGGCAGTGTTATAGCCTCGTGCCGCAGATAGCGTAGTGCGTCGTTGAGGGATAGTTCCGCGCGTGGATATTTGTCGTGGGGTAGGGTGGTGAGCAGTGCTTCCGCGTGAGCAGGAATGATGTCCTTGCCCTTTTTCGTACCCATTGGCTTGCCATCGCTGAGGATGCGCAGCTTGGAGAGAGCCTTGCTGTGGACTGTCACCTTGCCGTTGCTGGTGTCGTCTGTTTTTTTACGCAGTACAGCCATGAATAGTCCTTCGCCGTGGGTGATGCCAGGGATGAAGCGATAGACTGGCTTCTGCCAGCCGGTGAGCAGCGAACCCGTTATGTTCCAGTCGCTTTCGGTATTGACGGAGAGAGTTTCCGCACCCAGTTCTTCCTCTATCCACCTAACGTTCTCTTCGTCTTCATGCACGTTGAAGGTGCAGGTGCTGTAGATGAAGATGCCCCCTTCTTTCAGGCATGGCCATATATCTTCCACTATACTGCGTTGCAGTGCGGCGCATTTCATTACGTTTTGCAGGCTCCATTCTGCGATTGTGCCCTCGTCTTTGCGGAACATTCCCTCGCCGGAGCATGGAACGTCGGTCAGAATGAGGTCAAACAGCATCCCCGTCTTGGCGTAGTCCTTTGGGAAATTGTTGGTTACAATGACGTTGGGACATCCCTGTTTCTGCATATTCTCCATCAGTATGTTCGCCCTTCTGCGGTCTGGCTCGTTGCTCATCAACAGCGCTTGCTCTGGCAGGGCTGCGCGGAGCAACGTGCTTTTGCCACCCGGTGCGGCGCAAAGGTCGAGTGCTGCCGAGCCGTTGGCGAAGAAACTGTCGGGACAATGTTGCGCTATCACCTTGTCGAGGAACATTGATGCCGCTTCCTGCACGTAGTATGCGCCAGCGTGTAGCAGTGGGTCGAGGGTGAAATCGGGACGCTCCGTAAGGTAGAAAGCATCCCTGCACCACGGAACTGGCGCACCGATGGGCAGGTGGGAGAGCTCACATCGTTTGAAAGGGTTGACGCGAATACTCACTGGAGCGGGAGTATTGAAGGCTTCAAGATAACGTTGCCAACGTTCAATACCAAATAGCTCTTCGGTGTATCTGACGAAATCTGCTGGTAGCATGGCTGGGGATTAGAAGTCAAAGATGAAGTCATCGCTGTCATCATCAGTGATAACAGGCTTCTTTTTGTTTACCGGCATATTCTTGATGTTGCCGTTTTCATCAAACATATTGTATGTTGTGCGGAGCACGGAGAACTCTGTTCTGCGGTTAAGGGCATTGGCTGTCTCCTGTTCCGCGGGCTTCAGTTTCTTGATAAAGTCCTCTGTCAGCACGTCGTTCTCCTTCAGCCACTCGTAGTTTTCAGCCACTTTTCGGCGAATCTTCTTAGGCTTTTCCTCGCCATAGCCCATTGGTGTCAGCCTGTCGGCGGCTATTCCCTGACTGATAAGGTATTTCACCACCTGCTCTGCGCGGCGTTGTGACAGCTGTTTGTTGTAGGCATCCGAGCCTTTGTAGTCAGTATGCGCGGCGAGTTCTATGGTGATGTTGGGGTTGTCATTGAGCAAAGTGACGAGCGAATCGAGTGCTTTCGTGCTGGTGGGGAGCAGCGTTGCCTTGTCAAACTCAAAGAAGATATTGTCTATCAGCACTGGGGCGGATATGCTGGGCAGTGCAAATTGCAGTGTGTACGTCTCCGATTCCTTTGCCTGCGGCACCTTTATCTCCTCCTTATGATTGAGGTATCCCGTGCAGGTAGCGAGGATAATGTACTCCACTCCAGGCTGAGCCACGTACTCAAACGAGCCGTCGCTCTTCACTGTCACGCGTTCATTGGTGCCGTCATCGCCCACGATGCGCACGTCAGCGTTGTTCAATTCATAGCCATCTTGTTCGTAAACCCAGCCTTTTATCAGCTGTATCACCTCAGGATTTTCAAAGGAAAAGATGTGGTCATTGCCCCTGCCGTCGCCTCTGCTTGATGAGAAGAAACCTCGGTTGAACTGCCCTTCAAAGGTCATGCCGAAGTCATCGCCCTGCGAATTGAGCGGATAGCCAGGGTGGTAGATGTGGTATCTGTCGTCATCGCCTATCTTTGCGATGAATATATCCAACCCACCCATGCCGGGATGGCCGTCAGATGAGAAGTAAAGGTCGCCGTTGGGGCGGAATGTCGGGAACATTTCGTTACCGGGAGTGTTTATGGGTTCGCCAAGGTTCTCAACGCCCATGGCGCCCGAAGCCGTTATCCTTGTACGCCAAATATCCAGTCCTCCCTTGCCGCCAGGCATGTCACTGACGAAGTATAGCCACTCACCGTCAGGCGAAATGGCAGGGTGTGCGAAAGAGGAGAGGGTGTCGTTGGTCAGCTTGAAGTCTGTTGCCGCGCCCCAAAGAGCATCCGAACGGTTGGATACCACTATCTTGGCGTAGCGTGGTGAGGAAGCGTCGAAGGTGCATTGCGTAAGGAATAGCTGGCTGTTATCGGGCGTTAGACAGCAGGCTCCCTCATCATACTCGGTGTTGAGGCCTGTCCCTATCGCCTCAGGTTTGCTCCATTTGCCTTTGTCGTCCTTCTCAGAAAAGAAGATATCGGCACTCTTCATGCCAGTTATGCCATTGAGTTCATCGCCCAAAGCGTCGTTCCTCGTCGAGGTAAAGTACAGTATGTCATACGCTTCTCCGCCGAGAACAGGGGAGTAGTCGTCCCTCCTACTGTTGAAAACGTCCATCTTCTTCACCGTGTATCGTGAGCCTTCCTGCTTCCATTGCGGTGCCTTCTGTGCCGACTCAAGACCGTTTTTCACCAGGATATTGTCTGGAAGCGACTGCGTCAAGTCCGTGAACACCGCCTCGGCAGCCTTGTATTCACCGCTTTTCAGCAGCAGGCGGCCGAGTTGCAGACTGTCTTCCGCGGTGGCTTTGCCATACCTTGCCGCGTTTCTATAGCCGGCAAGAGCCTTCAAACTGCTGTTGAAACGACTGTAACTCTGTCCCATCTTCAGTGCTCTATCGCCCCTTGTATCGCGCTGGGAGGCAGGAGTTTTGGAATAAGCCTTGCGATAATTCTCCGCTGCGACGTAGTATTCGCCCAGGGCAAACGCCTTGTCTCCCTTGCGAACGTATGTGTCTGCGCCGCATGATGCAAGCAGATGCAGCGCCAATAAGCATAGGGTTATGGTGAAGAAAGATATGTTACGCATTACGTTTTGAATATTCTGTTAGCATTGTCGGTGGTCTGTCGCGCCACTTCCTCTGCGGAAACGCCGTAACATTCAGCCATTTTCTCTATCACGTTGACAATGAATGCACTCTCGTTCCGTTCGCCGCGGTGCGGCACTGGCGCCATATATGGAGCGTCGGTCTCAAGCACTATGCGTTCCAGCGGTACGGCATTGGTGAGTGTTTCGGGCAGTTTGCTCTTCTTAAATGTCAGCACTCCGCCTATGCCGAGGCAGAAATTATTGAATGATAGCAACTCTTTTGCCTCCTGTTCGTTGCCCGTGAAGCAGTGGAACACGCCGCCTGGCAGCCTGTCTTCGTACTTACGGAGCACCTTTACCATCTCGTTCTGCGCCTTGCGGCAGTGTATCATCAGCGGCAGTGAGGTCTCTATGGACCACTGCACCTGCCTTTCAAAGGCGGAAAGCTGCTCCTTCTCAAACTCGCGTGACCAGTAATAGTCCAGCCCCACCTCTCCTATGGCAATCCAGTCGCCTTGCAACTGCGTCTCCATAGCGTTGAGAACCTCGTTGAAATCGGCCTTCACGTCTTCCGGGTGCAACCCAATCATGCCGTAACAGTAGCCGGGATAGCGTGTGCAAACGTTTTTTACGGATTGTATGGAGTCGAGATTGATGCCTGGTACAAACAGTTTCAGCGCACCAGCAGTCTTGGCGCGCTGAACAACGAGGTCGATGTCATCCTTGAATTCCTCACCGTCTATGTGGGTATGTGTGTCTATGAAGGGCATAGGTGGTGTTGTCGTTTACTTATTTTGTTGTCTGGTCTTTTTGCAATTTGGAGGTTTTCTCATGGTTGTCGCTATTGCCAAACAACCAGATAGATAAACCGCCATGCCACTATGCGATTACTTTTCCCTCTTCATCATCATGTCGGCATAGTCGCGCAGTGTACGTTTTTTGTCTTCGTTCACGTCCACTTTGTCAAGAAAGGCAATGGCATCGTTGTAGTATTGCTCCATCTTCGCCTTCGCCATCTTGTCTATCCCGAGCTTGTTGTATATCGCTGTCACCGCTTTCACCTTCTCTTCGCGGTCGAAGGAGCGCGCGTTTATCCACCGTTCCAGCTCTTTTCTGTCCTCGCCTTCCGCCTTGTTGAAGGCGTTTATCAGCATGTACGTCTTTTTATTGCTGGTTATGTCGCCCCCGATGGCTTTGCCAAACACCTCCGGGTTGCCGTAAACGTCGAGGTAATCGTCCTGTAATTGGAATGACAGACCTATTGCTTCTCCGAATTTGTATAGGTTCTCCACGTCCTTTTCAGGTGCTCCTGCCAGTATCGCACCTATCTTCAAGGCACAGGCGAGCAGCACGCTTGTCTTGAGACGTATCATCTCTATGTACTCCTCTTCGCGCACATCGCTGCGCTCTTCGAAGTCAACATCGAGCTGTTGGCCTTCGTCTATCTCTATTGCGGAGTCGGCAAAGGTTGCCAATACCGCAGGCATTTTGTCGGCAGGGCACTGCTGCATCCATTTGAAAGCAAGCACAAGCATGTTGTCTCCTGACAGTATTGCCGTGTTTTCGTCCCACTTCTTGTGTACGGTAGGCTTGCCCCTGCGCACGTCGGCGTGGTCCATCACGTCGTCATGCAGCAGCGTGAAGTTGTGGAACGTCTCCAAAGCTACCGCCTGCGGCAGTATCTTCTCGCTGTCGTCCTTCCACAGTTCGTATGCCATCATCATGAGCATGGGGCGTATTCGCTTGCCGCCGAGCGACAATACATATTCTATTGGCTCGTACAGTCCCCTGGGTTCCTTCTTCAATGGGAGGTTCTCAATATATCGGTTTATCTTGTCTAACATAGAGCTTAGAAATTAAAAGATGCGTTTAACATTAGGCTTGACGATGCCACGTGGTATTTTCCGTAAGCGATGTTGAGCTTGAAACGGTCGAGAAGCAGTCCTCCTCCCACCGTCAGTCCTGCGCCGTGGCTGCTGTCCTCGTCCGGATTGCTTGCCGTAATCTTCATGTCGTGGGCGCGTTTGAGGTTGTATCCCACCGCCACATAGAACTGCGGCATTAATATTATGTCCGCTCCGAGGTTCATGTGGCGTAGGAATGCGTAGTCCCAGTGGTTGAGGTCGCAGAATGTAGCGTGTACTCTGAACGGTGTATTGTGTATCTTTTGCGATACGCCGAAGAGCACATCCACCGGCAAATTCTCAAATTCCTCTTCGTATGCGGACAGCTGTCCGCCGAGGTTCTTCACCGCCAGACTGGCAGAGAAGTCCGCTTCCGGGTTGTAATAGTTTATTCCGAGGTCTATTGCTGCCGCCGTGCTGGTGTAGCTTCCTATCTTGGAATAGATGAATTTTGCCCCTATTCCGCCCACAATGTTTTTCGCAAGGGTGTATGAGAACAGTCCTTCGAAGGTGATGTCTGATGGCGAGAACGTCCCCATCTCCTGCCCGTTGTAGTCTGTTTCGGGCATGGTGCCGTAGTTGAGGTAATGTATTGCCCCGCCGATTGTTGCTTTATCGTTGAGCACGTGGGTGTAGTTGGCGGTGAACATATTAGTGCCGCTCATGTAGTTCATATAGCCAAACGACACTGTTTGGTGCGAGACAGAGCTTAGCAGCGCCGGGTTTGACAAGGCGAGCGATGCGTCGTCTTCTATCAGCGACACGTTTTCGCCTCCCAGTGCTGCCGCATGGGCGCTGACTGGGATACGCAGAAAGTTGTAAACCGTCTGGCTCTCCTGCGCTATGATGTTGAGGGAGAGCAGCGAAAGGGTCAGTATGGATATTCTTTTCTTCATTGAACTGTATATATAACGCATCAGGTGGCGTTTTATTTCACGTCACCTTATATAATCAACGAAAGAATATCGCTGTGCGTGCTTGTCGTCTTTGTCGTGATCTTCGCGCCACACCTCGCGCCAATGGCGGAACTCTGGGAAGAAGGCATCCGCCTTTTCCGGTGTGTCCTGCACCTCTGTCAGGCACAGTCTGTCGGCCTTTGGCAGAGCCTGTTCATATACGGAAGCACCGCCGATGATGTATATATCCTCGTCAGTGGAGCAGTGTTGCAGTGCGTCTTCAAGCGATTGGTACACTTCGCAGCCCTCTATCGCACTTTGTGAGCGTGATAGCACTACGTTGCGGCGGTTGGGTAGCGCACCTTTGGGCAGGGAATCGAAAGTCTTTCTGCCCATTATTATGGTGTGACCTGTGGTCAGTGCCTTAAAGCGTTTTAGGTCATTGGGTAGCCAGTACAGCAGTTTGTTGCCGTAGCCGATTGCCTTATTCTGCGCTATTGCGGCTATAATGGTAATCATTTTTAGTTGTTTAGTTGTTTGGTTGTTTGGTTATCACGGGCTGATGCCCGTGACACGGGGGCGGGGTGGTGGTTTAGTTGTTTGGTTATCACTGGCTGATGCCCGTGACACAAGGGCGGGGTGGTGGTTTGGGGCGTCAGTGCATATAACCAAATAACTAAACGACTAAACCACTAAATAACCAGACAACAATAGGCATCCCTACACGCTCACCTCTGCCTTGATGTGCGGCCATGGGTCGTAGTCCACGAGTTCAAAGTCTTCATACTTGAAGGAGAAGATGTCTTTCACATCGGGGTTGATGTTCATTCGTGGCAGTGGGCGCGGCGTGCGTGTCAGTTGCAGCTGTGCTTGCTCCAGATGGTTGAGGTAAAGGTGCGTGTCTCCCGTGGTATGCACGAAGTCTCCGCACTCCAATCCCGTCACCTGCGCCATCATTTGCAGCAGCAAGGCGTAGGAGGCAATGTTGAAAGGCACTCCGAGGAAGGTGTCGGCAGAGCGTTGGTAGAGTTGCAACGACAGCTTACCGCCCGCCACATAGAACTGGAACAGGCAGTGGCAAGGAGGTAATGCCATATCCTCCACTTCGGCAGGGTTCCATGCTGTCACCATCATGCGTCGCGAGTCTGGCGTGTGCTTTATCATGTCCACCACTTGTTGTATCTGGTCTATCGTGCCACCCTTATAGTTTGGCCACGAGCGCCATTGGTGACCGTACACAGGTCCCAGTTCGCCGTTCTCGTCAGCCCATTCGTTCCATATCCTCACGCCGTGCTCTTGAAGGTATTTCACGTTTGTGTCGCCGTTCAGAAACCACAGTAGTTCGTGTATTATGGACTTCAGGTGCAGTTTCTTTGTGGTCAGCAATGGGAAGCCATCGGCCATGCTGAAGCGCATCTGGTGACCGAAGACACTCTTCGTTCCTGTGCCGGTGCGGTCGGTCTTTACCGTCCCCTCGGTCATAATCCTGTTCAGAAGGTCTAAGTATTGTTTCATAGTCAGTCGTTCTCGCGGTTCTTTTTGTCGCCCTCGCCGTCTTCGCTATCTTCCTCGGGGAAGTCCATTACGGCTATGGGGCGGTTGATAGCCTCGTTGAAAGAGATGATAGTCTCAGAGCGTGACAGCCCCAATGGCTGCAGTTTGTCGTGGATAACGGTGAGCAGGTGGTGGTTGTTGTAGGCGTATATTTTGATGAACATATCGAAGCCCCCCGTGGTATAGTGGCACTCCACAACCTCTGGTATCTCCTTTAATGCCTGCACCACCTCGTCGAAGCGTTCCGGGTCTTTGAGGTATAGCCCTATGTACGCGCAGGTTTCGTAGCCTATCTTCTCTGGGTCCACTATGTATTGTGACCCCTTCAGTATGCCGAGGTTCGTCAGTTTCTGTATTCGTTGGTGTATGGCTGCACCGCTGACATTGCACGCCCGCGCCACTTCCAGAAAGGGTATGCGTGCGTCCTTGAGCACGAGGTCTATGATTTTCTTGTCGAGGGGGTCAAGTTTGTAGTGTGACATTTACTTCTTCTGGGTTTGTTTGCTTTTGATAGTGCAAAGATAGCGAATTTCTTACAGAACGGCAAGAAAACCTTGTTATTTCGTGTTTTTTTTTGTTTCCTTTCCTTCTTCCGTCGCGCTGTATCTGATGTTGAGTGCGCCTACCTTGCGCAGCTCCTGCTTTACGTCTGTTATTACGCCCATCGGTGTGTTGCGGTCAGCTCTGATGTTTATGGTGTATAGCCCTGCCTCCTCGTCGTTGAGGCCGTTGCGTGCTGCCAGTATCGCACTGCCCACCGCCTCTAACGGTACTATCTTCTCGCCAATCTGTATGCGTGTCTGCCCGTCACGGTCGGTGCCGATGTATAGGTTCGTCACGGTGCGTTTGTTGGCAGCCTTCGTCAGTTCCTTGCCTTCAGGCACTTCGAGGTGCACCTTCGCCGTCTCCGTCCTCATGTGCGTCACTATCATGAAGAAGAATAGTACCGTGAAGATGAGGTCGGGCATGGAGGCCATGTTCAGTGTTGGCACGCTGTGGTGTCGGTGTCTGCGTATTTTCATCTTAGGGTATGTTCTTTGCCGTCGTGGCGGCGTTGCTTATTTCCTTTATACGCTGCGGGTATGCCTCGGCAATGGTGCGGCGTTGCTCCTCGTCGCAGCTGCCGTATGGCGTGCCGTACTTCTTTTGCGCCGCGGCATTACGTAGCTCGGTGTATGCCCTCACTATCTGGTTTTGCAGGCGGAAGTAGGAGTCGTAGTCCGCGTTGCGGTCCACCTGTAGCTCAATGATGTGCCTGCTGCCCTGTGCTATTATGAAGTGGCGCAGTTCCTTGCGCAGAGTGCCGTCTATGGCGGCGGCTTTCTCATCTACTGTCAGCCTGCCACCCTCCATCAGGTGCAGCGTCATTATCTGCCTGCGGTCCACGTCTTGCACCACCTCCTGTTCGTCTGGCGACAGTGGCGGCAGTTGCCTGCCCAGCCCCTTGTCGCTGTCCATGGAGGTAGTTACGAGGAAGAAGATGAGGAGCATGAACGATATGTCCGCCGTGGAGGTGGTGTTCAGTCTTGGCAAAGAGTGTCGTTTGCGGCGTTTTATCATTGTCTTTGTTTCTCGATGTCACGTGACAGGTTGCCCCGTGTCATTTGTTTCTTACCCTTTTTAATGTTTGTATTCTGCCGTATGTCACCAGTCCCGAAGCCACGGTGAGTAGCACCAGTGCCGTGATGATGCACATATCAGTCAGTGAGCCGATAAACAGTGTCGGCAGAGCTATTGCCAGTAGTAGCCCTATGGTGCTTAGTGCTATGGTGCGTGTGGGTACACCGTTCTCCACCTTCGGGCGTTTATTCACTCGCAGGGAGTGCGTCACCGAGAGGGCGGTGATGACTGCCGTGGCTAACAGCGTAAGCATTGCCACCGCTATCATTATGTTGGATATGATGCTGTCCATTGGGGGAGTTGTTTGGTTGTTTGGTTGTTTGGTTGTTTGGTGGTTTAGTGGTTTGGTTGTTTAGTTGTTTAGTGGTTTAGTTGAATGGTGATTTTGTTCTTGCTTTGCAAGCGTCACTGCGTGCCGAGCGGTTTGGGTTGAACGTCATGTGTGATTATGATACATATAACTAAACCACTAAACCACTAAACCACTAAACCACCAACCCACTAAACAACTTACTCGCCCTTCACCTCTTTCAGTGTGTCCATGAGTGTTATGGCACTCTCTTCCATCTGCGCCGTCAGGTGGTCTATCTTTGACAGCAGGTAGTTGTAGAACAACTGTAGGATGAGTGCCGTGATGATGCCGAAGATGGTTGTTATAAGTGCTACCTTCATGCCAGAGGCAACGATGGTCGGGCTTATGTCGCCTGCTATCTCTATCTGGTCAAACGACATCACCATACCTATCACCGTGCCGAGGAACCCCAGCGAGGGAGCCATGGCGATGAACAGCGTTATCCACGAGCAACCTTTCTCCATGTTACCCAACTGTACGGAGGCGTAGGAGCTGACGGAGCGTTCTATGGCTTCGAGGCTGTCGTTCATGCGCAGCAGTCCCTGATAGCAGATGCTGGCAACGGGTCCCCTCGTGTCTCTGCACAGAGCCTTCGCCGCGTCCACACCCTGCGTCTTCAGCGTTGTTTCAAGCTGCCGCATGAATTTCTTCGCGTCTATCTCCGACATGCTGAGGTACACTATGCGCTCTATGCAGCACGCCAGTCCGAGTATTAGCGTCAAGGCAACGAGCGACATGAAGAGCACGCCGCCATCCATGAATTTGTTTTTCAACTGTGTGTAGATGCCTCCTTCAGCCATTTCGTCGATGGCGGTGGTGTCGGAAAGTTCCAGCGCAGCCTCGTCAAGCATGGAGCTTGTGGCGGAGTCGGCCGCGGCGCTGACGGTGTCTGTCGCCGCTGTCTGTGCCGGAGTAGCGGCAGGAGCCTTTGCCACGGTGGCGACCTGCGCTTTGCCATTGTTGTCGGATGGCTGTGCCACGGCAGTGGTTCCCAGCATGAGAGCCATGCAGACCATGGCGAGGTGACGGCGTGTTATGAAGTGTGTCATTGCTGTTATTGTTGCTCTTTAATATCTTGTTTTTAGGTTGTTTTATGGCACACCTGCACGTCCCGCACTCTTCACGCGAAGCGCAGGCATACCCTATATTGAGTGCAAAATTAATCAATTACTTTGTAATAACCAACTTTTTTGCTTATTTTGTGCTAATGTCAGTGGGATTGTGTCTGTGGGGCGTGGCTGCAATCGCTATGCTTTTACATTGCAATCGCTATGCTTTTACATTGTAATAGCTATCATTTTACATTGTAATAGCTATGCTTTTACGGCGTGGCATGGTTGGCACACACGTTGAGCATTGTTAATTCGCCCTGTTTCTTATATGGAAAAAGCCTTTCGGTCGAACAATGTGGGGTGGATGATAAACCTTTGCTGAACACTTGCGTCAAACCTGTAGTTTCACAATCAAATTCTGAGGATTTATGAAAAAGCAATTATTGACATTAGTAGCAATGGCGCTTCTCACCTCATCTGCTTGCGTGGCACAGGACCAGCAGCGTGGTGGCAGGGGACAGCGTGGTGACATGACCGAGAGGATGAAGACCGAACTGGGACTCTCTGACGAGCAGGTGGCTCAGCTGAAAGAGGTGTATAGCCAGATGAGGCCAAGTCAGCAGGGGGAGAGACCATCAAGGGAAGAGATGCAAAAGAAAAGAGAGGAGGCGGACGCAAAGGTGAAGAAGATTCTCACCGAGGAACAATACGCCAAGTATGAGAAGATGAGAAAGGAACGCCGCCCGCAGAGACCGCAGGGCAATGGCGGACAGGAGAAACAGTAAACGTACATAGCCGCCGCGACTACCTTGTCGCGGCGGCTATGTGTATTATTACCGTTGATGTCTTTACGGCAATGGGGTAGGGCAGGCTTCGCCCCGTCGTTCCGCGTCACAGTTCGCTGTATTGCGGTATGCCGGGCAGGAACTCCCACTTGCGCTTGCCGTGGTTGTAGTGCAGGCAGAGGTGCGTGTTGCCGTTGCTCACCATGAGATAGTCCACGTGAAGCAGCATGTTGTACGTGGCAACCTGCGTCAACACCTTGTCTGTCAGTGGTATGCTCTCTGCCTTGTACTCTATTATCATGCGTGGCCTGCGCTCCTTGTCGAACAGCACCGAGTCGCATCTGAGCCGCTTCCCGCCCACCGTCAGCTCCACCTCGTTGGCCATCAGTGCGGCGGGGTAGCCCTTGTGGCTGACGAGGAAGTGGACGAAATGCTGGCGTACCCATTCCTCTGGCGTGAGTGCCACGAAGCGCTGCCGCAGTACGTCCAGCACCTCGTGCTTCCCGTTCGCAGTCTTCCGTAATCGTATGCTTTCGTATTCAGGGAGGTTCATTGGCTTGTTCTTGTGGGGTATAGGTCTTGGCTTGTTTGTTAATAGGTCTTTCTGACCGAACGCTGTGGGCTAATCGCCCCACAAAATGATACCAAAACCAAGCGTAGCGCAAACTGTAAACAATTTATCTCCCTATTGCTGCCGCAATGTTACGCTCCATCTGCTCCACCTTGCTAACGCCAACCAGCACGGAGGTGATGCCCCTTTGCTCCAGCACCCACTCCAGGGCCTTGTCTGAAAGCGACTTGCCTTCGCCCTTGGCGGTGGCGGACAGCTGGCGCAGTTCCGCGAGAAGCTCCGGCGTGAGGCAGTCGGGCTTGAGGTAGTTGCTGTGCATCATGCGCGAATCCTCGGGTATCCCGTTGAGGTATTTCTCTGTCAACAGACCCTGGGCGAGCGGCGAGAAGGAGATGAAGCCAATGCCGTTGTCAGCGCAGTAGTCAAGGATGCCCTCCTGCTGCGGCTGTCTGTCGATGAGATTGAGTCTGCCTTGGTAAATGAGCAGCGGCACATCGTGGGCGGCGAGGTACTCCTTTGCCACCTTCAACGCCTCCAATGGCCAGCGTGAAATGCCGACATACAGTGCCTTGCCCTGCCTTACTATGTCAACGAGAGCCTGCAAAGTCTCCTCAAGAGGGGTCTCGGGGTCGTACCGGTGGCTATAGAACAGGTCCACATAGTCCAGCTTCATGCGCCTGAGACTTTGGTCAAGGCTGGCAAAAAGGTATTTCCTTGACCCCCAGTTGCCGTAAGGACCAGGCCACATGTCGTAGCCAGCCTTTGTGGCGATGAACAGTTCATCGCGATAAGGACGGAAATCTTCCTCCATCAGTCTGCCGAAAGTCTCCTCGCCAGCGCCGTAGGGAGGACCGTAGTTGTTTGCAAGGTCGAAGTGCGTAATGCCGTGGTCGAAGGCATAGTGCGTAATGGCGCGGCAACGGTTGTAAGGGTCGTCATAGCCGAAATTATGCCAAAAGCCGAGACTTACCTTGGGCAACAGCACGCCAGAGTGCCCGCATCGTCTGTACATCCTGCCCTCGTTGGCGTATCTGTCGGACGAAGCTATGTATTGTTCTTTTAGGTTCATTGTGTGGAATATTTTGTCGTGCAAAGATAATAAATTCCAGTCAAACGTCCAAATATAGTGGCTTTGTTTTAATAAAATTTGCAAAAAACTTGCGAGAACGGAGAAAAATGACTACCTTTGCATCCGCATTCAGATATTTAAGCCAAGAAGGAGAGATGCTCGAGTGGCTTAAGAGGCACGCCTGGAAAGCGTGTAGGCGCCAAAAGTGCCACGGGGGTTCGAATCCCCCTCTCTCCGCTTAGAAAGGTAATGGATTTAAGTAACTTACAAAATTCATTGCTTTTCTTTTTTTTTCTTATAAGACATTATGTCAGCAGCGGACAGCAAATAGTTATGATAAGATACATACAGCAGCGGTTACGCGCCCTGCAAGACATGGATTATCGCACTTTCCATTGCAAATTGATGCCCGGAGTAGCGCCAGAGAAGGTGCTCGGCGTGCGAACGCCACATCTCAGAAAATTGGCGAGGGAGCTTGCCGCCCACGACGGTGTGGGGGATTTCCTCGCCGTGCTGCCACATGATTACTATGACGAGATGAACCTTCACGGCTTCATTATATCCGAAATCAAGGATTACGACCAATGTCTTGCGAAGCTGGAAAGGTTCCTTCCCTTCATCGACAACTGGGCTACGTGCGACCTTTTGTCGCCTAAAGCCTTCGCGATAAAGAAGAACCGTGAGCGGTTAATCGGCGACATCGCGCGCTGGATGCAGTCGCCTGAGCCATTCACGGTGCGCTTTGGCATGGAGATGTTGATGCGCTACTACCTCGACGATTATTTCCAACCGCAGTACCTCGCCATGGTGGCGGCGGTGAGGCATGACCATTACTATGTCCGCATGATGCAGGCGTGGTTTTTTGCCTCCGCCCTTGCCAAGCAGTGGGATGCTGTAATACCTTATATAGGGGAGCGGCGGTTGGAGAAATGGACGCACAACAAGGCGATACAGAAGGCGATAGAGAGTTATAGGATAACGCCATCGCAGAAGGAACGGCTGCGAGCGATGAAGCATAAATAGTGTAAATACGACACCTCCCAGAATCCATAAGGTTCTGGGAGGTGTGCGTTGTGGTTGTTAGTAAAGCTCTTCTTCGGTATGGTTGCATAGCTTTCCCGTAGCAACGGGTATTCAAACGTGCGCAAGGTAACAAATTGTCGTCACTCGACAGTTGCCTCAACCCTTCCTTCGGCGAGTATGATGCTGATGCCATCGCCAGGTTTCAGCTGCTTCGCGTCGCATACCGCCTTGCCCCCGTGCAGCGTTATGGAATAGCCCCTGCGCAGAATGTTCGCAGGGTCTGCTGCCTTGGCGCGCTGTTCAAGCATATCAAGCCTGTGGCGTTCGCGTTCCATCACCGTTGCGGCGAGCCATGGCAGTCGTTGCGTCAGAGTGCTGAGGCGGTTACGCTCTGCCTGCAAACGGCTATTGACGGCGTGCGACAGGCGCGTCTGGCACTGTGTCATGCGATTCGTCTCGCGCATGATGCGCAGTGTCGCAGCAGAGGATAGGTGCTGCTCTATGCGCTGCAAAGTGAGCCGTTCCTGCTGCATGCGCTGCGTTACGGAGCGTGTGACGCGCCGCGAGCAGTCGTCGATGACGGCGAGGGTGGAGGTAAGGTTCTCTATTAGGAAGGCGGCGACGGCGGTCGGCGTCTTCTGGCTTACGCAGGCAATGACGTCGAGTACCGACTGGTCGCGGTCGTGACCGATGCCCGTAATGACAGGCAGGGGGAAGTTGGCGACGTGCTCCGCCAAGGGCAGGGTGTCGAAGCCGGAGAGGTCGGCGGTGCTACCGCCGCCGCGTATAATCACCACTACGTCGAACATCTCCGCCTGTTCGTTTACCGCTTCAAGGGCGTGGATTACGCTGTCCTGCACCTGTTCGCCCTGCATGATAGCGGGAAAGAGCTGCGTGCGAAACTTGAAACCGTAGTCGTTGTCGGCAAGCTGGTTGCAGAGGTCGCCATATCCCGCCGCCGTGGAGCTGGAGATGACGGCTATGCGCTGCGCGAAGGGCGACACGGGCAGCGTCTTGTTCATGTCTATCACTCCCTCTTCCTTCAGCTTCTGTAGTATCTCCTGCCGCCGTCGCGCCATGTCGCCCATGGTGTAGGAAGGGTCTATGTCTGTTACCATCCACGAAAAGCCGTACGCCTCGTGGAAGTTGGCGTGCAGGCGCAGCAGCACCTTCAGCCCCGCGTGCAGCGGTTGCCCGGTGGCGGATGAGAAACGGGGCGACAGCCGCATCCATGTGTTGCGCCAGCAGCAGGCGCGCGCCTGTGCCACCGGCGTGTTGGTGAAGTCGTTTTTCTCCACCAGTTCCATGTAGCAGTGCCCGTGGCTTTCGCGGACGCTTGCCAGTTCCGCCGTTACCCAGTAGTCATCGGGCATGGAAAGCTCAATGACCTCGCGCACAAGTCCGTTGAGTTGAGACAGCGTGAGTGGCGCTGTGGAGGTCGTGGGTGAGGTGAAAAATATGTCGTCGAAGTGCATAGCGGTTTGTTTTTTGGGGTTTTAGGTCTTTAGGTTTTAGGTTTTAGGTCTTTATGTTTTTGGCTTTAGGTCTTTTGTTTTTGGGGTTTTAGGTCTTTAGGTTTTAGGTTTTAGGTCTTTTGTTTTTGGGTTTTAGGTCTTTAGGTTTTAGGTTTTAGGTCTTTATGTTTTTGGCTTTAGGTCTTTTGTTTTTGGGTTTTAGGTCTTTAGTTTTGGGGTTTTAGGTCTTTAGGTTTTAGGTTTTAGGTCTTTATGTTTTTGGCTTTTAGGTCTTTAGTTTTGGGGTTTTAGGTCTTTAGGTCTAAGTCTTTTTCTTTTTTGTCTTCAAGGTTGGGCGAAGTGACCTCTTAACCTTCAACCCAAAACCTCTTAACCTCCCTCTCAAGACCTCTTAACCTTCAACCCCCAACCTCTTAACCTAAGACCAAAAACCTCTTAACCAATATCGGTGCAAAGGTAGCCTAAAAATGTAAGGTGGCAAAACTTTTCTTGCTGTTTGTTTTGCAGTGCGCGAAAAAATAACTAACTTTGCAGGGAATATATAATAATGTAATACATAAAAAACGCCCGCCCTTCCCCTTTCCCGGCAAAGGAAAGAGGGAGAGGGGCTTCTGATATGAGCAATAAACAAGCAGCATTGGAACTGGGCACAAAGCCCGTTGGCACGCTATTGATGCAATATGCGTTGCCCGCGATAGTGGCAATGGTGGCGTCCTCCCTATACAATATGATTGACAGCATATTTATAGGGCAGGGCGTTGGCGCGATGGCAATATCGGGACTTGCCGTAACCTTCCCGTTTATGAACCTCTCCGCAGCCTTTGGCGCGGCAATAGGTGTGGGGTCATCTACCTTCCTCAGCGTCAAGCTGGGGCAGAGGGACTACGGCATTGCCAACTCCATACTCGGCAACTGCGTGGCATTGAACATTCTTGTCGGCGTGCTCTTTGGCGGCGTGAGCCTACTCTTCCTCGACCCTATACTACGCTTTTTCGGGGCGAGCGACAACACCTTGCCATACGCCAGAGACTACATGGAGATTATATTGGTAGGTAATGCCGTGACGCACCTGTACCTCGGACTTAACGCTGTACTGCGTGCTGCGGGCAAACCCAAAGCGGCGATGTACCTGACGATATTCACCGTGGTGCTCAACGCCTTCCTTGACCCGCTGTTTATCTACACCTTCGGCCTGGGAATACGCGGTGCGGCTTACGCCACGGTGCTCTCGCAGGTAGTGGCCTTGTGCTGGCAGTGGCGGATGTTCGGCAACAAGAAGGAGTTGCTGCACTTTGAGTACGACAAGTTCAGGGTGCGTATGCCGATAGTGCGCAACATAGTCGCCATCGGGGTGTCACCCTTCTCCATGAACGCCTGCGCCTGCTTGGTTGTGATATTCATCAACAACACCCTTGCCGCGTATGGTGGCGACATGGCGGTGGGTGCATACGGCATAGCTAATCGCGTGGCGTTCGTCTTCGTGATGGTGACACTCGGCGTGTGCCAAGGTATGCAGCCGATAGCCGGTTACAACTATGGTGCGCAGAACTACAACCGCCTGCTGGAGGTGCTGAAGCTCTCTGCCATTACGGGCACGGCGGTGTGCGCCGTTGGTTTCGTCATTGCTATGGCCTGCCCACGGTTGGTGGCGAGGCTATTCACTACCGATGAGACGCTGATAGCGATGTCTGTCACCGCCCTGCGCTACATCATGGCAATGTTCATCATAATAGGTGCGCAGATGGTTATTACCAACTTCTTCCAGTCTATCGGCAAGGCTACGGTGAGCATATTCCTCAGTTTGTCCAGACAACTGATATTCCTTGTGCCGGCTTTGGTGGTGTTGCCGAAGATGATGGGGCTTGATGGCGTGTGGCTCGCCATGCCATTGTCTGACGCTGTGGCGGCGGTGATGGCATACGGGATGCTGTGGGCGTATATAAAGAAACTGAAATAAAGAAACGGAAGGCTATGGACAACCTCATAATAAGCGTGGGACGGCAGCTCGGCAGTGGCGGCTGTGAGATTGCAAAGATGCTGGCGAAGGACTTCGGATGCAGGTTCTACGACAGCGAACTGATAAACATGGCGGCGGAGCGGAGCGGCTTCAATCCCAAGATTTTTGCACGACATGACGAGAACCACGGCGCGTTAAAGACATTTTTCGGGCCCATTACGGGTTTTCTGGGACGCATGAGCAGCACATTTTACAGCAATAGCATATCGCAGGAATCGCTCTTCCAGATACAGAGTGAGGTGATATGGAAGGCTGCGGAGGAGTCGTCGTGCGTGTTTGTGGGCAGATGTGCCGACTACATACTGCGCAAGAAGGAACGCCTCTTTAGCGTCTTCATAACGGCAGACGAGGAGGAACGCACTAAGGTGGTGTCGGAAAGATTGGGCTGCGACATGGAGACGGCGCGCAAATATATAGAGAAGAAGGAGGCGGAACGTGCCTCATACTACAATTATTACACGATGAAGCAGTGGGGAGCATCACAGAGTTACGACCTCTGCATAAACTCTTCGCTCCTCGGACTGGAGCGCACGGCAGAGGTGATAGCACAGGTTATAAGGGAAAGATTTAGTCGGTTGTAGGTTGAGGGTTGTAGGTTGACGGTTATAGGTCACTTCGCTCAATCCGAAAGACCAACGCCCCAGTACCTAAACCACAAAAACCAATCAAAAAACTTTAAGCAAAATGAAAAAGATACTTCTTTTAGGTTCTGGCGAATTAGGTAAGGAATTCGTCATTGCAGCAAAGCGAGCAGGACAGTATGTCGTGGCTTGCGACCGTTATGACAATGCGCCCGCTATGCAAGTGGCAGACGAAAGGGAGATATTCTCCATGCTTGACGGTGATGCCCTCGCCGCTGTGGTTGAAAAACATAAGCCTGATATTATTGTACCGGAGATAGAGGCGATACGCACCGAGAGACTGTTTGACTTCGAGAAGCAGGGCATACAGGTGGTGCCTTCAGCCAGAGCGGTGAACTATACCATGAACAGGCAGGCCATACGTGACCTTGCCGCCAAGGAACTCGGGCTGCGCACGGCACGCTATTTCTATGCCGAAACCTACGAGGAGATGCTTGAGGCGAGCAAGGTGATAGGCTTCCCATGCGTGGTTAAGCCGCTGATGTCGAGCTCAGGGCACGGGCAGAGCACGGTGAAGCGCGAGGAAGACCTGCGCAAGGCGTTCGACGACGCTATGGCAGGGTCGCGTGGTGACGTGAAGGAGGTGATAATAGAAGAGTTCATACACTTCACCTCGGAGTTCACATTGCTCACCGTAACGCAGAAAAACGGACCGACATTGTTCTGCCCACCGATAGGACACGTGCAGAAAGGCGGTGACTATCGCGAGTCGTGGCAGCCTTACCAGATATCGGAAAAAGACCTGAAAGATGCGCAGATGATGGCTGAAAAGGTTACGACAGCATTGACAGGAGCTGGCATCTGGGGCGTGGAATTCTTCCTTACGGACACTGGTGTAGTGTTCTCGGAGCTCTCTCCCCGTCCCCATGACACAGGAATGGTGACACTTGGTCACACTACAAACCTCTCAGAGTTCGAGCTTCACTTCCGTGCTGTGATGGGACTGCCTATCGCTGGCATACACCTTGAGCACGCTGGCGCGTCTGCCGTGGTGCTTGCAGACAGGGATTACGAAGGACAGCCGCAGTTCAACCTGCTCGATGCACTGAAGGAAGACCGCACAAGGGTGCGCATATTCGGCAAACCCGATGCGGAAAAGGGACGCCGTCTCGGCGTGGTACTGACGTATGGACCAGTGGAAGAAGGAACGGACGCGCTGCGAGAGCGGGCAAAGAGGCTTGCCGCCACGGTGCTGTGAATAAGAAAATACACATTCGATAACTAAAAATATTATGAACAAAGACACAGGATATGGCATCTTGCTGATAACAGTCATGTCTGTTGCGGCATGGTTTATGGCAATGATACCTGCCGTAAAAGCACTCTCACTCAGTTCGCTCATCATGGGTATTGTGCTTGGTATGATATTCGCCAATACCTATCGCTCACGAGTTCCCGAGGCGTGGGAGCCGGGACTGAAATTCTGTTCCAAGCGTATGTTGCGCCTCGGCATCATACTTTATGGCTTCCGCCTGACGTTCCAGGATGTCGTTGCCGTGGGTGTCAGCGCGGTAGTGGTGGATGCCATCATAGTGACAGTCACCATATTGCTCGGGTTATGGCTCGGCAGGATGATACGGCTTGACCGCGACAGCACCCTGCTCACATCCACCGGTAGTGCCATTTGCGGCGCGGCAGCGGTGCTTGGAGCAGAGCCTATCGTGCGAGCATCGCAGCATAAGGCAGCGATAGCCGTCAGCACGGTGGTCATCTTCGGTACAATCTCCATGTTCCTTTATCCCATAGCCTACCGTGCGGGGCTGTTCGACGGCTTCACCACGCAGCAGATAGGTATCTATACGGGTGCTACCCTGCATGAAGTGGCGCACGTGGTAGGTGCCGGCAACGCCATGGGGGAGGAGATAGCTACCTCCGCGTTGATAGTGAAGATGGTGCGAGTGATGATGCTTGTGCCCGTATTGCTCATCATGAGCTACTGCCTTGCGTTGGAAGCGGCGCGCCGTGGCATGGCGACGGCGGCAGAAGAGGGGAGCACAGCCGAGGCTGGCGGTAAGAAAAAGAAGATTATAGTGCCTTGGTTCGCTTTCCTGTTCCTGCTCATGATATGCGTAAACAGCTTCCTGCACGCCTGTTGCGGTGGACAGGTATGGCTCTCAGCGGCACTGAAAACCATAGAGTTCATTTCCACTTTCATGCTCACTATGGCAATGACGGCGCTGGGATGCGATACCAGCATAGCCAAATTCCGCCAGGCAGGAGCGCGTCCCTTCGTGCTGGCAAGCCTGCTTTACGTGTGGCTCGTGGTGGGAGGCTATCTGCTAACACGTTTCATAGTACCTGTGCTCGGGTGAAAAACAGTGCCCAACCATGCAACAAGTAGCGACATTCCGTTCCCCCTTTGGCAGTAAGTTCGGCGTTCCGCGACAAGCGGGAGTAGTGGCAGACGTGCGCGGCAGCATAGTGCTTGCAAAGGAATACCGCACCGCTGACGCTATCCGTGGCATGGAAGACTTCGACTATCTATGGCTGATATGGGGCTTCTCCGCCAACAAGCACGCGGCGAAGGGAGTGACAGTGCGCCCACCACGCCTTGGAGGAAACAAGCAGATAGGTGTGTTCGCAACGCGCTCGCCATTCCGTCCCAACCCCATAGGGCTGTCGTCGGTGCGCATTGACCGCATAGACTATGACTGCCCCGACGGTCCGGTCATCCATGTGCTGGGGGCAGACCTGATGGACGGCACGCCGATATACGACATAAAACCGTACATTCCCTACACGGACGCACACCCAGAAGCACGAGGTGGTTTCACGGATACGGCGCGGTGGCAGCCACTGGAGGTGATGGTGCCAGAGGAATTGGAAGCCCTCGTGACGCAACCATTGCGGAATGTGCTGGCGCAAGACCCTCGTCCGCAGTACCATGACGACCCAGGACGTATCTACGGAATGTCATTCGACGGCAGGGATGTGCGTTTTAAGGTAGAAGACAGACGGCTGACAGTGGTGGAAATAGTACCTGCAGTGCCTTCCACCCCAAACAGAAAGACAAAAGATACTAACAACTAATAATTCAAACAACAAAACAATTAACATGAGAAAACTATTCATCGCAGCACTCATGGCAGTGCTCTCCTTCTCGCAGTCGTATGCAGCGAAGAAGGTACAGAAAGATCTTTTCCCAGACGGTACAGAGATACCAGAGTGGTTTCGCAACACGGCGGCAGTGGACTTGCAGGCCCTTGGCAAGCAGTATAAGCTGACAGACCACCGCATCTTCGCCGACGGCAGGGTGCATACGGCAGAGATTCAGGCCTTGATAGACAAGGCGGCAGCCAACGGCGGCGGCGTGATAGTAGTGCCACAGGGCATATATATGACCGGCGGACTGGTGTTCAAGCAGGGCACGCACCTCTATCTTGAAGACGGAGCGGTGCTGATGGGCTCGGACTTTATTGGCGACTACCCCCTTGGCACGACGCGCATAGAGGGCGAGACCTGCACTTACTTCGGCGCACTCATCAACGCTGACGGTCTCGACGGCTTCACAATCTCAGGAAAAGGCACCATTGATGGCAACGGACTGCGCTACCACCAGTCCTTCTGGCTGCGCAGAAAGTGGAACAGGCAGTGCACGAACAAGGACGAACAGCGTCCGCGACTCGTCTATATAAGCAACTGCAAGAACGTGCAGATAGAAGGGGTGAAGCTGCAAAACTCAGCCTTCTGGACAACGCACATATACAATTCGGAGAACGTAAAGCTGCTGGGGCTGCGCATATACTCACTCGGTACGCCCAACGACAGCAAGGGACCTTCTACCGACGCCATAGACCTTGACGTGGTGAAGAACGTCCTCGTGAAAAACTGCTATATGTCTGTCAACGATGATGCCGTAGCCATAAAAGGCGGCAAGGGTCCGTATGCCGACGCCTTCAAGAAGAACTACGACGGAGTGGAGATACCCAAAGAGAGCATAGGCAACGGTGCCAACAGCAACATCATCATCGAAGACTGTGAATACGGCTTCTGTCACGGATGTCTGACGCTTGGCTCCGAGTCGGTGCACAGCCGCAATATCATACTGCGCCGCATAAACATCAGCTCGCAAGCCAATAACCTCCTTTGGCTGAAGATGCGTCCCGATACACCGCAACTCTATGAGTACATCACCGTAGAGGACATAAAAGGACCAGTGAAAAACTTCATACTCGTGGCACCATGGACGCAGTTCTACGACTTAAAAGGCAGGAAAGACAAACCAATGTCGTACTCCGACCACATAACAATGCGCAACTGCGACGTGGACTGCAACACGTTCTTCAACGTGAAGCAGCAGGAAGAGGTATATCACCTTTCCAACTTCAACTTCGAGAACATCACGGTGCGCGCCAAGAACAAGGACTTCCACCCGGAGTATGTGGAGAACTTCACATATAAGAACATAAACTTCTAAGTGTCAAAACATCGCAATACAAATCATAAAGCCCCGGAACCCATGTGCGCCCGGGGCTTTATGCAAGTTTGAACCACGTCAACCATCAGCAGATATGGCAACGACCAACCGCTACGACATTGCGGATGAAAGGCGCAGAGACGACCTCATACGCATGATAGAACACAGTGTGGAGAAGCTTTCGCTGCAAGAGTTGGAAGCTGTGTACTACGACCTCGTGTCGAAAGGATATATTGAATTGTAAAACACCCCGCCGCACGCTTGCGCGGAGGACAAAGAAAAGAAGATGAAAGACAACCGTGACTCATTAGACTTCAGCACCGAGCCCGTCGGCAAACTGTTCCGCCGTATGTTCCTGCCGACACTCATCGGCATGGTGTCAATGGTGGTGCTCAACATCACCGACGGCGCCTTCGTAGGCCACGGCGTGGGCAGCGACGCCCTCGCGGCAGTCAATATCGTAGCCCCGCTCTTCCTCATCATGGCAGGCATTGGCCTGATGTTCGGCATAGGCAGCAGCGTGGTGGCGAGCATACACCTCTCGAAAGGTAACAACCACGCCGCCAACATCAACCTGACGCAAGGCATCCTCGCCAGCGTCATGGCGGGGACTGTGGTCGGCGGCGCGGTGTTTCTGTTTCAAGAAGACACGTGCAGGCTCTTCGGATGCTCCGATGTGCTGCTGCCACAGGCCTGCTCATACCTTCGCTGGATAGCCTTGCTGATGCCTTTCAACCTGTTTGGCATGACAGCCATGTTCATGGTGCGCCTCGACGGCTCACCACGCTTCGCCATGGTGATGAACTGCGGCATGGCGATGCTCAACATCTTGCTCGACTACATCCTCATCTACCCGATGCAGATGGGACTGGAAGGCGCGGCGATAGCTACAACTATCGCCTTCACTTTGGGTAATATACCCATTGTTATTTACCTCCTGCGCCATACGAAGACAGTGCATCTGTACCCTATAAAGAGAACACGTACCAGTCTTGCGCTAAGCCTGCGCAACATAGCGTACCAGACAAAAATAGGCTTCTCGGCGCTACTCGGCGAGCTTGCCATAGCCTCCATAATAATAGTAGGCAACTATGTCTTCCTGAAATACCTCGGCGAAGACGGCGTGGCGGCATACTCCGTGGGCTGTTACTGCCTGCCCATCGTCTTCATGATGGGCAACGCCATAGTGCAGAGCGTGCAGCCGATAATCAGCTTCGCCTACGGTGTGGGCGACGTGGAGCGACTTGCCAAAGCACGTGCCATAGCCTTGCGCACCGCTTTGATGTTCGGGGTGCTGGGAATGTGCTTCATCGCGCTCGGCGCGGACACCATCTCCGGCATATTCCTGCGCACGGACTGTCGCGCCTACGACCTTTGCCGCGAAGGGTTGCCATACTATTCGCCAGCCTTCCTCATCATAGCCGTGAACATAGTGCTCATAGGCTATATGCTGAGCACCGAGGCTGCGCGCCCCGCCACCCTCTTCACCCTCCTGCGCGGCTTCATCTTCTCCATCCCCAGCTTCATCGTCATGCCACAAATAGTGGGTGTCTCTGGTCTGTGGATAGCGTTACCCGTGGCAGAGGCGATGACGATGGTACTGATGCTTGCGGCACAAGGGCGGCAATACTCGCACCCCCTGCGCCCTTGACGGTCTGCACATATTTTGAGAGGAAAAACGCATCCCACGGTAAAAGCTATGCTTTCACTGTGTAATATCTATGCTTTAGCACCGCAAAAGCTATCTGATTGCAGGGTAAAAGCATAGAGATTGCGGTGCGACGGTCTTACTAACAATGTTATGGTTATTATTATAAATAAGGTGTCTTTCGACTCCAGACATTGCCTCAAATATGAATTATCCCCGGAAATGCAGCATGTTGCCTGCGTTTCCGGGGATGATTTCTTCGGGATGCTGGTATTTTTGGTTGTAGATTATCTTTGACATTTTGTAATCTGGAGAAAAATGCTTAACTTTGCATAGAAATCAAGTCCAAAGATATGTTCAAGAAATCGACTACAAATCAGCAACTCGGACTGTTCACAACCGCATCTTCCTTGATGTGCAAACGTGAAAGCAAGCAGTACGAAGACGAGAAGGAGTGGCACATGCAGTTTTACCGCAATGTCACCTGTAACATCGAGGCAGATGTATTCCGTCTTAAATGCTACTTTTTGTAGCGGAATTAAATCATGATAATGAAAAAGTTTATTACCGAATTACTGTTTTTTGGGGCAATATTCCCTGTATGCGCCCAAAACCATACAAGGATGATAGTTACAACCGACATTGGAGGTTCTGACCCGGATGACATTCAAGGGTAATCTAAACTTCTCAGCTCCTGTTGGCTCTCTCACTCGCTTGCTCATTCCCAATGACGCAAGTGACAAGACCATACACGTCATACTGAAGGTTAGTGACAATGCCGCAACTCCACTTTGTACGTATCGCAGGATAATAATCAAAGTAAAATGATTATTTGGCTTATAAAAGAACAGACGGAATCTTACCCATGTTCATCACCTCGCTTTGGACATAGAAGTAACATAGTTCTTTCCGAATTTCGGGATACAAAAGCAACTCCCTCATAAAAATGTTGTATTACACATAAAACTCCCTCATAAAAGTGTGTTAATTACACTAAAAGTCCCTCATAAAAATGTTTTAATCTTTGGTAATGTGATGATTATTACGTACTTTTGCAGACAAATAACAAAATCTACAATAGAATGGAAAGAGAAATAATGAAAGACCTCTTGAAATGGAGGGAGAGAAACGACCGCAAACCACTTATCCTGCTTGGCGCACGCCAAGTGGGCAAAACATATATACTCAAGGAATTCGGGAAGAGGCATTATGAACAGACGGCATACATCAACTGTGATGACAACGAAATGGTCAAGGATCTGTTTCTGCCCGACTATGACATCAGACGCATACTGCTCGCCATTGGTTCTATAACAGGTGTCAGCATCCAACCTGGCAAGACCCTCATCATCCTTGACGAGATACAAGAACTGAAAAGGGGGCTTAACGCCTTGAAATATTTCTGTGAGAATGCCCCGGAGTATCATGTGGCAGTAGCCGGCTCATTGCTCGGCATCACTCTTCATCAGCGCGAGTCATTCCCCGTAGGTAAGGTAAACACCATGAATATCCGACCGATGACATACGAGGAGTTTCTCTTGGCTAAGGGACAGAAGCAAATGTATGAAATGCTGAAGAACAGACAATGGGATGTCATTGCCGGCACACGAAGCCTGTATGTTCAATCGCTTAGGGAATATTATTTCACAGGAGGCATGCCTGAAGCGGTGAAGAAGCATCTTGAAACAAATGACACCGTACAAGTGAGGGAAATACAGAAGGAGATTCTTCTTGCATACGACAAGGACATATCCAAACATGCGCCAACAAATGAGGCTATAAGAATAAACCAAGTGTGGAAATCCATACCTTCACAACTCGCAAAGGATAACCGTAAATTTATCTATGGTGCTGTAAGAAAAGGTGCAAGAGCCAAGGATTTTGAGATTGCCATACAATGGCTTCTCGATGCCGGTTTGGTTTACAAAATAGACAGGGTCAGCAAACCAGATATGCCATTAGGCTGCTATGCGGATTATTCCTCTTTCAAACTGTATATGCTCGATTGCGGACTCCTCGGCGCTATGAACGACATGCCGCCTTCGCTGATGCTGCTGCCAAACAAGATGGCAGAGAGCAAGGGTAGTTTCACTGAGAACTTCGTATGTTCACAGCTTCACAATTGTCGAAATCTATCGGTATTCTACTACAGCAAGGAGAACAGCACTCAAGAGGTGGATTTCGTAGTTCAGCACGATACTGACATTGTAGCTGTGGAAGTGAAATCGGAGGAAAACCTTCAGTCGAAATCCCTAAAGGCATTCCACTGCGAGAACCTCGAGGTCAGATGTCTGCGAACCTCGATGGCTGATTATCGTCAGGAGGACTGGATGGTAAATGTTCCTCTGTATGCCATTAAAAGCTATTGGGAGACTACAAAAAAATGACGTGACTGTTCTACATCGAAAGGATTTGAAACTTGAGCTAAAACCTTTCCACGAGTTTCTTCAGTTCGTCTGTTACTTCAAAGTACTCCAGGACACCTGTAGGAAGGAAATATGAGGTAAGACCTTCATACATATTTATATTGCTGCTACGATTCATAATTTTCTGCAATCATGTATCGTTTAGCAGCAGTTTTGGGTTAATGTCCGCACATTCTCTCCACAGGGTTTGTCGGTTGCCATTTTATTTATAACCTATATAATAAAAAGGGTATAAATATACGCACATTTGATAAGGAATATCTTGCTAGTTTTATGAATAGAAACGACAAAAAAAGTAACTCATCTTTTGATAGCAAATTACTAATAAGGTCAAAATGAATGTTTATCCCCGGAAATGCAGCACTTTGCCTGCGTTTCCGGGGATGATTATAAGTCTCAATGTGTTGTCGATATGTTATATGCCGTCGGTGATGATGATGCCGCCCATAGGCTGGAGCGTCACCTTTGCGTTGCCTTTCTTATCTACCTTGATGGTCTTTTTTACAGGGGTGAGTGGCTCGGTGCTGTTCTTCTTGGGGGCGGCATCGGTGTAGTACGTCACCTCGCGACCTGCAAACATTGGTAGATTGAGGGTGACGGACTTCGCCGTCGTCTCGCCGTTGAGACCTGCCACGTACCATTTGTCGCCGTGCTTACGGGCGAGGACGGCATATTTCGTAGGGTATCCGTCGATGTATTGTGTCTCATCCCATGTCGTTGGTACAGCTTTCAGGAAGTCCAGCTCAAACTGTTCCAACTCGGTGAGGTTGCTCTTCTGCATGCAGATGCACTGTATGCTTGTCTGGTTCATTATGGCAGCCGCCATCTCGAAGGTGTCGCTGGTGTAGCGCTTGTGGCGGCTTTTGTTGTCTTTGCTCATAAAGCGATTCATCATGGTGCCGCCCCAGTCCATGCTTGCCACGGTGTTACGACAGAAGGGGTGCATGGTTAGCTCGAAACCTTCTTGTTTGGCGTGGTGTTCGCTGAAGTAAACGTTCTCTGAGGCGAGGACGGCTTCGGAGGCAACGAAGTTGGGGTACATCCTTTCCCAGCCACGGGGTAGGGTGCAACCGTGGAATATTACCTGGAGACCGTGGCGGTTGGCATCGCTGAGGAGGTCTTCGTAGAGTTGCATGGTCTGTTGCTTGTCGCCGCCGAAGAAGTCAACCTTTATGCCCTTGATGCCGATTTTCTCCATCCATGCCATCTCTTTCTCGCGGGCTATGGAGGTGTTCATGCAGTTGCGAGGTGTCTGTGGAGCATCGTTGGCATACCCGTTGCTGTTGTACCACAGCAGGAGGCTCACCCCTTTGGACTGCGCGTATTTGCTAAGCTTTTCAATATTGTCCCTGCCAATGGTCTCGTCCCAGAAACCATCAACGAGACAGTACTCGAAGCCCATGGCGGCGGCAACGTCTATGAACTCCACTTGGTCTTTGTAATTGATGGAATTGTCTTGCCATATAAGCCAGCTCCAGGTGTAACGACCAGGCTTGTATGCCTCGCGGGCAGGGTACATTTCTTCTACGACATCATAGCTGATGGTGGTCTCGGCTATCGGCTTCAGTGTGCTGCCGACGGTTATTGTCCTCCACGGCGTGCTGCCAGGGAGGCTGATGGCAGGAGTGGTGGAGCCCAAACCGTGCAGTTCTGTGGCATCGGGGAAGGCGACGGTGTAGCCCTTGCCGGCATCGTAGTCACTGAGGTGGCTGCCGCAGTAATTGCTGCCAACGCCAGTCTCGCTGACGAGTACCCATCCGTCATTGCCTACGTGGAAGAGGCATGGGAAGGTATATCCCTTGCCGTATCTCGACTTTTCTGCCATGGGAGCATCGGCTTTGTACTCCTCCTCATAACTTGGCTTGGTGCTCATCCAGCCCTTGTGGTCACCGTCTATCTGGGGGCAGATGAAGGTTGTAGTGGTGGACGGGAACTTGAAACTGCTGGACTCTGACAAGATAGTGGTACGGCGCGGCTCGTCCTTGTCGTTGGTCTTGGCTCCTTTTAGGTGATAACGGTAGGCTATGTTGTTGTTGCTGACCTGTATCTCAACCGTCATTGGGCGGCTGGCACTCTTTGCCGTGACTTCAAGGTCAATGACATTTGCCTCATATCGCTTGCTGGAGGCCTTCGTGCCAGTCATGGCGTATGAAGTGGAAACCTTGCGCTCCTTGCTTCCCGTGAGTTTTACATCACGCGTGTAGTCGCCCATCTCTGTCTTGATACCCAAAAGGGACGGACATAACATTTCCTTGCCTTCGTAATTTACTGAATAGGTTAATTGATTGTTCGCGTCATCAATGCTCACCGTCAGCTTGCCGTCTGGTGAACAGATAGAATGCGTTTCCGCCATTGCTGGCATACCACCTATTAATAATAATAAGGTGTAAGTGATTTTCTTCATTATCATTTGCTGTTAGTTAGACTGCTATTTGGTTTTCGCTACAAAGTTACGTCTTTCCCAGCAAATAACCAAAATATACAAGCCTTAAGATTGATTTTAATCAAAGATATTAGAAAAATGACAACTTTTTGAAAGATTTTCTTGGAAATATTTGGTGGGTATATGAAAAAGTAGTAACTTTGCATTCGCTTTCGATAATTAAAAGCTTCTTCAAAAAGTTCTTTCGATGTTCGGGAGCACGCAAGATAAGCGTTCTTTGACAAGATTTACATAAACAGAAGACAAGTAGTACGAGAAGCGGATGATAGTTGTTCTCTATAAGAGAAGACGCCATCATCCGGGTAGAAAGAAACGAACCATCAATTTCTTGTAAGATAAACACAGGATGGTCATCCGGGCTAAGAAGAACAGACAACGCCGCTGCTTTTTTCTCTTTCTTTATTTTATATAATGAAGGAATGAAGAGACAGTGACATATATACATTATTTACAATGGAGAGTTTGATCCTGGCTCAGGATGAACGCTAGCTACAGGCTTAACACATGCAAGTCGAGGGGCATCATGGCGGTCGCTTGCGACCGCTGATGGCGACCGGCGCACGGGTGAGTAACGCGTATCCAACCTACCCTCCACTCGGGTATAGCCCACTGAAAAGTGGATTAACCCCCGATATATCCTTTGCGGGCATCTAAT
>JALFOF010000096.1 GCA_022773825.1 Prevotella sp.
CTGCAGCATGAGGCTGTCGTAAACGTCCTGCACGGTGTATGTCACCGCCGCGCTGCGGAATTCGTCTATGGCTTGCTCGGTGGTCTCGCGGAAGAGTTTGCAGAAGTCCACGGGTTTGCGTTTCACCGTCACCAGTCCCGCCTCGATGCGCGAGAGCAGCAGCGTGTCGTCGGAGAGTGTGGTGAGGCGCCGTATGTTGGACGTGATGTTGCCCACGAGCTCGCTTTCCACCTGTTCGCTGACATTCTGTCCGAGCATCCGTATGGTCTGCTGTATGCTTATCAGCGGCTGTCGCAGTGAGTATGAGGTGTTCTTCAGGAAGTTTCCCTTCACCATCTCTGCCTCCATGACGAGTTTTGTCTCCTCCTCCAGCTGCTTGCGGGCGTAGATGGTGGCGGTGACGTCGCGGCAGGTGCCGAAGTATGAGAGCACCTCTCCGTTCTCCCCGTAGTCGGGGCGCACGTCGAAATGGAAGTGCCTGTTCTCGCCCTTGGCGTTGACGAGGTATGTCTTGACTGAGAGTGTCACGCTGCCACGGTGGCGGCTGTCGAGTTTTCGGAAGACTTTGAAGACCTTTTTTATGTCGCCTCCGTCAACATACTCCAGCAGGCTGACCTGTGAGTACGGCGGTTGGCGGTTGGCGTTGCGGTCGTAGATGGTCAGGTCCTTGGTGCCGGGGTTGTAGCATACCATCCATATCCCGGTGCTCTGGAGCGTGTAGTCGCGGCGGCGGCGCAGCACGGCTTTCTGTTCCTCCATGAATTCCGTCTGCCTGCGCTTGGCGGCGAGCTGCTGTGCCATGAGGACTTCCTCGGTCTTGTCGTATATGTAGAGCATATAGCTGATGACCTTTCCCGCCATATCGACGCTTTTGTTGAGGTGCACGTAGTAGTATCCCTCCGTGCTGCTGTCCCTGCATACGTCGTAGTAGTAGTATCCGTGGAAGGCGTATGGCTTGGCGTTGAAATACTTGCTGCGCGCGTATCTGAGGCTTCGTATGTCCTTGTCGCGCACGAAGTGCGTGAAGCGCAGGTCGTCGGGGCAGTTGTCGATGTCGATGCCCTCCAGCAGGTCCACCTCGCTGATGTTGTACCCCTCGGCGAAGAAGCGTCCGGGGTCGCTGATGCCAAACCTCTCCATGCCTATCTCGTTGAGTCCCACGAGCAGTTTGTCGCCGCTGAAGCGCATGACGGTGCCGTGGGCCATCTGGAAGGCGGTGCGGTAGCGGTCGCGCAGCAGGCGCATATTGCCTATCGCCGCCTTGCTGTCGGTGATGTCGTACTGTACTCCGCAGACGAGGTATGGCTTGCCGTACTCGTCGCGCAGCTCCTGTATGCGCACCTCCACGTCTATCACCTTGTCGGGCTCTGTGAGGGAGTAGCAGCGTATGTTCTCCGTCACGGGCGGCTGGTCCTGCGAAAGGCACTCCATGACGTGCGTGTGTATGACGTTGAAGTCGCCGTCGGGGTAGAAACGCGAGAACTCGAAGGAGCTGTGGTATTCGTCCACCTCGCCGTCTGACGACATCCAGGCGTAGCGTCTCGTCTTCGGGAAATAGACCCACACCCTCATTTTGTTTGAGTGCAGCACGAGTTGCATCTGCGAGCGCACGTCGGTGAGGGTGTTGCGCGAATAGTGGTTGTAGTGCCTGCGCAGCACGCCGAAGACGAGTATGGCGACGATGGTGGCGGCTATGAGTATGAGCATGACGGTGACGAAGCTGTCGTTGGTGTCGGCACGCTCGGGGTATAGCCACTTTTCGAGCAGGCGGTCTATCTCACCCTCCTGCTTCATCACGCGGCAGAGGCTGTCGAGGCGTGCCAGCAGCACGGTGTCGCCCGACATGAAGCGGTATTCGCCGTCGGGCATATCTATGGGCACTGCCACGTAGCGGTCGCCGAGGTGGTACTTGTGTATCACCCACTTCATCATCATCGTGTTCCATATCGCTCCGCCACGGCCTGCCGATGCCTCGCGCAGTATCTCCGTCTCCATGTTGTCCACCACGGTGAAGACGCTGTCGGGGAAGCCGTGGGTGCTGAGGTATGCCAGCGGACGGCTGCCACGGCGCACTATGATCTTGCGCCCGCGGAGTGCCTCGGTGGTGATGGCGCCTGTGGAGTCGGCGCGCGGCACGAGCATACTGTTGGTGAAATGGCAGATGGTGACGTGGCCGAAGTGCCCGAAGGGCGCGTTGTAGGTGGTGGCGACGCCGAGCGAGAGGTCGGCGCTGTCGCGCATGAGGTCTTCGTGCACGCGCTCCTGCCGGCGCAGCTTTATGAGGAAGGGCACGCGCAGGCGGCGCATCATGCGCGTCACCAGCTCCACGTTGAAGCCTTTCGGCGCGCCGTCGTCGCTGAGGTAGGCGTAGGGCCACTTCTCCCAGGAGTCTTCATATATCAGTGGTTGCGCGGCGGTGTACGTGCGTCCCTGCCGATGCTCCACGGTGGTGGCGGACGGCCGCCGCGTCCCCTTGGCGACGCTGTCCGCTGCGCCGAGGGGCTGGCTTGCCGCCACTGCCATGAGCGTATGGCAGAGGAGGAGCAGGAATATGGTGTACACTGTGCGCTTCATAGGTGTCTCTTCTGTGTTACGTCCACGCTGGCATGGCTAAGGCATGGCGATTACCGTGTAAAAGCATAGCTGTTACCGTGTGATAGCATAGCTGTTGCCGTATGAAGGCATAGCTATTGCGTGGGGGTATGGCGGCGCCTGCGCCGCTGCTCTCGTCTCTCTCTTTTAATAGGTGGTGTTGTTCTGTGTAATAGACGGGGTGTTTCGGTTATATGTGCCCGCGCGTTTCGGTGAAAGGGGCACTCCCCCTCCGCGCCCTGTGAGGTATGGGGGCACGGCGGGGGGAGTGCTTGCGTGTTTTAGTCTGCCAGCTTCGCCTTGATGAACTGTCTGTTCAGGCGTGCGATGTTGGCGATGGATTCGTTCTTAGGACACACTGCCTCGCAGGCGCGTGTGTTGGTGCAGTTGCCGAAGCCGAGTTCGTCCATCTTGGCAACCATTGCCTTGGCGCGCTTCGCTGCCTCGGGGAGTCCCTGTGGCAGGAGTGCGAGCTGTGACACCTTGGAGCTGACGAAGAGCATTGCTGAGCCGTTCTTGCAGGCTGCCACGCATGCTCCGCAACCGATGCAGGTGGCGCAGTCCATTGCCTCGTCGGCGTTCTCCTTCGGTATGAGGATGGCGTTGGCGTCCTGTGCCTGCCCGGCGCGTATTGAGGTGTAGCCGCCTGCCTGTATGATTTTGTCGAAGGCTGAGCGGTCCACCATGCAGTCCTTTATGACGGGGAAACCTGCTGAGCGCCAAGGCTCTACGGTTATCACGTCGCCGTCGTTGAACTTACGCATATAGAGCTGGCAGGTGGTGGCGCCGCGCTCTGTCTTGCCGTGCGGTGTGCCGTTGATGTAGAGTGAGCACATTCCGCAGATACCCTCGCGGCAGTCATGGTCGAAGACGAAAGGTTCCTTGCCCTGGCCTATGAGCTGTTCGTTCATCATGTCGAGCATCTCAAGGAACGAGGTGTCGTCAGGCACGTTCTTCATTACCTGCTCGTCAAAATGGCCCTTGTCCTTCGGACCATTCTGCTTCCAGAATCTTACTGTTACTGTTATGTTTTTAGCCATTTTCTTAAAGGTTTTATGGTTGTGGGTTGTGGGTTTTAGGTCTGTCCGTAGCCTGTGCGTGTCTTTATCAGGGCTCGCAGCATAGCGTTTATCTCCGCATTGATGGCATCCATAGCCTCGTATTGCTCTCTTGTTATGTAGCCTACATTCATGGCTATCACCATCTGCGTGTCCACTTCGTTGGAAGAGCCCAGTGCCATGTAGAGGAAATGCACGAGGTCGGTGTTGGTGGAACGTCCATACCCCTCGGCTATGTTCGATGGAATGGACACTGCCGCCCTTCTTATCTGGCTTGCCAATCCATAGACCTCGCTTTTGGGGAATGTGCTTGTAAGTTTGTAAACCTCTGTCGCCAACAGTATTGCCTGTTGCCAAACCATAAGATTTTTGTATGGACCTAACATACGTTCCGACCTATAACCTAAAACCTATAACCTCCAACCGTAATGTTAGTTTTTGTAATTACGTGTCTGAACCTTTATTATCTCGTATTCGAGGGGTTCCTTAGAGAGTTCCGGCGCGGTGTCGTCGTTGCCCTGATACTCCCAGCAGCCCACGTAGAAGAAGTTCTGGTCGTCGCGCTTTG
>JALFOF010000013.1 GCA_022773825.1 Prevotella sp.
CAGGGGCGAAAGACAATCATGTAGAATGTTTTCAAAAGGCGTGTAAACAGTTTTCACTGCCCCTTGCAGGGGCGAAAGACAATCATGTAGAATGTTTTCAAAAGGCGTGTAAACAGTTTTCACTGCCCCTTGCAGGGGCGATTGGTAATCATATAAACCTCAATAATGGGTGTGTAATCTTTTTTCCGCCCCTATAGGGGGCACATAACAGTTGACGACGATACCCCCCCCGCCCCTGTAAGGGGCACATAAATATAGGATAGGGGCTCGCCCCTATCATCGTCAATGTCCCATCCACCCACCGCCCCCGTAGGGGGCATATAATTGTGTAACCATTTCTACCGCAGGTGGAATGATTGCGAAAGCATAGCTTTTACAAACAAAGGGATACGCCATGGCAGATGAGAGGGGAAGAGACTGACAAATCAAGACATATCCCAAATAGAACCGCATAGCTGAAATATCTACAATAAAAACCAATAATATTACTTAATATTTCACAAAAACAAGGTGTGTATGTTATAAAACATTAATTCCGAGAATAAAAACACCATTATTATGAGGCAATTCTTGGTTGTTAACATAAAAATGCCTACCTTTGCACCACGAAATCATGACAGAAATGTGCGATTATGGTAAGATAACATACTTTAAGGAGTATCTCACCAAAGGTACAAGTGGATTAAGCAAATAACATACAAAGTGCAATTAATAAAAGAAATGAAGAAGACTAAAGCCATTCTGCTAATGTCCGCGCTGATGGGCATTACACTTGCGTCATGTTCAAGCGATGATGCAATCAATGACAATGGAAACAACAACGGAACACCTGCCACCTACGAACTGAAGCTCGAGAAGGCCGCCGAGACAAGGTGCTCTTCAAACGACATCGAAATCGCCGAGGGCGCATGGTGGTGGTACTACAAGGTAATGGACAATCCTACCGACCCCGCATACCAGGCATTCGCCAGCTACGCACCCGAGCAGGGCAAGGGCGAGGCGGTGACGGACGAGGAAAAGGCTTTCGTGCTCAACTACCTCAAGGACCATCCCAACGAGGGCAGCATAGAGTTCAACCACTACAACTACTTCATACAGAACGTAGGTGGAAGTTACGACAAATACTACACCAACGACATGAACGGAGCAAACCACGAGGTTACAGGTTCCAACCAAATGGACTACATCGAGTTTGTTGACCAAAACGACGTGGCAAAGCACATCAACGACTACAACGCCAACTACGGTCCACGCGCTCTGGTACTGAACCTTAAGATAACGGCTGCCCGCTACCACGACAGCTACGGCAACCTCACCGTGGCAGACAAGTACCGCTTCTACACCATCAACTACAACGGTAAGGACAACCTCTACCTCTGCTTCGACTACACAACACAGAAGAGCAGCGGCGAGAACGTACCAGGCGATGGCGTGTACAACGACTGGGTGGTGAAAATTATACCTGCTTGCAGCACACCAGACACTCCAGATACGCCCGATACGCCAGACACTCCAGACACTCCAGATACACCTGTAGTGCCAGTAGTGAGCAACGGACACGTGGAGGTGAACCTCGCGGCACAGGACCACAAGGACGAGGAGTCATCAAAGCTCTCTGTACACGTTCGCGACACAGTGGACTTCAAGGTGTTCATACCTGTTAGCAACCAGTACTACTGCGCTAAAGACGATATGTTCATAGTGGAGAAACACTACGAGAACCTCAGCTACAACGAGATAAACAGCACGTTGGAGCGCGTCATCGACGGTCAGACGGTGAAGCTGACAGTGACATACGCCGCCGAAGGCATATACATAGAGTCTGAGGGCATCAACGCCAAAGTTCTGAAATACTGCCGCAACGTCTTCGGTGACGGCATAACCTTCGAGGTGTGGAACTACTACAACAGCTCTATAACACGCCAACAGCTGCTCAACCTGCTCAACCAAAGCACCATAGAGTTCAAGCCCGTACAGCCAAGAGAGTACATCAACGCCTTCAACAAGGACGAGGACGGCAACTACGTGAACTACGACGGCGAAGGCAACCTGCTTGACTGCACGGTGACTAAGAAGGACTAAAAAGAAGTCCTTGTATAGCAAACAGCGCGAAACAAAATCGCTTGCACTACACAGGATATGTAATACAGCGACAAAAAAGAGACTGCATTTACGGGAGAGCGACAACCCCGTAAATGCGGTCTCGGCTTATTACAACATAATTTTCATAAGGGGACAGATATATTTTCCGCGAAAAAACTTGCAAAAGGCTCGTTTTTTTATTATCTTTGCACTGTTGACACAGGAAACCACACTGCCGAAACAGGAAGCAACACATACCGCCTACGCACGAAACAACGCGGCAGCAGCGCACTGCCGCGGCATTCATCAAAAAACAACACATGGTTCTAAGTCTTCAACAGACCATACAATACACAGACCACGCATTGCAAACACTGGCAGGAACGCTGGCAAGACTGACGCAATCTGATTTTGGGTCAGTGGAGTACAGTGGGCTGGAGCTGATAAAATACTACCTCAACCTGCTGGAAAACAACTTCTCCGGCTATCCATGGCAGATTGTCACCTCGTACACCATAGCCATGACCTGCATCATAATGCTCGTGGTACTCTTCATGCTCTTCCTCTTCAGAGTGTGGAGACATCAGCGCCGCAAGAAGAAAGAGAAGGAAATATACGAATACTACTCCGACAAATTCCACCTGATACTCGGCAGCGCCGAAACACTCACGCACGAGGAAATACTGGAGATGCTGGGGCAGACAGAGGATGATATAAGGAAGAACGACACATACTACTACGCCAACATCCTGGAAGAGGCGCGAATGGCGATGTACGAGATAGTGTGCCTGCCCAATATGCAGACACTCGCCACCTCACTCGGCGTGGTTGACCGCTTCACCTTCCAACTGCTGAAACACAAAGACGTGTTCCGCACACTGCAAATGCTGCTGATGCTACAGATAACAGTGAACGAGGGACTGCTGGCAAACTTCGTCAACCACACCAACAGGGAGATAAGAATGATGGCACGACTGAACTATATCACCTGCTCACGCAACATCCCTTACCGCTACCTCATAACGGAACTCAACGAGGAACAGTCGCTATACCGCCCCATGATACTCAACTACGTCTTCGGATGGATGATGTTCCAAGAACGCCTTATGCCCAACTTCCTCAACCTCGCCGACCGCGTCACCAACGAGGACTCAGCGGCATTCCTCGTCAGAGAGGTGGCATACTGGGGAAAAGAAAACGAGAAAGAGGAGGTGAAGAACTACTTCCTCGACGAAAGACTAAAGGTAAGGTCCGCCGCCATCGAAGTGGTGGCGATGCTCGGCGATGTCAACGCGGAGGAAAAATTAGTGGAATCCTACTTCATGCAGCCAGAGCACATAAGGCAGGAAGTGCTGCGAGCGCTGCTGTCGCTCAACTCCGGCAGGCAGACAGAGTTCTTCAAGAAGGCATACGAGATAAGCTCGTCAAGAGAAACGCACGTCGTGGCACTGCAATGCCTGTACCAATACGGCAACTCCGGCAGACGACTGTTTGAGATAATGCGCAGCCAGGCCGACGAAGAGACGCGCAAACTGATAGACCAAGTGGACTCCGCCGTACTGCTGGAGCAGCTGCAAGTGCTGTAAAGCGGCAGACGGTGAAACCCAAAAGACAAGGACAACACCTTATGTGGCAGTTTATTTTTACATTCTACGGATACTTAGTATTCTTCTACTCGCTCGCACTGATAATGAGTTACATATTCCTCATTATCATGGCATACAGCTATACCTCGCGCTATAAGCGGTGGACACTGGAATACGTGCAGCAAATGGTGGAGACAAGCCCATTCACACCCGGCGTGTCGATAGTGGCACCAGCATACAACGAGGGTGTGAACATCGTGGAAAACGTGCAGTCGCTGCTGAAACAGAAGTACCCTAAGTTTGAGGTTATCATAGTCAACGACGGTTCAAAGGACGACACCCTTGAGAAACTGATAAACAATTTCAGCCTCATAGAGGTGCCATACGACTACGTTTACCACATCAACTGCCAGCCATTCCAAAGGCTTTTCCGCTCCACAGACTACCACTACAAGAACCTTACCGTGGTGGACAAGAAGAACGGCGGCACGAAAGCCGACGCCGTGAACGGCGGACTGAACGTGGCGCGATACCCCTATTTCATCAATACCGACTCGGACTGCATACTATCACGCGACGCTATCTACCAGTGTATCTTCCCCGTGCTGCTGAACCACGACATCATTGCCGTGTCAGGCACCATGAGTATGAGCAACGGCTTTGAGCTGAGAGGCGACGAGATAGTGGAATACAAGACGGCAAACAACCCCCTCGCCGTGTTCCAAGACCTGGAATACAAACGCTCCTTCCTCGTGGGTAAGATGGGATGGTCTAACATTAACGCCATGCCTAACGTGTCAGGAGGCTACGGTCTCTTCAACACTCAGGTGGTATTGGCAGCAGGCGGCTACGGCTTCGACTCCTTCGCCGAGGATATGGATATGCTATGCCGCATGATACGCTACTGCTGCGACTTCGGAAGGCCGTACCGCGTGGTGCAGATACCGCACACCTGCTGCTGGACGGAAGGCCCATCCACGCTGAAAGTGCTATACAGACAGCGCACAAGGTGGGGGCGAGGACTGATACAGCTCATACACCAGCATTGGCGAATGATACTCAATCCCAAATACAGAAACCTGGGAATGATAACACTGCCATACATATTACTCTTCGAGTTCATGGCACCCATAATAGAAACCGTGGGTATGGTGATGTTCATATACCTCGTATTCACCGGCGGTGTGAACTGGGACACCTTCTGGGTGGTATTCACCATGATGTACGTCTTTGCCGTAATGCTGTCGCAGTTCGTGGTGTTCTACGACTATATACTCGGTAGCTCCTACACAAAAGCAATATCATACTGGAAACTTCTGGCAGCAGCCATAGTGGAGCCTTTCACCTATCACCCCATAATAACATACTGCTCCATACGCGGATACCTCAACTATATCTTCCGCACAAAGGCATCATGGGGCGCGATGACACGTAAACGCTATAACACGGGAAAATAGAACGACGCATGAAACACCTTATATTATATACAGCTATGGTATTGGCACTGCTCCTTGGCGGTGCCGATAATACCTACGCCATATTCAACAAGGTCAAGACTCCCGACTACTACGAGGCCAATGCTCGCGAGCATTTCAGGCACAACAGGTGGAGTGAAGGCAAGAAACTGCTTGATGAAGGGTGGAAAGACTACGGCGATCTATCGGTGATGAACGAGCTGATGGGTAAGTACTACTACCACTTCAAAGAGTACGACAAGGCCCGTTTCTACCTCGTGAAGGCGTTGCGCGACGATAATACCAACACTCAGGCGAGGGAATTGCTGGTGAACGTGGAGGAGGAGACACACAACTACTCCAGCGCTATATGCTACATCAACGAACTACTCGAACGCAACCCCTACAGCCGAGGATGGTGGCGGCGCAAGATAAACATATACCGCAAGCAGGGAAACCGTGAGGAAGCCAACAGACTGCTGGAGAGATTGCAACGCATTTACCCCAACGACAACGTCATAAAGAAGGACATTGCCTTCCTAAACGAACAGAACCTGATAAGGCAAAAGCGCAACGGAGACCTCACAGGACAGCTCGAATCGCTGCAAAACCTCGTGAAAACATACCCCGATAACGAGGAATACTACCTCGCACTGTGCAATATGCTGCTGCAATCGGGACGCGTCAACGAAGCCGCGGAGGTGGCAGGAAGAGGCGCACGCATAACGGGTAGCGTGGCACTGATGAAGAAACGCGCCGACATCCTCGCGGAACAGGGACTATATACCGAAGCCATAAACTACCTCAAGGAGTGCTCCAAGACCACAAGGTCCGCCGTACTGACAAAAGAAATCAACGAGATAGAGAAGTCCGCGGCAGAGAACGCGCAGCTGAACGACCCCTATACCTCCATGGCAAGGGTGTACGCCAAGCAGCATAGCGCCGAGGCTCTGAACTACTTGCTTAACACCGCCATCTCACGAGGTTACTACGACGACGCCCTGATGTATATAAAAGACGCCAAGGGCAGCGGGAAAGGCACGCCGGAACTGCTGTACAAGGAGTTCATCGTTAACAGACGGCTGGGCAACAAGAACGCCGCGAGGGGCATACTGGAACAGCTCTACACCATGAACCCACGCAACGAGGAGGTGAGGGAGTACCTTTCAGAGATGAGATACGAAGCAGCGGCGGAGCAAATGAACACGGGGCAATACGCGGAAGCAATACCCGACCTCACCTTTGTGGAAGAGAACGCCGTGGACGAGGAAATGAGAAGGGGCGCTATGGCACGCCTGTACAACTGCTATTTCGAAACGAAACAATACGAACCGGCACAGAAACAACTTGACAAACTGCGCGACAAGTACAACTACAGCAGCTACATCCTGCAAAGCGCGGCACTGCTCAAGGCGCAGGGCAATACGGAAGCGGCGCTGAACCTGCTGGCGGAAGCATACGCAAAGGCTGACGACGACCCGCAGAAGGCGCAGCTCATAGCATACCAATACGAGGAGTACGCACTGCCATACATAAAAGGTTTGATAGAGAGGGGCATGATACGCAACGCCTATAAGGCTGTGAAAAGTGCGCTACTGGTATGCCCTACCTCCAACGAACTGCTGCACCAGGCCATCACCACGTCCGACATCCTCGGTTATAAAGACGACTATGAGGACATGATACACGCCGGAAGGACGCAATATCCCGGCGACCCCTTCTTCATAGTGAAAGAGGCTGGACTGCTTGCGGCCAAGGGCGACCACGCCGAAGCGGTGCAAATGCTGCGTCCGGAGCTCGACACATACATCGGAGACTCTGCACTCGTGCGGGCATTCGCTGAATATAGCCAGCAATTAGCTATGGATCAAGCCAAGGCAAAGGCCTACAACTCCGCCATTGCCACGCTCGACACGGCGTTACTGTTCCACCATGATAACCGGGAGCTGCTCTATACCAAGGGACTGGTGTACGAGGCGATGCACAACTACGACTCCGCCTACGTCTATCAGAAGTACTATAAGCCCACGCTGATGGACTTCCGCGAGCACAGCAGGCATCTGGAGGAGCTGCAAGGCCTTAGCTTCAACAACGAAATCACCGTGACATACCAGCAGGCGCGCCCCGGCAGTGAGGACGTAATATCTGCCAATGCCTATGCGCAATACCTGCTGAAGAAAGACAATAACAGCTACACCTTCAGCTTAGCCTATGCCGGTCGCGACGGCGCGGCGTCGGAAAACCTCACAAAAGAGGACATAGAGTCGGGCGGAACGGGCGTGATGCTCGGACTGGAGTGGCGGCATAGCTTCAAGGACTCACCGTGGGCGTTCAGCGTTGGCGGAGCGTGGGCAAGCAAATACTTCCCCGAGATAACGCTGAAAGCGGCGCTGGAGCGCGAGATGTGGGACACATGGCTCTTCAATGTCCACGCCAGCTACCGACGCATAAGCACCTATACCCGCAAATACGCATGGATACTCAACGAGGAGAAGTACCTTAGCACCGACCCGGACTTCGTATATGTCTCCACAGGATGGGAGGCAAAATACGACGCGCTGATACAGGTAGGACTAACGGCGCAGCGCACCATCAACAAGTTCCTCGTGCAAGGCAGCGTCGATGCCTTCGCGCTAAAGAGCAAGATATACTTCAACAGCCAGCTGAAAGGACAGTTCTTCCCCTTTGAAGGCACACGCACCCACGTCTTCGCGATAGGCGGCGTGGGCAACGCACCGCAGACAGAGCTGCTCGACAACTCCATGCCCGCAGGCTTCAGCAAGCTCAACACCTTCGTCGGAGGAGGCTTCATGTGGTTCCTTAACAGGCACATCGCCGCCGCGCTATCAGGAACATGGTACACCATGTACCGCTCCCAGGAAGTGCAGACGGGCGTATGGGGCACCGACTACTCCACCAGCGCCTCATCATCGAGCACCGATTACAAGAATATGTTCTACATACAAGGGCAGCTCGTCGTAACCTTCTGACACCGAACCACAAACCATTATGAGACTATTACACCTTCTCTCCATAACATTGCTGCTGCTCTCCTCCTGCGGACAGGCGGCACAACCGGTAGCGAAGCCCTTCGACTTCCGCGCCCTCTGCACGCCCACCAACGCCAAACCCGAGGTGTTCGGACTGGAAAGCACGCACAACGTCGATAACGACTGGGCGCTATGGGGGCACAACCTGTGGAAGGTGATAGGCAAAGACGCTCCCGAGGAGGTGTATGCCATGGTGGGAACGAAGCGTGACAAGACACAGTACTGCTTCTCCTCGCCAAAGCTCCACACCATCATCACCGAGTGGATAGACGACCAATGGGGCCCTAAAGGAGGGCGGTTTACCATCATGCCCGCCGACAACAAGAAGGTATGCCAGTGCGAACAGTGCCGTGCAGCAGGCAACACAGCCGACAGTGCCACCCCGGCCGTGGCGGCATTACTAACGAAACTGGCAGCAAAATACCCTGAGCACCAGTTCTTTATGACGGCATACCACTCCACCAAGCAGCCGCCCACGAGGAAACTGCCATCCAACGCTGGCGTGATGCTCTCCACAATGGACATCCCCATGCGCTACATCTTTGAGGAAAGTGCAGGCTACCGCAGGTTCAACACCATGGTAGAGGCATGGAAAAAGGTCACGCCACTGCTCTATGTGTGGGAGTATGACCGCAATTTCGACGACTACCTCACGCCTTATCCCTGCCTGATGATAATGCAACAACGCCTCAAATACTACCAGAAAGCCGGCATCACAGGCGTCTTCATCAACGGGAGCGGCGACGACTACTCCACCTTCGACGACGTGCAGTCCTACGTTCTCTCACGCCTGCTGCTCAACGTCAACGCCGACGTGGAAGCACTCGTAAGGCAGTTCTACGACAAATACTACCCCGAATGTGGCACTATGATAGGCGACTACTACCTCTCCTTGGAGAAAAAGCTGAGCCGTACAAACCGCGTCATGCCCTATTACGGCACCATCGCCGAGACCATCGCCGCCTACCTCGACCCCGATGAGTTCGTGGATTTCTGGATAAAACTCGACAAAAAGAGCAAGAGCGTCAGCGGAACGGAGCGCCAACTCGTCAACCGTATGCTCACAGCCATGGCATATACCCGCCTGCAACTGAAGCCCTCCGAGGACGACCGCGCCGAGCTGCTGCTGATACTAAAGGACTACAAGAGCGTGCCTGGCCTGCTCAACTACAAGGAGACCAACGGCTCATTGGAGAAATACCTCAAGGGTAAATAGTCATACAACGCAAGATGACAATGAAGAAAAAGACACATCCCGGAGCAATACTCACCATCCTGTCACTCATCATGGCACTCCTCACCAGCACATCGTGCAGCAAGAAGATGCCAATGACAACCATGCTGGTACAAGACTCCATACGCCACTACTACCCCTTGGTGCAAGGCACCGACCTGACGTTGCTCTGGCGTGTCGCCAACGCGGGGCAGACGCCACTCGTTCTCAGCGACATTCAGCCCTCATGCGGTTGCGTCATCAGCGACCCCGAGGACAACAACGTCATCCCTCCCGGCAAGGACATACTGCTGAAGTTCACCTTCCGCAGCGAGAAGAACACGGGCTACGTCAGGCACACCATACGCCTCTACGGCAATATCGCCCCAAAGGGCATGGCGTGCCTCATCTTCGACCTCAACGTGGTGCCTCCCGCACTGGGCAGCCCCGACTACGAGGAGCAGCATAAAGACCGCAACGAGTACGACATCATTACGGGCGTGAAAACCCTTGTCGACGGCGAAGAGTCGCAAAGAGGTTACTGGACCGATGAACACGAGTACTCACGCGGCTACAACAGGTACTACTGGTGGAATAGCCGCAAGTAGCACCCGCGCATCACGTACGCGTGCCGCGGACACCGTAATCCCTATTCTCCAGCCCCCTCCAGCCTTGGCGGCACAAAAGGATAGCGATTACAATATAAAAGCACCCATATTGCATTACAAAAGCATAGCTTTTACGATGTAATATGGGTGCTTTTACTGTGAGGTTTGAGGTGGGGGCGAGGTTGGGAGGTGAGAGGTTGGGAGGTTTTGGGTTGAAGGTCAAAAGGTTGTGGATGCGAGGTTGCAAGGTTATGGGTTGAAGGTTAGGAGGGCGTGGGGGCGAGGTCAGGAGGAAAAGGTTTTTTGTTGGAGGTGAGAGGTTATGGGGGTTAGGTATGGGAGGTAAGAGATTTTGGGTTATAGGTCGCATGAGTAGCCCTGAAAGGGCGACATAATACAGCCCAGGGTGCGAACCCTGGGTATTGTCGTACACAGCGATAAAAAAGTCTTGGCACCCCGAAGCCGGTAGGCGAGGTGTCCAAAGGACACCGAGGGGTGGAAGGGTAGAAGGTCGGAGGGCGTGAAGTGGGAGGTGAAAGGTTAGGAGGTTGGTGGGTGTGGGTGTAAGGACGGAGAAGGGAATGTATTGGAGACAGCACGTAATGTCATTGTCAATAACAGGCGATTACTCACCCCTCGTCGCACTTTGTGCTCCTCGCCTGACGGCTTCGGGGTGCCGATAGTATTGTTGGGTAATGTGCCTTGTCACCCAGGGTTCACACCCTGGGCTGTATTATGTCGCCCTTTCAGGGCTAATCATACGTCCTATCGACCTCACAACCCAAAACCTAAAACCTCATAACCTACAACAAAAAAACAGTCCAGAGTGCGAACCCTGGGCTGTTTTTTTTCGTCTTTTCAAAGCTAATCATGCATCCTATCGACCTCATAACCCACAACCTATAACCTACTAACCCACAACCTAAAACCTCACAACCCACAACCTAAAACCTCATAACCTACAACCTAAAACCTCACAACCTACTAACCTACTCTTGGAACTTCACCATTCCGCGCATCATGTGGCGCAGAGCGCTGAGCAATTCCTGCGACTCCTGCACTATAAGCAGGAACACCGTCATCGTCTCTATGTTGAGCTGACCGCGCTGTATGTCGTCGATTATCGTCTTGCGGTAAGCCGACAGCGAAGCCTGCAACGTCATAGCGTCCGCCCTTACCGCCCCGGCCACCGCGGCATTGCCACTGGCAAGGAACTCCTGCGCACGGTGGAACAACCTCAGTATCTCGCCCCTATAGTTCCTGAACGACGTCACGTAGTTGCCTTCCGCAGGCAGAAAACTGTTGCCCACGTGCTCACGGCATGGGTCGTTGATACGCTTCAAGCAGTAAATCATCTGCTCCACCGAGTTCGTCACGAGGAAGTACCACGTGTTGCGCTCCATGGCAAGGATGGGGTTCACCTTCCTCAAGCCCACTATCTCACGCCTGCGCTCCCGCTTGAGGTCGTTGCGCTCCTCCTCAATCTCCAATGCAGCCCGCTTCAGCCGGCGGTATTCCTCGCGGAAGAAAGCGTCCGTCACCTCCTCGTAGGTCTCTGCCACGAACCTAAGGTGCAAATCCTCGCTCACACTGACGTGCTTGCACAGCAGTTCCCAGCGCAGGTTCTCGTCAGGCTCGCGCAGCAGTTTGCGGAATATCACATCATTAGCACGCTCCGATGACTTCTTCTTTGAGTAGGCAATGTTGCTGCGTATGAGGAGCGTCACCGCCACCACAACCGCTATTAGCATAGCCACGAACTTGCCGAAGAACATGAGGTTTGTTATGAGATAGCACATTATGAACGCCGCTCCCGCCGTGATGAACCATCCACCGATGACGGACAGCACGCCCGTTATGCGGAATACCGCACTCTCGCGGCTCCATGCACGGTCGGCGAGCGATGCACCCATCGCCACCATGAACGTCACGTACGTCGTTGACAGCGGCAATTTGAGCGATGTTCCCACAGCCACCAGCAGTCCTGCCAGCACGAGGTTCACCGAAGCACGTATGTGGTCAAACGCCGCGCCCTCCTCCAATATGGAGGCATCGGGGTTGAAGCGTGAGTCTATCCATTTGCCCACAGGCGCGGGAATGATGCTTGCCACCCTGCCAGCAAACTTTGTTGTCGAGCGCACCAGCACGCGTGCCACGCCGGATGAGCCAAACATCTCGTCGCCTTCGTCTCGGCGGCTCAGGTCCACACTGGTCTTTACCACGCCCTGCGCCTTCTTAGAGAACACCAGCGAGAGCACCATCACCACTCCTGCCAGCACCAGATAGAGCATCGGTGTCTTCGCGCTCTCCATGAGACTCGTCATCATAAAGCCGTCAGAGTTGCCGCCACCGTTGACGGTATAGTCCCTGTAAGCCTCCAGACCCGTCAGCGGCACGCCCACGAAGTTCACGAGGTCGTTGCCGGCGAACGCCATGGCGAGGGCGAAAGTGCCCAGCAATACCACAAACTTCAGCACCGGCAGACGCAGCGCGCTGAGCACTGTCATCAGCACGGAGAACAGCACTATGCCGCCGCAGATTATGTACCACGTGTTCTGGTTCACCGTCTCTTTAAGCTCAGGTGTCATCAGTGTGCTGTTCTTCAGTCCGTTTATCAGCAGGAACCAGATGATGCTCGTCACGGCGATGCCAGCGAATATGCCAATCTTCAGCGAGCTGCTCGTCAGTCCTCCCATGTTTCCGCTCGCGTCTGTCGTCTTTCCGTTCACGCGATAGGTGAAGGTGAACACCAACCTTGCTATCCACTGCACCAGCGTACCCAGCACGAAGGCTATGCCAACGCTGAGGAATATGCCGAGAATCACGCTCAGAGCCTTCTCCGTATTCAGCAGGTCGCCAAGGGTAAGCAACGTCCCGTCGGCAGCTGTCGCGCCGCCTATTATCTTCAGCAACGCTATGGCGAAGGCGCCGCCCAGCAACTCAAACACCATGCTCACCGTCGTTGAGGTGGGCATACCCAGCGTGTTGAAGATGTCGAGCAGTATCACGTCCGTCACCATCACGGCGAGGAAGACGCACATCACGTCGTAAAAAGAGAAGTACATCGGCGTCATGATGCCGTGGCGCGCCACGTCCATCATGCCATTGCTCAACGCCGCCCCCGCAAACACGCCGATGGCGGCTATTACCAAGATGGTCTTGAACTTCGCCACCTTCGCCCCTATGGCGGAATTGAGGAAGTTCACGGCATCGTTGCTGACGCCAACCACGAGGTCGAAGATAGCCAGCACGATGAGGAAGATTACAATACCCAAGAAAAATGTGTTCATATCATCTGATGTTTTTTTAGTTCTTTCTCCGCTGCAAAAGTACTTACATCAGATTACCCATTTATTACACGGATGTTACATTTTTGTTACAAGCCCTTCATCCCGTCGCAAATGCCATTCCGTCAGCCCTCAAGACACGCAAAAGGCAGGGGCGCGCACCTGCGTCCCTGCCTTGCATCATATAACTAACTGTCCGCACACACGCCGTTACGGCGCGTGCCGCGCGGCGTACCACGCCCTTATTTCACTGTCAGCTTCTTGCCCCCTGCCACGTAAATGCCTTTTGGCAGAGCGGCTATCTGCGCCTTTGTGGCACCCTTCACCAGCAGCTTGCCGCTGAGAGAATACACGTCCATTGGCGCAGAAGCCTCCGAAACCGCCTGCACACCCTTAGCGTCTGTAGCGTCAATCATCATCACCTTCATCAGAAAGCACACCTGCGTGCCGCTGTTTGTGAAGGTGAACGACGATAGATTGGGCAGTGTGAAGGTGTTGATGTCAGGGTTCTCAGCATCCCTTGCCGACTGCATCAGCGTGGAAGAAGCCGCATCATACTTCGTGCCTGCTATCTCGCCCCAGTAGCAGGGCTTGGAGATAGGGTCGGCGTTGACGTAGGATATGAACGTCACCTCTGTTGCCACCTTGCCCTCGGGGCATGTAAAAGTGTTCTGCGCACCGTTGGATAGCTTTATGGACTTGGAGGTATTGTTCTCGTAGCTTATCACGCCGGCGGGGTCAAGGGTCTTCGAACTGTTGCCTGTTATGGTGAGCTTAGCGCCGTCTTCCCACGTTATCGTGTTGCCCTTCTCGCCCGGATGGGCGTAAAGGGTGGCTGCCGCCTCCACTTCCCCGTTCTGGTAGTCAGGGTAATACTCCTCGAACGCGCCTTCAACGTCGGTCAATGCCCCGGCGTTCTGTGCCTTAACCATATCTTCCACGAGCGAGTTGCAGTACACTTCAAGGTTCGTGTAGTAGTGGTGAGAGTCGAGGTTATACTTGTTTCTGTCCGTAGCGTCGTTGGGATTTAGCCCATGCTGCGTCTCCCACTCGTCGGGCATACCGTCACCGTCGGTATCGGTAGGTGCCACATCACTCTTCAGTTCCGGCCATCCGCCAGCCTGGTCCTGATTGTCTATGAAGCCCGTTACGGTGCCAGGGGCGCAGTGTGACGCCGTGCCCGTCAGCACATCGTTGGCTATATAGGCATCGTGCGCGTCGCGTTTGTATGACGCTCCAGCGTATGCCACCACCTTCTCGTAAGCCGTCTCCGCTGCCTGCGTGGTGACATGCCCGAAGGCTATGGGCGCGAGTATCTTGATAGTATCGCGCGTAGTCGCGCTGTAAGTGCCGTCACAGCTGCCTGCGTCTATCTGGTTGTATATGCCATAGGTCCAGTTGTTGTTGGTGACGCTCGCGTAGTTGGGGTTCACGTTGCCGTCAACGTAGTATTTTCCCCATACGTGCCACATCACATCCCACTGGTTGGGTGTGTTAGTGTTGTGGTGGGTGTATTCAGATGTGCGTATGCCTGGTGCTGCTATGCGCTGCTGTATGGTAGTGCTGCGTGTCTTTGTGCCAGGTCCCGGCTTGTAGTAGTTGTTCACAATATTGACGTTCATGCCTTCTCCGCCGTAGCAACCGTTACCGCCCCAGTTGTATATCACGTTGTTACGCATATCCATTCTCTCGTCTGTCTGCGTGCCGGGGCGTGGCCCGAGGCGCGGAGTACGGCTGGTGTGGTGCGCCATGAGGTTGTGATGGTACGACGCTCCGGAGCCTCCCCAGTTGCCTCCGTAGCCGTGTGAGCCCTTGGAGTGACCGGAGTTGACGAGGCTTTGGTCCACAATGTTCCACTGCACGGATATGTTCTTCGAGCCATATACCGACAGGCACTCGTCGATAGACCAGCTTACGGAGCAGTGGTCCACCACGATGTTGCTCTGGTCCATGCCCCCCAGTCCGTCGCCCTCATGGTAAGCCACCTGGCGGTTGCCCAGCCTGAAGCGAATGAAGCGTATTATTACATTGCTGGAGTTGATGGTGAAGGGGTAGTCAGCCACGCAGATGCCGTCGCCGGGGGCTGTCTGTCCGAGGATGGACACGTCGCCGTTCTTCAGCTGAAGCGCGGAGGTAAGGTAGATAGTGCCCGACACGTCGAACACGATAGTGCGCTTGCCCGATTTCTGGCACGCCCAGCGCAGGGTGCCCTCGCTGCCGTCGTCGGCAAGGGAGGTGACGTGATAGACGGCTCCGCCGCGACCGCCGCTGGTGTAACGGCCGAAGCCTTCCGCGCCGGGGAAGGCGGGAGCGTAGTCAAACTGTGCCGACGCGCACACGGAAGTGGCGGCTGCCAGCAGGGTGAAGAGTAGCTTTTTCATTGATGCTTGTATGGTTTTTGTTTTAGTTAGCCAGCAGTGTCGCTGGTAAAAGAATACCGTAGTATCGCTGCAAAAGTACAAAAAAATCGGCATACCTATATACAATGTGCCATTTTTTTTGTACTTTTGCACCAAATTTCATACCTGTTTGACATGAAAATAAGACTTCACAACGCACGCATACTCACCATGAACGAGGGTGAGGAGATATTTCTCGGTGAGGTGCACACCGACGGTTCGCGCATCACCTACGTAGGTCCCGCCACCACCGGCGGCGGCTTCGACCTCGAGAAAGACTGCCGCGGCAACCTCCTCATGCCCGGTTTCAAGAACGCGCACACGCACAGCGGCATGAGCGTGCTGCGCTCCTTAGCCGACGACCTGCCGCTGAACGACTGGCTGACGCAGGCCATCTTCCCCGTGGAGGCGAAGATGACGGAGGACGACATCTACCACATGAGCCAGCTATCGGCACTGGAATACCTCACCTCGGGCATCACAGCCTGCTTCGATATGTACCTCACGCCGCAATCGGTCTCAAGGGCGATGGACGACATGGGCTTCCGCTGCTGCCAGGTGGGCGGCATGAACGACTTCAGCCAGAACATAGAATGGCTGGAGAGGATGTACCTCACAGGCAACCAACCCGACTCACTGCAGTCGTACATCTTCGGCTTCCACGCCGAATACACCACCTGCATGGACAACATGAAGGCCATTGCCGCGCTGGCACGTAAATACAAAGCGCCCGTTTACACCCACGCCTGCGAGACTGTGGCGGAGGTGGAGGGCTGCAAACAGCGCTACGGCATGACACCCGTGCAACTGCTCGACAGCGTGGGACTCTTCGACTACGGCGGCGGCATCTACCACGGCATATACATGACGGAGGCTGATTACGACATAATGACGCGCCGCGGGCTGTACGTAGTGACCAACCCCGGGTCGAACACCAAGCTCGCCTCGGGCATAGCCCCCGTGACGGAGTACCTCAGACGCGGCATTCCCGTGGCGATAGGGACTGACGGCCCTGCCTCCAACAACTGCCTCGACTTCTTCCGCGAGATGTTCCTCGTGGCGGGACTGGCAAAGTTGCACGACAACGACGCGGCGGCACTCGACGCGCGGCAGGTGCTGCGCATGGCTACTGTCAACGGCGCGAGGGCGATGCACCTCACCGACTGCGACGTGCTGGCACGGGGAAAGAAGGCGGACATCATAATGATAGACCTCTGGCAGCCTAATATGCAGCCCATCAACAATATAGAGAAGAATATAGTATATAGCGGCTCCAAGCAGAATGTCAAGATGACGATGATTAACGGCCGCATACTTTACGAGGACAACACGTTCCACTGCGGCGTGGACCCCATGGACGTTTACGCCAAGGTGGAGGCTATAAAGCAGCGGCTCTGCCGTTAGGCAAACCGCAATGACCTGCCACGACACAGCCCCGCCATGCCTTTCACGACACCCGTCACCAACGATGGGGACAGGCAGGCAACGGCATCGTGGCGCAAGAGCATAGAGGACGGCAATTCCGCAAAAGTCATAACTTTCTCGGAATTAATTCCCCAAAAGTCATAACTTTTGCGGAAAACGACTGTCTTCTATGCTTTTTTTCTGTCTTTTTGCTTTCTTATTCCAAATAAAAGCATAGAGATTGTAAATTAAAAGCATAGAGATTACAAGGTGAAAGCTATGTGATTGCCTTGTAATATCTATGCTTTTACTTTACACCCATATCGACCACCTCCCCGGGCAGGCAGGGAAACGCCGCGGCAAACCGCCGCCACACTACCGAAAAACACCTTTTTTGCCGCCTCGTTGTTTAGTATCCGTTAACTTATTTGTTCGCCAAGGCTTTGAAATTAGTAAAATTTTCTTAAACCATAATATAGTTTAACGAAGAAAATTTCAAATCGAACTATTTGTGCACAGTATACGATTACCTTTGCACCCAGAAACAAACGTAAAATAACAAAAACCCACTGAGAATATGAAAACTGGAATTTCAACCATCAACGTAGAGACGAAGCAGGAGTTTGGCGGACTGACCGCCATGGCATCAAACATCGCACAGGCGGCGAGGACAGTGGCATCAAGCCTCAACAACCGCCGCACGGGCATACTGAAGGCGATAGCGAAGGCGTACAGCGGTATGCTGGAGGAGGAGGTGACGGTAGAGAAGGCGGCACGGATACTTAACGCGCAGGCGGCTTTCGTGGCTGTGCTGCTGTGCGGTGCCGCCCACCCGGTACTGTCGCTGGCATGTGTAGGCTGGTTTGCGACAGCGCTGCTGAAATGCAGGAGCTAAGCACGGCAGCCCTTGCTGCACGTGCGGAATAAAACAAAGGCGCGGCGGAAAGATGTCCGTCGCGCCTTTGTGATATGTCAAAAGCATGGTAAAGCCCGATGAAACGGGCATTTTTTGCATTCTTAGCGCACTGCGATAGGTCTCTCACCACGCCCTGCGCTTCATTATAATAAGCTGGTAAAGAGCTGGCAGGGCGATGAGGAGCGAGTACAACAACGCTTGGTACATTACAATACTGTTGCCGTGGAAATAGTCCAACAGCTTCGCGTCCATCGGTAATGAGGGGTAGAGCTTAAAGGCAACATACGCCATGCTGTTGTTAATCCAGTGCAGGAGGAAGCAGGGCACGATGCTGCCCGTCTTGACGAAGAGCCACCCGAGTAGCACGCCAACGATGAGGGCGTGGGGTGCCTGCGCGGGGTTGAAGTGGGCAAGGGCGAAGAGCAGCGCGCTGACAACTATCGCTACCCACTCTATCCTGCGGTCGCTGAGGGCTGAGGTGGCAGTGCCATCGGTGGCGGCGAGGCGTTTCGCTCTGATAGCCCTGCCCCATTCCACCAGACGGCGTATTATAGCGCCGCGGAACACTATCTCCTCTGCCAGCGGAGCGAGCATACAAATCACGAAATAGCCCTCCGTGGAGCCGAGCATACGGGCTATAACGTCACCCGCGAGGTCCTTCCTCAGCTCGTCAGGTATCAGTTCCTCAAGCCACGCAAGGGGCAGAATGGTGCCCAAGGCAAGCATCACCGTCCAGAAAAAAGTGCCCCACGGCCTGCTGCGCACGTAGCCGCGGCTCGCCGGGTACCATTTGAGTACGAGGAAAAGGGTTATAACAATGGCGGAGGTCGCTCCCGACATTATCAGCAGCCACGCCGTAGAACCGACGTAGTCGTTGATGTTGAAGACGGTGGAGAGACCTTCCGCGCCGAACGATACGGCGAGGTTTATCAAGACGAAGGCTATAAAATAAAGTATGGCATCTTTCATTTCTCTTGTTCTTTTGCTTTTGTTAGCGGCAGAAAAGGTAAGCTATTGTCAGGGACAAGGGTATCAAATTATCTGTGCACGGTCTTTTTCTATCTGCCTGCGCAGGTCCTCTGGCGTGTCGAACGTCATCTCGCGGCGTATCATCCGCTTCAGCTTCACGGTGATAACCTTACCATATATATTACCGATGAAACCGAGGATATTTGTCTCTATCGTGACGTCCGTACCATTATATGTGGGGCGTGTGCCGATGTTCGTCATGCCCTTGCGCGTCCTTTCCTCGCCTTCTATCACCACCTCCGACTCATATACGCCGTTGGGGGGCATCAGTTTACCCTCCGGGGGCAGTATGTTGGCAGTGGGGAAACCTATCTTCCGCCCCTCCTCATAGCCGTGTACCACCGTGCCTTTGATGCTGTACGGATAGCCCAGACACTCGCTGACTTCCTCCATGCAGCCCTGCTTCACCATGGCTCGTATGTGCGAGGACGACACGCGCACCTCACCAATGTCCAATGGCTCTGCCATGAGTACCTCAATGCCTAATTCCCTGCCGTACTGGCGGTAGGTATCGAAGTTCTCTTCGGGATTGCTTCTACCGAAACGATTGTCGTATCCAAGCAGTAGCAGGCGCACACCGAGCTGGTCGCGCAACACGTCGGCCATGAACTGCCGTGCCGGCATGGCGGCAAACTCCTTGTCGAAGTGCAGCAGATGCACGTCGGCCATGGCATCATCGTCCCTCTCTGGCTGCAACGCGGCATGGAGAAGAGACACACGTTCCTCTATGGTGGTGAGAAATTCGGGGTGAAAATCAGTCTGGAAGACGGAGCGCGGATGGCAGTCGAAGGTAAGGGCGATGGGCGTAAGGTGACGCTCCGTGGCAAGGGTACGCAGGGTATTAATGACGGAGAGGTGCCCGCGGTGCACGCCGTCGAAGTTGCCTATCACGGCAGCCTTGCCGTCACCGTTGAGCCATGGCATGAGGGCTGTCATCCATCGCTCGCCCGTGGCATCGTGGAAGGCATGTATGCCATTGCGCTCTGCGGCGCGACAGTTTTTCTCGGAGTCATCGATGAAAAGGATGTTTTCTATAGATTGCCCCGCCCTGCGCTTGACTTCGATATATATGTCGTCATCGGGCTTTATCATACCCATCTGGTATGACAGGAATATGTCGTCGAAATAGTCTTCCACCCGCAGCCCGTCGGCGGTGAAATATTCGCGTAACGCCTTCTCCCAATGTATCTTATTGGTGTTGGAAAGGATGGCGGTGCGGTAGCCGAGGTCGTGGCGCAGATGGTGTATCATGCGCAGTTTCTCCACTGGCACGCCCGTCAGCAGCTCGTTCCACGCCCATATTATCTGCTCATCGGTGGCGCCGCAAGGGTGTAAAACGCCCATTTCATCGGTGTATGCCGACTGTCTGCGGGCTTCGTTGCAGAATGATTCCGTGCTGCCGCCTATCTCCAGTTCGTGGAACAGGTCTTCCTGACGACATTCGTCCACGTAGTATGCTATCCTGCCACAACCCACCTTCTGCAACGCCGCTATGCAACGCTGTTTTGAAAGCCCCGTGAGGACGGTGCCGAAGTCAAAGAGCAGGAGGGTTTTAGAGCAGTCCTTCGATTTCATCATCAAGGTTTTTTATCTGTGTGTCACGCTTATAGAGGGCGTTGGTCTTGTCTATAAGGAAAAAGGTGGGTATCTGCTGCACGTTGTAGCGTGTGAGATACTGCGACTGTGAGCCATCGACATCGCGCACGCAAATCCACGGTAACGCCGCTGTCTGCGTCTTCCAGAAGTGCTCGTTGTCGTCAACCGACACCTGATATATCTCCAGTCCGCGCTCATGGTATTTGTTATACAGGTCGCGCAGCAGCATGATGCGCTGCATACTGCCCTGTGACGAGAAGGCGTGGAAGTCAAGAAGCACCACCTTTCCCACCAGTTCCCTCAGCGAACGGCGCTTGCCTTGGTTGTCGGCAAGCGGCACGTCGATGAGGTTTGTCACCTCTATCTGCGAGGCGTCGATGGCTGGCCCCATGGCTCTCTGCTGCTGTATGCGCAGTGTTTTCAGTCCCTCTATGGCGATGTTGTGCAGGTTCTCGCCGCGCTCGCTGCCGGGATAGAAGGTGTCCCACGATGTTGCCACGGCGGCAAAGCAGCGTATATCCTCGTCAGACTCACGCGGATTGAATATCAACCGCCTGCCAAGAGTCTGGAAGAGGGCGAAATACGCGTATGCCTTCTGTGGCTCTTTGAAGATATAGTCGCGGCGAACAACCTCTTTGTACTGCGCCACGATGGCCTCGATGCTGTCCTCCGCCTGCCTCGCGCCAAGCCTTTCGTCGCGGTCTATGGCAAGGGCACGGCCGAGAAGCTGTATCTGCATCAGGGCGAGTTCCTTGATTTTCTTGCAGTTCTCGCTGCCTTCCACCTCGTACCGCGTAGCCATTGTGGGGTAAGAGGCCTTGAACGTCACCGTCTCCGTGGAGTCTATGCTGACATTTATGATGCTGCTGGCTATGCGCAGGCGGTAGAAGTCGGGGGCAGTGACGCCGTTGCCAGAGAAGGCAAAGTCGCCATCGGCATCCAACTTGGCAGAATCAACCACCTCAGGACCGTTAAGTCCTATGTGTTCCAGATAGAGAACAGAGTCCTTCGCGTCGCTGATGGAGCCCTCAACGCGGAACTTCCCGCCGTCGCAGGAGGCGAGGGTGATGAGCAGTGCCGCAGCGGTGAGGCAGCGGATAAAGTTGCTTATTGTCATGTTCGTAAAGGTGTAAATTTGGTGCAAAGTTACATTAAAAGGAGTAAAACGCAAAACAAAATGGTGGATATTTAATAATTTTAAGGACAAAAGCGTAGGCTGTATAAAAAAATATGTGTACTTTTGCAACTGTGAAGCCTCTCATCATAGCGATAATAATATGCCTTTCGATGCCCATAGCGGCGCAAAAGACGCGGAATGTCAACCCCGAAGACAGACGGGTGGACATGGACAGCCCTACATTCGTGCCGATGGTGAGGGTGGGAAAGGTGCTGGAAGACGGCGATAGCATAAAGTATGTCGAGATGAACAACGTTTATGTCTTCGCTCCCATGACGTTCAAGAACGACAAACAGCGCAATGCCTACAACCGATTGGTTAACAATGTGAAGAAAGTGCTGCCCATAGCGAAGGAGGTTAACCGCGCTATTCTGGAGACATACGAGTACCTTGGCACGCTGCCCAACCAGAAAGCGCGCGAGGAACACTTGAAACTTGTGGAGAAAGGTATTAAGGCGCAATATACGCCAAGGATGAAAAAACTGAGCCTTTCGCAGGGAAAACTGCTGATAAAGCTGATATATCGCGAGACGAACTCATCGTCATACCAGCTGGTGCAGGCCTTCCTCGGACCGTCGAAAGCCGCCTTTTACCAGACATTCGCATGGATGTTCGGCGCTTCCCTGAAGAAAGAATACGACCCGGAGGGCAAGGACAGGCTCACAGAGCGCGTGGTGCGCCTCGTGGAAGCGGGGCAGTTGTAACGCGACGCAGCGGAGAGCGACGCCCCAACGGAGAGCGATGACGGAATAACTAAAACTCAACTATAAATGAAACAACTACTGATTTTACTCTTTACACTGCTGGTTAGCGTCCCGCAGTGCATGGAAGCAGCGGACAAAATGCTCGCTTTCCCCGGTGCCGAGGGCTACGGCAAATACGTCACAGGAGGCAGAGGAGGCGAGGTGTGCTACGTGACACGCCTCGACGACTGTAGCGACAGCAACCTCGTACCTGGCACATTACGCTGGGCTTTGCGCCACAATAACGGGGGAAAGCCACGCACTGTGCTCTTCAACGTGTCGGGAACAATCTACCTTACCTCAAAGCTGAAACTGCAATATCCTGACGTCTCCATCCTCGGACAGACGGCACCGGGCGGCGGTATCACCATCACGGGCTACAATATGTATATCTGTCGCGACAACGTCATCGTGCGATACCTCCGCTTCCGCGCCGGAGACGTGCCGTCAACCTCCATGACTGGGCTGGACATAGAGAACGCTGACGGCGTAATCCTCGACCACTGCTCCATGACTTGGTCAATGGAAGAGTGCCTGACGGCATACGATACCGACTCCACCACGGTGCAGTGGTGCATCATTGGCGAGGGCCTTTACAACTCAAAGAACTCCAAAGGCGCGAGAGCATACGCCACACAGTGGGGCGGAGAGCACTCCACCATGCACCATACGCTTATTACCAACTCACATTCGCGTGCCCCTCGCTTCAACGGCGTGCGCTCATCAAGCAACAATAAGGGCGACCACGACTACCAAGTGGACTCAGAATTCGCCAATAACGTGGTGTTTAACTGGAGCGCGTCAGGCAACCAGTACGGCGGAGAGTACGATAAAGCCACGGTAGAAGTGCCACAATGGTGCGCCAACGACCCAGGATACAACCGCGTTTACATAATAAACAACTACTACCGCCCTGGCCCTTCCACCAAAATCGGTGCGGCAACGGCGCGCTATTGGTGCGCTCCCTCAAGCCCATACGGTCAGTGGTACCTCAACGGAAATAAGTTCGAGGTGGACGGAAAGTTCTCTACCAAGACGGGAGTATGGAGCGCTGACGAGCTGGCAAAGGTCAATGCGGACAACTATTACGGTGCGCAGACGGGCGATGCGAGCCGCGGTATCAACATGATAGGCAGCAGCTTCACCAACTATGTGATGCAAAGCCTGCCCTACACGCTATCTGGTATGGAGTACGAGACAGCGGAGGATGCGTTCAACAACGTGGTGAACAAGGCGGGAGCGTCACTCCCCCGCTACGACGAAGTGGACCGCCGACTGCTCGATGAAGCCGCCGGCAAGGTGGACCCGCAGTTCGTTGGCGCGTCACTGAAGGCTAATGGCGACTACGGCATCATCGACTCGCCCGACGATATCACTCTTTCCAAGACGAGCCAGTATGCCGCCGACGGCGTGGTTTACAACAACTTCCCCTTCGTAGGCATGGAGACGGGCGACCGTTACGCCATCGATTCCGACGCTGACGGTATGCCTGACGCTTACGAGGATGCCGTGGGACTGGACAAAAACAACCCTGCTGACGGTGCCGCCACTACGGCATCGGGCTACACCAACCTTGAGATATACCTCAACGGAGTGGCTGATGGCAGCCTCAACAAGGCTGACTACGAGACGAGTGCCGTGCCCGTGACACCGGGAACGAGCAGCGCGCCGCAATACATCACCGTGACCTACTCCACCGATGACGCCGAGGTGGAGGGCGAAATGCCTGCCCCGAAGGTGCTGCCTTATGGCTCTGACATCACCATACCTGTCAACAACTCCCTGTATAAGGAGGGTTACACGCTGACAGCATGGAGCGGCAACGACTACACGCTGTACCCCGGGCAGACCATTCTCTTCACCTCCGACGTGACACTGCGCCCCGTTTTCACCAAGAACGTCACGACATTGGAGCAAAGAACCGCCCCCGTTGTCGCCGTATTCGAGAACGAAGACAACCTGCTTGAAAGCAACGGCATCCTTGTCACACGCGCTTCTATCGGCAATGAGGAAGTGGACATGGCGATAGCATATATGGACGGCGCGCTCGCCGTACCGACATCAGAAGGCTCTTACGCCGTGGTAACGTACGCCGACGGCACCTCCCAGACCTTCACCGGCACGGAGGCGAAGGTAAAGGACGCTGCCATAGGAATGGTAACAGTAGTCTTCCCCTACAAGAAAGCCGTGGAAGGCGTGTCCGGCAGCGGCGACGCCACGGTGACATGGGAATGGGCTGGCACGCCGACCGCCAAGGGAGCGATAACCCCGGAGGCAGTGGAAGGAGCATTCTCCAGCGTCACCGGTGCCATCAACGAGGACGCTTTCACCGTAGGCAGCAGCAAGAAGCCCGGCTCAAAGTGCGTCGCCGTGTCGCCTAAGGCAAAGGTTTCCTCCTTCAAAGCAGGTGGAAGCAACTACATCTCCTTCGCCGTCACACCGGCAGAGGGCATCAAGTTCAAGGCAAGCAACATCTCCTTCAAGTCAGGACACTTCGGAACCAACGGCGGCATCCTCGCCGTTACGCAGACACTGGGCAGCGACGGCAAGGAGACAGTGCTCAAAAGCGCGATAACAATAGCGCGCGACGCATACACGGACGTATCGATTGACCTTACAAGCACCACCCTCTCCGCCGAGCCTTATATAATAAAGGTGTACGTTTACAGCCTCGACCCGGGCAAGCAGGTGGGCATCCGCGACGTGAACATCACGGGAACATGGGAAGGCACCGCCGTGCCGCCCGTCACCTACACCGTAACGCCGGTGGCAAAGCCTGCCAAGGGCGGCACCATGACGGTGACACCGCAGGCCGACTCATACGCCAAGGGCAAGGAAGTGACACTCACCGCCACGCCTAACAATGGCTACAACTTCGTGGGATGGGGCACTATAGATGGGCAATTCATCGACGCCGCGCAGTCCATCACCACAACGGTGGACACCGACACGGTACTCATAGCGCACTTCCGCGCCCTCGACGACTACGAGGATATATTCCTCAACTGCGGCCCTTACGACGCTGCCGTGCGGACAGCCGACGAGCTGAAGATGGCACTCAAGGCAGCTTCAGAGCGCGAAGACCTCGCGGAACGCTTCCGAATATTCCTCTATGACGGCACATACGACTTCGGAACGACTGCCAAGACCGCCGTGCCGCAGAACACGTCGCTCATCGGCGAGAGCCAGCAAGGGGTGCTGATAGTCAACAACCCCGGCGCGGTGACGAGCTATCAGGAGCAGACTCCCGTGCTGTTCATCGACCAGAACCAGAACAACGTCTATATGCAAGACCTGACAATACGTCAAGGTCGCGACTGGGCGAGCAAGAAATCCGCGGGTCAGGCCATAGCGCTGCGCCAGCGTGGCAAGCAGGCCGCCTATAAGAACGTCACCCTGCAAGGCGTGCAAGACACCTACTACCTCAACAAGGCCGACGCGTCAGCCTACTTCGAGGACTGCACCATCTCCGGGGAAGTGGACTTCATCTACGGCGACGGCACCATGTTCTTCAAGAACTGCACGCTCACCCCCCTCTCCTCAGCAGCCTATATCACCGCCTCCAACGCCCAGCCGGGCTATAAAGGCATCGTCTTCACCGACTGCACCATAACGGGCGAGGCGTCAGCGGCAGGCTATCACCTCGGCAGACCATGGGGCGACTCACCCGCCGTCACCTACATCGGCACTCGCATGGACATCCTTCCAGCCGACAAGGGCTGGGGCAGCATGACCAGCGGACTGGTATGCCGCTTCCATGAGTACGGCTCCACCGACGCTTCGGGCAACGCCCTCGACCTCTCCGCGCGCTCACTCGCTGGCTGCTCCGCTGCCGCCGGCTCCGACTCACCGGTAATCAGCGCGGAGGAAGCGGCGCAATATAGCATCGACAACGTCTTCCCCACATGGGACCCACAGGCCCTCACACGCCAGGCAACAGCCGCCACGCCCGTCATTGGCGATGGAATACTCTCATGGCAGAACGTTGACAACACCGCCATAGGCACCGCCATCTGCCTTAACGGCAAGGTGATAGCACTGACACAGGAGACGTCCTGCGAAGTGACGGAGCCGGGCGACTACACCATACGCGCCATCAACGCGATGGGAGGACTGGGCGAACCCTCGGGCATAGCCACCTCAGCAGGCTGCCTCACCGCACCCACGGTAGCGGCACAGGACAGCGGCGCCATCTACACCGTGGCAGGAGTGAGGGTAGCCGACGCGCAGTCAGCGGCGCAAAGGCGCGCCACCCTCGCACCCGGCATATACATCAAAGACAAGAAAGCCTTTGTGGTGAAATAACCGCTTCAAGGCGAAAGCAGCACACAGACAGAGCCAGCACCATGCCACCACAGCACGGTGCTGGCTCTG
>JALFOF010000047.1 GCA_022773825.1 Prevotella sp.
TCCTGTTGCTCTACATAGACGGCGGTGCCGAAGCCCTGTGCCATGTAACTGAAATCCACTCCAAAGCCTCCCGTCAGGTCCACCAGCGTGGCGTCGTCGCACGAGGGCATGAGTCTCCTCACGATGTCGCGTTTATATTGCGCCGTGGTCTCACTGGAACATTGCTCCATTGACAGGCGCGGAGGAAACCACAGTCCCTCCGTGGCAGCCCATTGCGGCAGCTTCTTCCTAGCAAGCTGATACCCCTCTATCTGCCTCAGGCACCATAAAGCGTCAACGCCCTCCGGCACTTTCCTCAGTGCCAGAGAGCGTATGTCAGCCTCGCGGTAGGCGATTATGTACTCCTCGTTTGTCATTTCATTTCAGTAAGACAGGCGTCAAGTTCTTTTGTTATAGCCTCCTTGTCCAGTTTCTGCCCTATGAAGACGAGCTTCTGCATACGGTCGCCGTAAACATCGTCCCAGTCGCGGTTCACCCCCGGGTTTTCCATGCGGAACTGTCTTAGCTCTTCCTCCGGCATCGTGGCATACCACTGTCCCGCGTTCTGCAGCTTCACCTGACGCCCAGCCTGCTCGAATATGTAGCACAGTTGCGGCTGGTCCTCAAACCAGCACAGGCCTTTGGTACGAATGATATTCTTCGGCCATCGGCGAGCTATGAAGTCGTCGAACAAGGTGATGTCAAATGGCTTGCGAGCGTAATACACGAACGTGCCGATGCCATATTCTTCCGCTTCGCCTTCACCGTGGTGGTGATGGTGATGACCGCAGGTGCACTCGCCGCCATGGTGGTGATGGCAGTGTTCCTCATGCTCTTCATCGTGCTCTTCCTCATGGTGATGGTGGTGATGATGCTCTGCATGCTCGTCATGTTCCTCGTCTCCATGGTGTTGCTCTATCTCGTTTATCCATGCGGCGGATGTCGCTACGGCGTCGAAGTCGAACATCCCCGTACCCAGTATGCGGTCGAAATCCACGTTGCCGTAGTCACACTCTATTATTGCCGCCTTGGGTTGGAGCGACTGTACCACCTCACGAACATAGCGTAGCTCCTCGGGCGTTACCTCGGAAGCCTTGTTCAGCAGCACGATGTTGCAGAACTCTATCTGCTGTATCACGAGGTTCTCTATATCTTCCTCTTCTATCTTTCCGCCAAGGAGGCTCTTTCCGCAGGCGAACTCGTCCTTCATGCGCAGTGCGTCCACAATGGTAACGATGCAGTCGAGCCTCGGTATCGCGCCTTGGCAATACTGTTCTCCCATGGAAGGGATGGAGCAGATGGTCTGTGCTATGGGGGCTGGCTCGCAAATGCCGCTGGCTTCTATCACGATGTAGTCGAAACGCTGCATCTTCGTGATGTCGCTAATCTGCTCCACGAGGTCCATCTTCAGCGTACAGCATATACATCCGTTCTGCAACGCCACGAGGGAGTCGTCCTTTTGGCCCACTATGCCGCCTTGTTGTATTAGGTCCGCGTCGATATTCACCTCGCCGATGTCATTCACTATCACGGCGAACTTTATACCCTTCTCATTATTGAGTATGCGGTTGAGCAGTGTTGTCTTTCCGCTGCCTAAGTAACCAGTAAGTAGCAGCACTGGAATCTCTTGCCTAAGGCAAGTGGCAAAGCCTTTTCCTTCTTGTGTCTTCATTTGTATGTTATAAGTTTTACGTCCTTTAGTTTTACGTCGCATGCACCGTCTATGTCTGTTGCGGACTGCGTGTAGAATATCGTTGAGTTGCTGATGTCAATGTCGTGCACCATGCCTGCTGCGCCCTTGGCCTTTATTCCCGTCTTGGTGCGGTTGCAAACCACATTGTATATATGTATATCCTTAAATTCCGGCACCCACTTTATACCTGCGGCAGGACCAGTTGTGCCTGATACCGCCTTGTCGGCGTATGACGTTTCAAAGACTATGGCCTGGTCCTTGATGTCGGTCATGTTTATGTCGTAGCAGTAAATGTCGCCCGTCTTGCCTCCGCGTCCTATGGCACTTTTGAAACGAAGCCCCGTGTCCGTGCCGGAAAAGGTATTCTTACATACCACGATGCGGTACATTCCGGCGCTGAACTCCGACCCTATCACGAAGCCGCCGTGGGCGTGGAATACAGTATTGCCCGTTATAAGTATATCCTCACACGGCTTGTGGTTCAGGGCTTCATCGCCCGTAGCGCCCTTCATGCAGATGCCATCATCGCCGCAGTCGATGACACAGTTTGTTATGAGCACACGCTGACAGGTACCGATGTCGATAGCATCACCGTTCTGTGCGTTCCATGGGCAGCGCACCGTAACGCCGTCTATCGTCACGTCCTGGCAGTCATTAGGCGTAAGATGGAACTTCGGTGAGTTCTGCAGTGTCACGCCCTGTACCAACACTCTCTGGCAGTTGGTGAAGCGCACCATGTTGACACGCATCCTCTCCTGCTGCTCCATGGTGGGGGCAATGTTGCCCTGGTGCTTCAGATTAAAAGGATACCACAGGTCGCCCCTCTCGTTTACCGTGCCACCGAGCGCAAGGTACTCGCGCCATTCCACGTCACTCTGCTTGCCCCTCTTCACCGCACGCCAAAACTCTCCGTTACCGTCAATGATGCCACTCCCCGTTATGGAGACGTCGTGCGCATCAGTGGCAGTGATGGCGAAGACAGCCTTCTTCTGCCCCTCTCTTACGTGCATACCGCGGTCTTCTGTAAGTTGTATTATAGCGTTCTTCGCTAGATGGAGGTCAATGCCCGACTTTAGTTTGAAGGGGGCTGTGAGCCATATTCCCGCAGGCACGTCCACATGACCGCCACCCCTGCCGGCAAGGTCGTCAATGGCTTTCTGTATAGCCTCGGTGCACAGCGTCTGCCCGTCGCCGGTTGCGCCGAAGTCTGTAATAGAGACACGTTGATTGCTAATGGAAGGCAGCTCCGGCTGCTTCAGTTCTATGGGTAACCCCTCATAAAGTGACGCATACTCGGCGGCTGACACCATTGTGACAACCATGAGGATTAGGAGCGACAACAAGGCTTTTTTCATGTGTTGTTTCTGTTTTTTGTTAGTCAATGTTAGTGCAAAGTTACATTTAAAAAACCGTATGGGCAAATTATTTACCTAAATTAACGTGGAGTGGGGACGTGAAGGGCACTTGGCAGCGAAGCTTCAAGGGGCCCTAAAGGGGAGGGGAAAAACTATCTTGATGCAAAAGCATAGCGATTAACAGTTGAAAGCTATCTATTTACACAGCAATCGCATAGCTTTTAGATAGTAAAAGCTATGCGATTGCAATGGAGAGCCTGGCGTAACCTTGATGGATGTAGTTTTTACTTCTTCCGTAGTGAGCCGCTGTAAGCGGTGGTGTCAATGTGGGATTGGTGGAGAGGCATAGTCAAAGACGCCTGGGATATGCTGCTATACATTGGCATCTTTGTCTTCAATCCTGTTTCACGTCTTCCCATTGCGGTGGATTGACACCGAGAAGATGCTTCACGAAGAAGTCGTAGCGTTTGTGTTCGCCGTATGCCTCGCCCATGGTGTGCCTTGCACCAGGTATTACAACCAGTTCGAAGTCTTTGTTGGCTTTGATGAGTGCGGCAGCTACCTGCATGGTGGAGGCGGGGTCCACGTTGTCGTCCATCTCGCCGACGACGAGCATCAGCGGGCGTTTTAGCAGGTGGGCGTTCTCCACGTTGGAGCTTTCCTTGTAGTGTTCATCCACAGGGTAGCCCATCCATTGCTCGTTCCACCAGATTTTATCCATGCGGTTATCGTGACAACCGCAGGCACTATATGCGCATTTGTAGAAGTCGGGGAAGTGGAGTAGGGCAGAGAGACTTTCCTGTCCGCCTGCCGACATTCCGTAAATACCTACGCGGTCTATGTCCATATAGGGATATTTCGCCGCTGCAGCGCGTATCCATGCTATGTGGTCGGGTATTGCCGCATCACGTAAATTCTTATAGCACACATTCTCGAAACTACGGCTACGGAAGGAAGTGCCCATGCCATCGATCATTACCACGATGAAGCCGAGTTCGGCGAGGGAGGTGGTCCACCAGTTATAGGCTTGGAACGACTTGGGGACATATTGGTCGCCTGGGCCTTGGTAGATGTATTCTATGACGGGGTATTTCTTTGTCGGGTCGAAATTGGTGGGGCGTTGTATTATGCCGTACATGGGTGTCTTGCCGTCGCGCCCAGGGGCTACGAAGGGTTCGGGGGCTGTCCATCCCTCTGCCTCGAGGCGGCTGATGTCGGCTTTGTCGAGGGTCATGAGGATGGTGCCGTCGGCGGCGGAGCGGAGCACGGTGACGGGGGCTTTGTTGACCATGGAGTATTGGTCAACGAGGTATTTCATGCTGCTGGAGAACCATGCTTTGTGGTGTCCTTCCCCGGGTGTGAGGCAGGTCATGTTCTTTCCGTCGAAGCCGATGCGGTAGTAGTGTATGAGGTAGGGGTCTTCGTCTTTGTTCACGCCGCTGGCGGAGAAGTATATCTGTTTGGTGTCTTCGTCCACCTTTATCACTTGGCGAACATACCACTGTCCGCATGTAATCTGCTTTGCAACACTGCCGTCTTTGGTATTGATGAGATAGAGGTGGTTGTAGTTGTCGCGCTCACTACTCCATATAAGTTGTGTGCCTCCTTTTAGAATATGGCGAAAGAGGCGGTTGTAGAAGATGTATTTGTCGTTGGTTTCCTCGACGAGTGGACGCACGCTGCCGTCGGCGGCGCTCATCTCGAGTATTCTATATACTTTGTGGCCGCGCTCGTTGTACTCGAAGGTGATGCCTTTGCTGTCTTCCCTCCACGATGGTCCGTAGAGGTCGAACTGGTTGCTGAATAGTCTTGTGTCGGGGATTAGCCGCTGTGTGCCGTCGAGGCTGAAGATGCAGGGCACCTTGAAGCGGAGCTCGTCGCCGGGCTTGGCGTATTCTTGTTTGTGGAGCTTTGGCTGGAGCTGGTCGGTTGGCGAGGATTCCACGTAATAGACATAGCGTTTTTCCGCGGGGTGTATGCGGCAGGTGGCGAGGTATTTGCCGTCGGGGGACCACTGTATGTAGCTACTGTAATAGTTGCCTGCTGTGCTTAAGGTGGACAGTTGCCGCTCTTCTTTGCCGTCCGTGGAGCGCACGAATACGTTGTCATTCTTTATGAAGGCGAGCCATTTGCCGTCGGGGGAGGGGACGGGGGCGCTGCCTTTCTCGTCGTCAACCTCCATCCAGTGGCGGGTGGAGGGGCGTGGCAGCTTGTCGCGCTCTTCTTTCAGCTTGGCTTCGAGCACGGCTTTGTCACGCTCCACCGTCTCAGTCAGCGTGGCGGCGTCCACTGTCACGAGGACGTCGCCGTCGGGTGTGTTGCGTACATACCAGAACGTGTCGCTGTCTTGCTGCCAGCGTGGATTGGCGTTGGTGTAGAAATAGTTGCGGCTGCTGTATTTGTCGCGCAGGGAGTTGGCTCTGTTGTAGTCTTCCGCCGTGCCTTGGGCGGATAGTGTGATGGAGTAGAGTAGGAGGGGGATGGCGGAAAGGAGGGTGTGTCTGGTCATGGGGGAGCGGGAGTTAGCGGGAAGTTAAGGGGGAAGTTAAGGGGGAAGTTAAGGGGAGTTAGGGGGGAGTTATACGGCTTACGCCGTAAGGAGTTAGCAGACAAATGTAACGTCGCAAATACATTTGTCTGCTAACTCCCCACTAACTCCCGTTAACTTCCAGCAGCATACGCTGCATAACTCCCAATAACTCCTTTTAGTTTCGCATGGGCGAAACTAAAAGACTTATTCTTTTTTTGCTGCGGCTGTCTTCTTGGCTGCCGGTGCTTTCCGTGCAGGCTTGGTGGCCTCGTACTTGGCGAGCTTTGCCTGCAGACGCTGTATCTCCTTATCTTTGCTCTCTATTTCCTTACCTTGGTTGGTAATGGTGGTGAGCATATTCTCGAGCTCTTCGTTCTCTATGCCGCCGTAGAGGGTGCGCACGCGGCTTATGAAGTCGCCGAGGATGTTCATGTAGTTGGTGAAGGCGTCAAACGGTCCGTCGTATATTCCACGGTCGATGCCGCAGTTGCTGGGCTTGGTGGTCATAAAGCGGAAGTTGTTGGAGGCTTGCAGATAGTCCCAGTCTTGGAGCAGGCGGGGGTCTTTGGCGATGAGCAGGCGGTCTGCCACGCTGTAGAGTTTGTTGAATGCCTCGCGCTGCATCTGGTTGCCGAGCCATACGGAGCAGTCGCGTTCTTCGTCAACCCATGACAGGGAGTCGGGGACGTCGATGGAGCCTACGCTCGGATATTTGTCCACTACCTCGCCAGGTGTGAGGAACTCAAGCCCCGCGTTCTTGGCGCAGACGGGCAGTGCCTTGAGGAATTCGAGTATGTTGCTTGACAGTGGCTGCGCTATGCCGAGGGCGGAGAGCTCCATAAAGATGTTCACCACCTGCTCGCTTTCGGGGCATGACGCGAGGTTGTTGATGTAATTGTCGGCAAACAGGGGATAGCCGGACCATGACGTGTTGCTGAATCGCAGTGATATGTCGTCAGAGGCGTTTACGTCGCGCAACAGGAGTTTGAGCCCGGGGGCCATGTTGCAGTTGTAAACGAAGTGGGGTGACTTCCAGCCCAGCACTTGTTTCGCTCCCTCTGTCAACATTCCCTTGTAGCCGAGGGCTGCCACCTGCGCTCCAATCTCATCGGTGTAGATGAGCGAGGAGTTACGCATTACCGTGGGGCGCTTGCCGAAATACTGCTCTATCTTGTCGGACATCTTCTCTATGTCGCGCTTGAAACTCTCTTCGTTGGCAAGGCCTGCCAATCCGTGTGAGTAGGGCTCGGTGAGGAACTCCACGCATCCTGTCTCGTTCATCTCCTGCAGTTTCTCGAGTACCTGCGGGGCGTGTGTCTCTAATTGCTCCATGCCGACGCCTGAGAGGGAGAAAGCGACGCGGAAATAGTCGCCGTGCTCTTTTATCATGTCGTGCAGGGCGTTGAGAGCGGGCATATAGGAGTGCTCTGTGATGTAGTTGATACTGCGCTCGTTCTCGTAGTCGTCATAGTAGTAATGGTCTGTGCCTATGTCGAAGAAACGGTAGCGCTTGAGGTGGATTATCTGGTGAATCTCAAAATATAAGCATATTGTCTTCATAGTCTTTCTCTTGTTTTTTTGTTTTATGGTTTAGCTGTCTGCTGTGTGCTTCCGCGTATTTTACCTTATATAATTGGCGAGATACTCGTCGTTGTTGAAGAATCCTTTGCCCAGTAGCTGGTCGTAGCACTGGCGTATGCGTAGTCCTACTTTCTCCCACGTTATGCCGTCAACCTCTTTCATGCCTTCCTCGGCGAGGTAGTCATGGAACGCTTGGTTGGTGCATACGGAGTATATGGCGTCTGCCATGGCGTGTATGTCCCAATAATCCACTTTCAGTACGTTGGTGAGGATTTCCCCGCATCCCGACTGCTTGGATATTATCGACGGGCAACCGCACTGCATTGCCTCGAGCGGCGCTATGCCGAAGGGTTCTGACACTGACGGCATGACGAAAACGTCTGAGTTTTTGTAACATTCATAAACTTGTTTGCCGCGCTGGAATCCAGGGAAGTGGCACTTGTCTGCGATGCCGTATGCTGCGGCAAGTTCTATCATTGCCGCCATCATGTCGCCCGAGCCCGCGAAGCAGAACCTGATGTTCTGCGTGCGTTGCAGCACGAGTTTCGCCGCTTCTATGAAGTACTCCGGACCTTTCTGCATGGTGATGCGTCCGAGATATGTCACCACTTTCTCGTTAGGAATCTTGTGTGGCTCTATGTTACGGTACTCTTCTGACAGCGGATATACCGCATTGTGCATGGCTACGCACTTGCGTGGATCCTGATGGTACTGGTTTATCACCGTCTGCCTTGTAAGCTCTGACACGCACATTATGCAGTCCGCGTAGTCCATGCCGTTTTTCTCGATGGAGTAAACGGTGGGGTTTACCTTGCCGCGTGAGCGGTCGAAGTCCGTGGCATGAACGTGTATGCAGAGCGGTTTGCCGCTGACCATCTTGGCATGCACGCCAGCCGGATATGTAAGCCAGTCGTGAGCGTGGATGAGGTCGAATTGCTCTGAGCGTGCGAGTACGCCTGCTATGATGGAGAAGTTGTTTATCTCATCGTGCAAGTTGCCCGGGTATCCGCCAGCGAAGCCCATGCATCCGAGGTCGTCCAGCCCCTGCATGTAGTTGAAGTCGGCGTAGATATGGTCGCGGAAGCGGTAATAGTCCTCTGCCGTATGTCCTACAAACCTGTCTTTTATGTCGTTGTAGTTCACGTCACGCCATGCTATTGGCACTTGGCTCATATTGATTATTTTGAGGAAGTTCTCCTCTTGCCCCACGGGGCGCGGCATACAGAATGTCGTCTCCACGTCGCCCTGCACAGACAAGCCCTTTGTTATGCCGTATGACGCGACGGCAAGGCCACCGTATATTTTAGGAGGGAACTCCCATCCGAACATTAATACTTTCATTATTAGGCTGTTTTTGTTATTTTGGTTATTCTAAGCCTTTTCCGTCCCCCTGCATGAAAACCGTTAGGAGGGTATGGCCTTTCTTCAGTCTTTGTATTGGTCTATGAGTTTCATTGAGCGTAGAACCTCCGCCACGTTCATGGCAAAAGCCATCGCTCCACGTCCGTGGAATGGTGGATTGCCATCGAACAACTCCGAAATGGTGCCCGTGGCGTGGTACATCATCTCGTCCTCAAAGCCTATCATCTGGCGCTGTACGAAGCTAAGCCTCGTGCGCTTGAACACCTTTAGGCAGGCTTCCATATAGAACCCGCCAAGCCATGGCCATGCCGTACCGTTGTGGTATGCGTAGTCGCGCTTGGTCTGAGGTCCCACATACATAGGATTGTATCCGCCGCTCTTTGGTGACAGCGTGCGCAACCCTTTGGGTGTGAGGAGCTCACGTGTACAGAAGTCGAGTACGGATTTCTGCTGTGGCGTTTCAAGAGGTGAGTGGTCCAGGGCCACGGCAAAAATCATATTGGGGCGTACGTTAAGGTCTTCGATGCCTTCCTCTACGTAGTCCAGAAGGTAGCCCGCCTCTGTTATGAACGTCTTTTGGAAAGACTCCTTTGTCAGCGCGGCGCGCTTCTCAAGGTCAATGGCTGTCTCGGCGTCTCCCGCTATGCGCGTCAGCTCCGCGCAGAACATGAGGGCGTTGTACCATAGGGCGTTTATCTCAACTACATATCCTGTGCGCGGCACTACGGGTCTGCCGTTCGCCATGCTGTTCATCCATGTCATGGGTTTCTCGCGCCCCTCGGTGTGCAGCAATCCATTGTCTCTTACGGTGATGTTTATGTGCTTGCCGTTTTCGATATATGCGAGTATATCTTTCACCACGTCGCCATATTCCTGCTGTGCCTGCTCAAATCCAACTTTCTTGGCGTATTGCTGTATGCTCCATATAGCCCACAACACCACATCCGGTTGCTCTATCTCATATATATCCACGGTAAGTGGCTTGCCCAGCATGAACTCATAGATGCCTTTTATGGCGGTCCTCATTACCATCTGGAAATATTCCACCTCGTCTATGGCGAGTGTCAAGCCGGGCAGTGAGATGAATGTATCGCGTGCGCGAACCTTAAACCATGGGTAGCCGGCAAGCATGTAGCGTTCCTCGCCTCTCTTGAAATGGAACTGGTGGGCCGCCGCGACGAGTGCGTTGTAGAAGTTGTCGCGTGGTTTCCTCAGCTCAACTTCTTCGTCGAAGGTCTTGCGTAATGTGCTGGGTTTTATCTCTTGTAGCGATGCGGCAAAGACGATTTCGTCGCCTTTCTTGCACTGCACTTCGAAATATCCCGGTACGTACAGGTCTTCTATGTACTCATATCCGCGCTCAGCTTCTTTGTAGTATTCGAGGCCCTTGTACCAGTTGGGAACAAAGACAAATTCGTTTTTCTTCGACAGTTGCATGTACAGCTTCGGGTAGTTCGCGTACATTGTGGTACTTATACCTCCGCTCACTGCCTTGTAGTCGCGTATGGCCTGATAGTTCTCATGGGTCAAACAGTCTGCCCGCCTAAAGGCGAGGTAGGGGCGCAAGCGCAATGTTACTGGTGAATGTGCGTCGTCAATGGTATAGCGTATCATAACGCGGTCTTTATAGGTCTGGAATATTATCTCCTTGCGGAGCAATACACCTCCGACCCGATAGACGGTGGTGGGCACTTTGTCACTGTTGTATTCGCGAATGTATTTGTGCCCGTTAGGGCTGCACACACCTCCTTGGTAAAGGTGCAACCCAAGGTTGAACTCTGCGCCGTGTTGCACTACCGAGGCGTCGAGCGATGACAGCAACACATGGTTCTCATCATCTATCTCCGGGATAGGTACAACAAGCAGACCATGGTACTTGCGTGTGTTGCAGTCCACTACCGTACTCGAGCTATATGCACCCGAGCGGCTCGTGCGAAGCACCTCCTTGCGAAGGGATTCCTGCAAGTTGGTCATCAGAGCTTTTTCAAATTTCAGATAACTCATAGATATACTGTTTAAGGTTTGTTTATTGTTGTCGATTTTAGGTTTTCTCACACACCGTGACATGGCTTTTGCCGAAGCTCGTTGCTACGGTGATAATGCCACGCCATCCAAGGCTTCTCCAGCATTGGTGGCATAACTGGCGATTGTAGCATTTTTTGACAAAGGTCAATAAATTTGTTCTAATTGCAAAGTTAGTGATTAGTTTTTGAACTGCAAAATTTTTGTTGTTTTTTTTACAAATAAAAGCGAAAAAAACGTATATTACAACCATTTTGACACAGCATTTCTCGTGCCTTTTCTTGTAATCACTATGATATTACTATGTAAAAGCTATGAGATTACCTTGCAATCACTATCCTTTTATGTTGTAAAAGCTATCTGATTGCCGTCGATGATTTATTATACTTCGTGCGTTCCCGTTATGACATAGATAAAGAATATAGCAAACCTTATTTATATATAACCGCCATAATACCAGAATAACGATTATGATAAATAAGGTGTTAGCGAAGAGTAAAAACTGTTGTTACTCTTCCGTGAATACTATCCTCTTGTTTATTACAAGAGTTTACTTATTCTTTATAACTTGTTCAATTACTTTTGGGAAGTTTGCCTGCTCCAGTACATGTATTTTCGCGGCTATTGTGTCTGGCGTATCATCTGGGTTTAGAGCAACGCGGAACTGCGCTATGTGCTCGCCGGCATCAAGGTGCGCATTGACATAGTGTATGGTTATGCCTGTCTCTGGCTCGTTGGCGGCTTTCACTGCCTCGTGAACATGATGTCCATACATTCCTTTTCCGCCGTATTTTGGAAGCAAGGATGGATGTATGTTGATGATACGGTTTGGGAAAACGTCTATCAGGTATTGTGGAATGTGCACAAGAAATCCGGCAAGTATGATGTAATCACATCCCGCTACGGTGTCCAATACGAGCGAAGGGTTGTCGGCGAATTGCCCGCGCGTAATGATTGCGGTTGGTACGCCGTGGTTCTTGGCGCGTTGCAGGGCGTAGGCATCGCTGCGATTGCTTACTACGATGGATACATCCACGCTGTCGTTGTCGTGGAAATAGTTGATGATATTCTCACAGTTAGTACCGCTGCCGCTTACGAATATGGCAAGGCGTATCTTCTTGTTGTTCATATTGTTAAATGAAGTTTGTTATGTCGTTTTATATACTATACCCTCTTGCTTCATGCCGTCCATCTTTATAGTGTATGTTTCGGGCAGTTGTACGTGGCGCACGAAGTCTGTTTCCGTTACGGCAGGCAGGCTGTCGAGGTATTGTCTGCGTAATATTTCAAGCTCGCCCTGTTCGTATTGCATGTCTGGTTGTACGGGGTTGCCACGTCTGTCGTGATTGACATCGATGGTAAAGTACCCTACTCCCAATGACGTGAGGTTTTGGAAAAAGTGCGTACCCTGAGATGGGTCGACAAAATAGTTTGGCAGTATCTCCTCGACTATCAGTTTTGAGGCGGAGATGTGCGGCCACTTGACGGGTATTCCCAACCATGAATCGCTGGAGCCCCAGCGGCCTGGTCCTATGAGGATATAGCTGTCGCCACTGGCGAGGAAACCTCTGTTTATGCGTTCTATCTCGTCGGCTATCAAGGAGTTATTGCTTGCGGAGAAGTTTTCGTCCACTTTTACATATACCACATCGCGTATTCCCTCTATGATGCCGTGGCCAAGCGAGTTGTGCGAACGTAGGAGACAGCTGTCGTCTGGAATGTTTAACAGGTTTTCGTCAAGTTCCTGCTTGCTGTCAACAATAGGTCTTATCTGCAAGAGGTAGAACTCTCCTGTTTTGTCGGGGTGTATGTTGCATGCCATCTCTATCTCTACGGGACGGCGCATCTCGTTCTCGCCGAGGTTGAGCGAGAGTTGCATGAGTTCCGGCAGGGGGAAAACGCCCTGTTCCAGTACGCCGTTCATTGATATAATCTTTCTTCCGCCTTCATAGATGCCAGGACGTATAACCTGGTCATAGGGGTCAAAGGTGGAGGCAATGTATGTCAGTGAGCCATCTTCATCGGCATCCTTTACCATCCTTCGTTTGATGTTGAAGCCATCATCGACAGAGAATGTGAGTGTGTCGCTGCCATTGGCATTGTCGGCAACGGAGGTTGGCATTTCTATGGCGTAGAACTGCGTCTGTGTCTGGCGCAGCGCTATTTCCATTTCTGACATCTGCAGCACCTGTGCTGGATGGTAAGGTGAGACACGGAGCGTCTGTCCTCCATCGACGATGTATTTGCCCAAACCGAGTGCAAGGCTGGCAATGCCTTCCTCGGGGCGTTCGTCTCCTATGGGATAATAGTTGAGCGAGCGTAGCACACCACTGATGTTGGGGTAATAGTGGTCACGGTATTGCTGGCCAACGACCTCCTGTAGTATCACTGCCATCTTCTCTTGGTCTATCACGTTCTGCGTGGCTGTCATGTAAGCCTTTGAGTCGCGGTAATATACGGAGGCGTAAACGCTTTTTATTGCCTTCGCAAGGTTGCCTAGCATAAGTTTCCTGTCGTGGGAGAAAGGTATCATGTAGGTGCTGTAAACTCCCGCGAAAGGCTGGTAATGGCTGTCTTCAAGCAATGAGGAGGAGCGTATGGCTATGGGCGACCGTGTAGCGTCGATGAAGGCGTCGCAGTCATCTCTTAGTTTGTCTGGCAGCTGCGCGGCAAGGAAAGCGCTGAGAATTTCTTCGTCGGGGATGTCTGACAGAGCCGTCTCCCATAGGTGGTTGCTGTCCATGAACTCATCGAAGATGTCGGTACAGAGCACCACGGTCTTGGGTATCATTACCTTTATATTCTCGAATTGTCGCAGTTCTTCGTGCTTCTTTATGATATTGTCGAGAAAGGCCAGTCCCCTACCCTTTCCGCCAAGAGACCCATCGCCGATACGGGCGAAGTGTGAATAGGAGTCGAAGCGGTCGCGGTTGAACTCCGCCACTACGCCAAGGTTCTTCATGTGGCGGTATTTCACTATGGCATCGAATATCGCACGCCTGTGCAGCTCTACATCTGGATATTTGTGCCACGTTACGTCTTTCAGATATTCTGACACGGGGAAGATGGCGCGTGCTGCCAGCCACCTTGATATGTGGTTGTGACTGACGTGATACCGCATGCTGTCGTTGGGTATTTCAAAGATAACGCTTTGTAGCTCCTTAAGGTTCTTAACCCGGCGTATAACCTGCTTCGTCTCAGGATTGCGGAAGAGGAAGTCACCAAACCCAAAATGTTCAGCGAGGATGTTGCGCATATCGATGTTCATCTTCTTGGAGTTCTTGTCAATGATGCGCACTCCTGGTATGTCACACTTTATGTTTGGCTCTGCCGTTTCCAGTATGAGCGGCAGGTATTCGTCGTTCTCACGTACGCTTTGAAATAAGGTTATGCCTGCTGTCGGGTCTGTTTCCCCGTTGCGTGGGTAGCGGCAGTCTGATATGACGCCCAGCATATTGTCTTTGTATCGCTCGTAGAGTTCCCATGCCTCTTCATAGTTTCGTGCGACGATGACCTTTGGCCTTCCCCTCATGCGTAGCATTTCCGCTTGTGAGTTGAGTGCTTCCGTGGCGAAATTAAGACTTTGTGTGAGAAGGTATTTATAGAGGTGCGGCAGGATGCTTGACATGAACCTGATGGAGTCTTCCACTAACAGGATGCACTTCACGCCAGCTTCGGCAGTGTCGTTCTCGATGTTCATCCTGTCTTCTATTAGTTTTATGATGGAGAGTATCAGTTCTGTGTTGCCCAGCCAGCAGAAAACATAGTCGAAGATGCTGAGGTCGAGGTCTTGCATCCGCCTGCTTATGCCATGCGAGAAGGGTGTTAGCACGACGCAAGGGATGAGCGGAAACTTCTGCTTGACGGCATGTGCCACGTCAAAGGCATCGTTGTCCCTGTTGCCCGGCATACATATGACAAGGTCAAACTGCGTAGTGTCGAGCGCTGTCGAGGCTTCTTCAATGGTGCAGACCTGTGTGAACGATGGCGGGTAGCGCAGTCCAAGCTGCATATACTCTGTGAAAATCTTCTCGTCCACCCGTCCGTCATCCTCAAGCATGAAGGCATCGTAGGGGTTGGCTATGATGAGGACGTTGAATATCCTTCGTTGCATTAGGTTGAGAAAGGATACGTCACGCAGTATTGGTTCTGTAGTTATGGAGGTCATTGTATGTCGGGAAAGGGTGTGCTCAGCCATTGTATAGGCTGTAATTACTGAAAGAGGTGAATGCCACAGTTGTAGCATTCACCTCCTGTATATTCTGGAATAGATTCCAATCGCAAGGATTAAACAATGCCCTGTGCCATCATGGCCTTTGCCACCTTCATAAAGCCTGCGATGTTGGCGCCCTTGACGTAGTTGATATATCCGTCAGGCTCTGTGCCGTACTTAACGCAGTTATCGTGGATGTCGTTCATAATGTCGTGGAGCTTGCTGTCAACCTCTGCCGCAGACCAGCGGAGACGCTCAGAGTTCTGTGACATCTCAAGACCTGATACTGATACGCCACCTGCATTGGCTGCCTTGCCTGGAGAGTAGAGTATCTTGGCATCCTGGAATACCTTGATAGCTTCTGGTGTAGAAGGCATGTTAGCACCCTCAGAGACTGCGAATACACCGTTTGCGATGAGTGTCTTTGCTGCCTCGCCGTTGATTTCATTCTGTGTTGCGGAAGGCAGTGCGATGTCGCCCTTCTCACCCCAAGGCTTAGCACCCTGAACGTACTTAACGCCATACTTCTCTGCGTATTCACGGATACGGCCGCGCTGTACGTTCTTAAGCTCCATAACGTATGCGAGCTTTTCTGCGTCTATTCCGTCTGGGTCATAGATGTAACCGTCAGAATCTGACAGTGTAACGACCTTTGCACCAAGCTCTATGCACTTCTGTGTGGTGTATTGTGCAACGTTACCAGAACCAGAAACGAGGATAGTCTTGCCTTTTATGTCGATGTTGCGTGTAGCAAGCATATTGACAAGGAAATATACGTTACCGTAACCAGTAGCCTCTGGACGTATGAGTGAGCCGCCAAATTCAAGGCCTTTACCTGTAAGCATTCCGGTGAACTGGTGTGTGAGCTTCTTATACATTCCGAAGAGGTAGCCTACTTCACGACCACCAACGCCGATGTCACCAGCAGGAACATCCTCGTCAGCACCTACGTGGCGGTAGAGCTCTGTCATGAAAGCCTGGCAGAAACGCATTACCTCTGCATCAGACTTGCCGCGTGGTGAGAAGTCTGAACCACCCTTCGCGCCACCCATTGGAAGTGTGGTGAGTGAGTTCTTGAACGTCTGCTCAAAGGCAAGGAACTTGAGAATGCCGAGGTTCACAGAACGATGGAAGCGGAGACCACCCTTGTAAGGACCAATGACGTTGTTGTGCTGCACGCGGTAGCCCATGTTTGTCTGCACATTGCCCTTGTCGTCAACCCATGAAACGCGGAACTCAATGACGCGATCAGGAATACAAAGACGCTCAATAAGATTTGCGCGCTCAAACTCTGGGTGCTTGTTGTACTCCTCTTCAATGGTTGCGAGAACCTGGCTTACTGCCTGGATGTACTCTGGCTCATTTGGGAATCTCATCTTAAGATTCTCAATCACTTTCTGTGCATTCATTTTCTTTTCTTTTATTTGTTGGTTGTTGTATAATCCACTGCGTTTCATCGCAGTGTTGATTGTTGATTTATAGTTTGCGAGTGCAAAGGTAATTATTTTTTCTTATTCTACAAAGAAATCGCAAGAAAAATATTACAATTAGTTACTTTTTTTCTTTTTTCGCTTACACTTTGCTACATTCCGCTTGATAAAACGCAATTTTTATTCTTTTTCCATCACGATACGCAGGCCTACATTGGCAAAACTGTCCCCTGGTGCGTAAGACTCCCTTGAGGCTGTGCGGCATTGGTTCGTTTTGTGTGCGAAGGAACCGCCGCGTGCTATGTGGTTAAGCGTGTCGGAAACGGCGTAGCACGGGTCTGTTTGTGCGCTGTCCTTATATTGTGTAAAGTTGTCTTCTACCCATTCAGACACGTTTCCACTCATGTCATGTGTGCCAATTTCGTTAGGTCGGAATTGTCCTACAGGGTGAGGAGTACCGTTGCTGTTTTGGTTGAAGCAGGCTACTTGGTCAAGGTATTGCGAGCCGCTAAACTGGCGGCTATATGTCTTTGACGCTCCACGAGCCGCATATTCCCACTCTGCCTCTGTGGCAAGGCGGAACTTCATGCCTGTCTTTTCTGACAGTTTCTTGGCGAATAGCTTGGCGTCAGCCCAGGTTATATTGGTTACGGGGAGCGATTTATCCTCCTTTTCGTTAAAGGTCTTTACCTGTGATGGATTTTTTTCCATTATGGCCTCCCACTGTTCCTGTGTTACTTCTGTCTTACCAATGAAATAGCCTTTGGACAGCGTTACGCGATGTGTGGGCAATTCTGTGAAAGTGTCTATGCCTTCGTGTTCCGGTGTAGCTCCCATGGTGAACGAACCGGGTGCTACATAGACGAGTTCAAACGTTGCGTCACCGGCATCTACGGTTGCTTCCTCACCTTCTTTCGGATTTTTGCTGATACTGTTGCCGCAGGAGTATAGCATCATAGCGGACAAGGCTGTCATGGAGACAATGGCTAAGTTGGTTAGTTTCATAAGTTTAAGAATCAGGTTTTATGATTTTTTTTTCGTCGTTTTGGGTATCAATATATATAAATAAGGTGTATTGGCTATCCCAAGGGCAGCACATACACCTTATCTGTCATTGATTTATCTTATTCTGTCGGCTGAACGTACAAGCTCATCGTCGTGCTTGATACCTGCGCGTGCCATTCTGAACATTATATATGCCACAACGGGCAGACAGAGGTAAAATGGCAATCTTGTTGCGCTCTTGGCAATATAGAAGTGTTCGATGCCGAAATATAGCACCCATAGCAATAGTAGCAGTTGTCCCGCCATGCACATCTTCATTTGTGTCTGGCGGTTCTTGAATAGGGATATCGTCACTGCCGCCAATGCTGCGACTATGCCGCTTGCTATCTGCAATATTATGCCACAGGATTGAAACGCTGCGATAGTCATTAGGAATACCACAAGTATGAGGTATATCGTCTGTTTACGCTGCCACATAGTTATATGATGGGTCTGTTTTAGAAATCGTCATCGTCATCGTCGCGGACATCCTTTGCTGGGTCATGCCAATATATTTCACCGTCAAGGAATTCTTCGGTGGCTATAAGTGTTGGCTTCGGCAGTTTCTCGTAATACCTGCTTATCTCTATCTGCTCACGATTTTCAAACACCTCTTCGAGGCTGTCGTTGTAGTTTGCGAACTCTGCCAGCTTCTTGTTCAGTTCCTGCTTTATGTCTGCCGCAATTTGGTTGCTTCGCTTGCCAATGATGGCAACAGACTCATAGATGTTGCCAGTTCCCTCGCAAAGTTCCATAATGTTACGTGTGACAGTGTTTGTAGGAGCTTTTGATTTCTTGTAATCCATTGTTATGATTGTTTTGTATTAATTACGAAAGTATTTTATTGTTGCTTCACCTTAGAAATTTTCTATACCAGCGGTAAATTTCTTGCACTTCTCTATGTATCTCTCGGCGGTAGCTTTTTCTTTGGAATCCGGGTATTCATTTATGAAACCATAGCACTCGTCTTCCGCGTCCTGGAAGCGTCCAGCTTGTTTTTCCTTAACACTATGTACCGCCAGTTCGTATTTGCTCTTCATTATCAGCACGGCAAACTCTTCACGCAGTGTTGTGAAAGGATAGTCCTTCAGCGCATTCTGTGCCGTCACGATGCAGGCCTCATAATTGTTTCCACCATTTGTGCCGCAGTTTCCGAAATATGTTCCGAGATTATAGTATAGCCTCGCATTTATCAGTTCTTTCATGACAAGCTTGTCTTGAAGATCATACAGCTTCTTCTCAGCTTCTCCCTTGTGGATGCTAAAAGGGAATACGTCCATGAAGTCCTGATAAGCTTTCATTGCCTGATATGTAGGAGCTTGATCGAGTCTTGGTTCTGGCACCGTCGCATAGATACATTCGCCAACGTTGAAGGAGGCGAGTTCCGCATACACCCCTTTAGGATAAGAAGTGTAGTATTTCTTAAATATCTCCGCTGCCGATTCATAATCCTTGCCATTGTATGTTGCCATACCGTAAAGAAACAGACATTCCTCGCCTTTTTCCGTACCTTTCATCAGCGTCACCATATCGCCAAGTATCAATGATGCGCGTTGGAAATTGCCGCGCATATACTGCTCTTTGGCATATTCGTAGCGATAGTCATAATCCGTAGATTTGTATACTGCGTTGAACTCCTTTGCGCAACTGGCAAGGAGCACTGTGGCGAGAAGCAAGAAAATGGATAAATGTCTGTTCATTGTTTGTTGTCTTGTCCTTCCGTTGTCGTGTTTGTCGGCTACATTTCGCTATGACATGATGAACGGCGTCTGAACGTCCTTTTTGTTCCTGTGTACTATATACGGAGTGCAAAGTTACTCATTATTATTTTAATAACAAAGCCGGAAGGCGATTTTTTCGCAAAAAAACGTGCTTTTATAACATTTATTACGTAGAAATTGATTAATTTTGCACCCGTAACCGTACGCACATACCTTGCGATGCAGGATGTAATGTTAATTTAGATACCTAATCAGATAACAATGAATACCTTTCGGCTCACATCAAAATACTGTCCCACAGGCGATCAGCCTGAGGCCATAGCCCAGCTTGTAGAGGGCGTCAGGTGCGGTGAGCGTGCGCAGGTACTGCTCGGAGTCACAGGGTCGGGTAAGACTTTCACCATGGCAAACGTGATACAGCAGGTTGGTAAACCCACGCTTATCCTGAGTCACAACAAGACCCTTGCTGCCCAGCTTTACGAGGAGATGAAGGCTTTTTTCCCCGATAACGCCGTGGAATATTATGTGTCTTACTACGACTACTACCAACCAGAGTCGTACCTTCCTACCACCGACACGTATATAGAGAAGGATCTTGCTATCAACGAAGATATTGACCGCTTACGTCTTGCAGCTGTCTCCGCTCTTCTTTCTGGGCGACAGGATGTCATTGTCGTGTCCTCTGTGTCGTGTATATACGGCATGGGCGGCCCTTCTGCCATGCAAGGTAGCATCATAACCATAAAGCGTGGGCAGTGTGTTGACCGTAACGACTTCCTGCGAAAGCTGGTGGATGCCTTGTATATCAGGAACGATATAGAGTTAAACCGCGGTGAGTTCCGTGTAAAAGGTGACACGGTGGACATTGCCATGGCTTACAGCGAGGCGGTGTTGCGTGTCACATTCTGGGATGATGAGATAGATGCCATAGAGGAGGTGGATGCCATTACGATGCGTCGGCGTGAGTCTTTCGACGAATACCAGATATTTCCTGCCAACCTTTTCGTTACAACTAAGGAGCAACAGGAGATGGCGGTAAGGATGATACAAGAAGATTTAACCGCCCAGATAGAATACTTTAAATCAATTGGGGAAGATACTAAGGCACAACGTATTAAGGAGCGAGTGGAATATGACCTTGAGATGATAAAGGAGCTTGGGCACTGCTCTGGCATCGAGAACTATTCGCGCTACTTTGATGGCAGACATCCTGGTGAACGTCCTTATTGTCTCTTCGATTTCTTCCCTAAGGATTTCCTCATGTTTATAGACGAAAGCCACGTGAGTGTTCCGCAGATTAGGGCTATGTATGGTGGTGATCGTTCGCGTAAGCAGAACCTTGTGGAGTATGGGTTTCGCCTACCTGCCGCCTTCGACAATCGCCCTTTGCGCTTTGAAGAGTTTGAGCAGATGCTCAACCAAACCATCTATGTTTCTGCCACGCCTGCCGAATATGAGTTACAAGCTGCTGAAGGCGTGGTGGTGGAACAGGTTATACGCCCTACTGGATTGCTTGACCCGCTGATAGAGGTACGTCCTACTGAGAATCAAATAGACGACTTACTGGAGGAGATACATCAACGTGAAGAACGGCACGAACGCATACTCGTTACCACCTTGACGAAAAAAATGGCGGAGGAACTGACGGAATATTTGCTTACTAACGGTGTACAGACAAGCTATATACACTCTGATGTCAGCACCCTCGACCGTGTACAAATCCTTAATGACCTCCGCGCCGGCGTTTATGATGTCCTTGTCGGAATAAATCTGCTACGTGAGGGACTCGACCTACCGGAAGTGTCGCTCGTGGCAATACTCGATGCTGATAAGGAAGGCTTCCTCCGTTCACACCGTAGCCTTACGCAGACGGCAGGGCGTGCCGCGCGTAACGTCGGCGGAAAAGTGATAATGTACGCCGACAGCATCACGGAAAGTATGCAACGTACGATTGATGAAACGGAACGGAGGCGCAGCAAGCAGATGGCATACAACGAGCAGCATGGCATTACACCTCGTCAAATCACCAAAGAACTGAACCGCGAGAGCATAGCGAAGGTACTGAAGACGAAAGAAACGCTTGATAAGTTAAATATGGATGGTCGCGCGCAAGGCGTGTATGGCACAGCGTCACCCGTAGGGAGCAGTCATGCCGAACTAACCGCAACAGGCAACCACCATACGCCGATGGCATACATTGAGCCAGACTATGATGTGCAGATGGTTGCAGAGCCTATTGCCAGCCACATGACAAAGGCGCAGTTAGAGAAAGCCATAGCCACCGCTACTGAAAGGATGAAGGAGGCAGCAAAGGTTCTCGACTTCCTGCAGGCGGCGAAATATCGCGATGAAATCGTGGCTTTACAGAGGCAAATACAGAATAAATGACAGAAAATGGCGGTTTCACCGCTGGATACTAACAAAACGTTACGGTTTCATCGCAAAAAGGATTAACCTAATATAGTAACCAACACCGTGTCAAACAATTATTTCAGATTTAAGCAGTTCACAGTGCATCACGAACTCTGTGCCATGAAAGTTGGTACGGATGGTGTATTGCTTGGTGCGCTTGCCGATGGCGGCAGCCGTATCCTCGACATCGGGACAGGAACGGGACTTGTTGCCCTTATGATGGCGCAGCGTTTTCCTTCTGCTCACATTACGGGTATAGACATTGACGATGGTGCGGTGGTTCAGGCACAGGAGAATGTAGAATTGTCGCCATTTGCTGATAGAATAGTTATAAAAAAAGCCGATTTCAACGTATTCCCCATCCATGATAAGTACGACTGCATAACATGCAACCCGCCTTTCTTTGAAGATGGAGCTTCGTGTCCGGACCAGCAACGCAGCATTGCACGCCATGCCTCCGCCCTACCCTTCTCCACCCTTATGTCGAATGCGGCGGCATTGCTTACGGACAACGGTGTCATGACAATCATAATACCCACCGACCTTCTTGGCAGGATAGAGGAAGAGTGTGCCTTCGCCTCCTTATATATATATAAAAGACTGTTTATCCGCACTGTGGAGCGCAAAGCACCCAAGAGGGTTATTCTCTCCATTGCGAAGCACCAGCCTGCTGAAACCTTCGTTACCACGCAATGCCTGATGCACAACGGAGCGAGGAGCGAATGGTACACTAAAATATGTAAGGATTTTTATTTGTAGCGTTTCACTTTTCCAAAGTCAAGGCAAAGACCGCTGGCAGGGCAGAACATAAAGGATTTGTAGGACAGAAGTATAACAGAATATAATGTAAAAAGATGAATATCGTAATATTGTCTGGCAGCCCGCGTAAGGACGGCAACACAGAAATGTTAGCACAGGCTTTCGCCGAAGGGGCATCGTTGCGTCACAAAGTTGAGATTATCTCTGTGAGAGAATACAAAGTGGCTCCCTGCATAGGGTGCAATGCGTGTTTCGGTAACAAAGACAACATCTGTTGCCAGAAGGACGATATGACCTCCATTTACGAGAAGTTGAATGTGGCTGACATGCTTGTGATTGCCACGCCAGTGTATTTCTATGGTGTCAGTGCGCAACTGAAGACTGTCATTGACAGGCTGCATAACCCGATAAGGGACACTTTCAACATTAAGAGAATGGCACTGTTAGCTGTGGGTGCAGCATCGCTCCCTAACCTTTTCGATGCCATACTTGCAGAATACAGGCTGTGCCTTAGTTTCTTCAATATCGAGGATGCAGGCACAGTGCTCGTGCGTGGCGTCAAGGACAAGGGGGACATCAAAGGGTGCGGTGCGTTGAAGGAGGCTTACGACTTGGGTACAAGACTATAGTTGTACTAAAAGATAGAACTCCATCTTTCTTTCCCCTAATGTCTTTAGTACCATTTCACACTGTTGCTGTAGCTTGAACGCTTATCGTATTTGAGGGCATCGGCAAGCGTGGCAGCGTTGCAGCGGAAGGAGAAGTTATATGAAGTGTATGGAGTTATGACCACCGAGCATGACATGCTAAAGCAATGCAGGTCTCTTGCCAAGGAGGCTGTTGTCATGCTTAACTTCTTATAATCAAAGTCATAGCCTGAAGTGAACGAGATATTCCAACCGTCAGACAGACGAATGTTGCCGGAGAAATTGAGGTTTTGCGTGAATTTGTACGGATAACGCATGGTCTCCTTGTTGAAGTTTCCGCTGGTGTTCTCACGCATCGTTATGCCATAGCTGAATGTGAGACTCCATGGCAGTGAGAATTTCAGGTATCCGTCCTCGTCAGTCTCTGCCATTCCCGCGTCTTTCTTTGTCGCACCATTCTTTCCTTTCTCTAGCATAGGGTCAATATTGCTCTCTACTCCCGTGTCATTGTCCTCATCTTCTTCGTCCTTTGATTTCTTTTCCTCACGTGTGAAGAGTTTTTTTAACTTGTCTGGCGTGAGGGTATAAGATATGTTCTGCGACATACCCTGAAAGCGTCCGAAGCGTCCTTTGCTATATTCAGTGCGCGTGCCTACGTATGGGCGGCCGTTTTCATCAAGCTCATAGGCGTATGTGGCGAACACGGCGTTCATGGAGAAGGTATAGTTTTTCCACCATTTCAGGCGGATATTCGTTGACAAGTCGCTCCATGGGCGTGTCTCAGCTGCCATATTGTATGACATACTCGCCCCGAGCTGGTCTATGATGCTTATCTTTTTCACGCCCGAAGTGTCTTTGTCGGAGCGTATTTTCATCTCAATATTATTATCGACACTGAAGTTTATGCTTCCCGTCTTACCCCTGCCTGGTACGCCAAACAGGCTGCTGCTGTAGGGAGAGTACTCCACCGTGCTCTCGTTTCCTTTGGCATCTCGCTTCACATACGTGGTGTAATAGCCATAACGTGATGCCCCGAAATCTGGTGCATAGGTGAAGGAAACGGAGGGACTAATAGTGTGTCTTATGGCGATAATCTTCTCTCCGAACAGCTTGCGGTTAGGGATGAACATACCATACAGCTTCGTGTTCATCGATATTGATGAGTTCCAGTTATATACGTTGTAGAACCCGTATATGGTATCTCGCTCCTCCCTCTGCGTGGTTTCATTCCATGACCTTTGGATTTTATTGGTGTACATTCGGTCAGTGAAGTTTATCGCAGGAGTGACATTGAGGTATTTTAATATGGTGAATGAGCCACTGATGGGTATGTTGTGCTGCATACCGTTGCGCCAGTCCTTAATTAGGTTCGACTTCATCAGCTTGTCTTCCTTCGTGGAGATGGAGTTTGATATGTGACCAGTATAGCTCATAGATATTTTCTCATACCAACGCTCTTTGCCTACCATGTGCTTGCGGCGGAATGGATAGAAGCGAGAGATAGAGATATTGAGGTCTGGAAGGGTCAAGGCAATGGTTGAGTCGCGCATATTCTGCGCCACGTTGGCGGTGGCACTGAGGCTCATGCCTATGCTTGAGAAGTTTGTACTCCAAGAGACGGACGAGGTTCTCGTTGATTGTGTACGTGCTGTCGGGTTATATAGTGAGCCAAGATTACTGTTTTCGTAGCTGGTTGATGCAAAGTTCACACTTGCCGACAGCGTGCTATACGGGTTAGCCTTGCTGTCCTGGCGGTGCGACCATTGCAGTTTGAAGCTTTTTGTCTTGGTGTAGTCGGGGAAACCCTCGTCGCCAGTCCTCGTGTCAAGATAAGAAAAGTAGAACTGTCCTGAATACTTGTATCTTACATTGTAGTTTGATGCCGCTGATATACCCCATGACCCCTTGGTGTATATCTCTCCGAGCAGTTTAAGGTCTATCTTGTCACTGATAGCGAAATAGTAACCTCCGTCACGCAAGTAAAATCCTCTCTCTGATTCATCGCCATACGTTGGCATAATAAATCCGCTAGAATAGCTTTTGGTAAAGGGGAAGAATCCATACGGTAATGCCAATGGCAGTGGCACGTTCTGTACCACGAGGTAAGCGGGACCGAACACCACTTCTTTTCCAGGACGCACCTTAGCCCTTGTCAGTGCGAGGTAGAAGTCAGGGTCCGGGTCATCGCAGGTTGTGTATTTTCCGTGTTTCAAGTAGAAGTTTCCGCTGCTGTCACGCTTGGAGCGTTCTGACACAAGAAAGCCATCCTGCTGGGCGGTATAAGCATTCTGTATGAGACCTCTTTTCGTCTTGAAGTTGAATGCCATAGTGTCTGTTTCATATTTGTCTGCCCCCATAAGTATGACAGGCAGTCCTACCTGCTGTTTTGTAGCGGTGTCCATTGCTCCCGTAGCGTGAACAAGACTACTGTCAAGCTTTATGTTTATCTTCTCTGCCGTGAGGTCCATGTCCTCATACTTCACGTTGGCATCACCAAAGAGAAAGGCTTTTTTAGTATCGCCGTGATATACGAGCGAGTCCTTTGAGGTATAGTTCACTGGCGCGTCTATTCCGTTTTTCCTCTTACGGTTTGCTGAGTCAGCTCTTATGGAGTCATCAATGGCCTTGTTGCGTGCAAGGATGGCGAGATGCAG
>JALFOF010000067.1 GCA_022773825.1 Prevotella sp.
ATGGAGAAGGTGGTGGCATGGTCTTTGTCGTGGCTGGGGTATAGCCATAGTGTGTCACCGTTGACGCGCGCCGAGGGGTCTGCGGTGTTTGTGTCGGTGATGTTGGGGTTCCCTGTCTGCGCCGCTACGGCGAGGGGGAAGAGGAGGAGTATGAAAAGGAGCATATTAGTGGTTTGGTTGTTTAGTGGTTTGGTGGTTTAGTGGTTTGGTGGTTTAGTGGTTTGGTGGTTTAGTGGTTTAGTTGAGTGTATATCTTCATTACATATAACCAAACCACTAAACCACCAAACCACTAAACAACTAACTACACATTAAACCGGAAGTGCATGATGTCTCCGTCCTGCACCACGTAGTCCTTGCCCTCCACGCCCAGCTTGCCAGCCTCGCGTATGGCGGCCTCGGAGCCGTACTTGATGTAGTCCTCGTATTTTATCACCTCGGCGCGTATGAAGCCTTTCTCGAAGTCGGTGTGTATAACGCCGGCGCACTGCGGTGCCTTCCATCCCTTGCGGTAGGTCCATGCCTTCACCTCCATCTCTCCGGCGGTGATGAACGTCTCAAGGTTCAGCAGTGAGTAAGCCTTCTTTATCAGTCGGTTCACGCCGCTCTCCTCCAGTCCCAGCTCTTCGAGGAACAGCTGCTTGTCTTCGTATGATTCGAAGCCAGCGATGTCTTCTTCCGTCTTCGCCGCCACCACCATGGCTTCCGCGTTCTCTTCCTTCGCCAGTGCCTCCACCTTGCGTGTCCATTCGTTGCCGTCTTTGGCGGAAGCCTCGTCAACGTTGCACACGTAGAGCACGGGTTTGCTTGTCAGCAGGAAGAGGTTGCGTGCTGCCTCCTGTTCCTCTTTAGAGTCGAAGTCCACGGTGCGGGCGTTCTTACCCTCGTCCAGTGCCTCTTTGTATGCTGTCAGCACCGCCAGCTCCACTTTCGCGTCCTTGTTTCCCGTGGATGCTATCTTCGCCGTCTTTGCCAAGCGTCCCTCTATGGTCTCAAGGTCTTTCAGTTGCAGCTCGGTGTCTATTATCTCCTTGTCGCGTATGGGGTCTATGGTGCCGTCCACGTGCGTGATGTTCTCGTCTTCGAAGCATCGCAGCACGTGTATTATAGCGTCCGTCTCGCGTATGTTGCCGAGGAACTTGTTTCCCAGTCCCTCGCCCTTGCTCGCCCCTTTCACCAGTCCGGCGATGTCAACTATCTCGCACGTCGCGGGCACTATCCTTCCCGGGTGCACTATCTCCGCGAGCTTTGTCAGTCTCTCGTCGGGCACGGTTATCACGCCTACGTTGGGTTCTATGGTACAGAAGGGAAAATTCGCCGCCTGCGCCTTCGCGCTGGACAGGCAGTTGAAAAGAGTAGATTTACCCACGTTGGGCAGGCCTACTATGCCACATTTTAATGCCATTGTAATTTGAGGTTTTTGGTTTAAGGTTTAAGGTGTGAGGTTTTTGGTGGAGGTTTTTGGTTGGAGGTTTTTGGTTGGAGGTTTTTGGTGGAGTTTTTGGTGTGAGGTTTTTGGTGTGAGGTTTTTGGTGTGAGGTTTTTGGTGATGTGACCTTCAACCCACAACCTTCAACCCACAACCTCGTATTATCTCCTCCACCTGTTCCGTCTTCGTCATGGTGTAGAAGTGCAGCACGGGGAAGCCAGCCTCCAGCAGCCTCTCGCCCTGCTTTATGGCCCACTCCACTCCGACCTTCTTCACATCGTCGTTGTCGCGGCACGCCGTCACCCTGTCCACCAGCTCCTGCGGCAGGTCCACCGCGAAGGTCTGGGGCAGCACCGTCAGCTGTGTCTTGGTGGCGAAGGGCTTCAGTCCCGGCAGTATGGGAGCGTCGATGCCTATCTCCGCGCAGCGGTCGCGGAAGCGTATTATGGTGTCCGCGTCGTAGCATATCTGCGTAGCTATGTACTCCGCTCCAGCGTCCACCTTCTGCTTCAGGTAACCAAGGTCGGTCAGCGAGTTGGGCGACTCCACGTGCTTCTCCGGATAGCCCGCCACGCCGATGCAGAAGTCCGTGCAGTGGTTTGTGTTAGGTTCTCCGTCAATGAACTGCCCGCCGTTCATCGCCACTATCTGGCGCACCAGCTGGTCGGCGTGGGCGTGGCCCTCTTTGTGCGCTACGAAGCGGTGTGCTCCGGGCATGGCGTCGCCGCGCAGTGCCAGCACGTTCTGTATGCCGAGGAAGTCCATGTCGATTAGCGTGTCCTCTATGTCGTACTGCGACTGCCCGCCGCATATCAGGTGTGGCACCACCTCCACGCCATATTTCTGCTTTATCGCTGCCGACACGCCCACCGTGCCGGGGCGGCGGCGCATGACGTGCTTCTCTATCAGTCCGTCGGGCCGCTCGGTGTATTTCACCTCCTCACGGTGGCACGTCACGTTGATGAAAGCGGGGTTGTAAGGGACAAGGCGGTCTATCGCGCCGAATGTCTTTTCCAGTCCGTCGCCCTTGAGTGGCGGCAGCAGTTCAAAGGAGAAGCGTGGCTTTCCCGCCTCCTTCGCTTGGTTTATTATGTCGATAACTTTCATCGAGGTCTATTGTTTCTTTTTCTGAAAGTGCAAAGTTATAAATAAATTCCGTAATATCAAAATTCTTTTTTAGTGGTTTGGTGGTTTAGTTGTTTGGTGGTTTAGTTGTTTGGTGGTTTGGTTCTTGCCGTTGGCAAGCGGCAGAGCCGAGCGGTTTGGTGGTTTGGTGGTTTAGTTCTTGCCGTTGGCAAGCGGCAGAGCCGAGCGGTTTAGTTGAGTGTATATCTTCATTACATATAACTAAACCACCAAACCACTAAACCACCAAATACTTCTCCGGTGTGTTGGCGAATATCAGTCCGCAGATGCTTTCGCCGGGGTTTATCATGCAGGTGTCGGTCAGGGAGAGACCAGTCTCCTCCCCTACCCCGAGCAGTTGGAACACCTGCCGCTTCAGTGTGTGGTCGGGGCAGCTGCTGTAACCGAATGCCATGCGTATGTTCCTCGTGCCCCAGTGCAGCGTGTTCTGCAGGTCAAGGGACAGCTTCTCTGCCATTGCCTCTGCCAGGCGGTCGGCGAGTAGTTTTACCATGATGGCGTGATACTCATCGCCGTTGGCGCGGTAACGTTCCTGCATCTCCGCCAGCCCTACTCCCGCGCTGACCACGAAGGGGCACACGTAATCTTTGGGAGGTTCTTCCCCGCCCTTTCGCTGTAACAAGTAGTCTGCCAAGCACTTAGTCTCCGCCTCGTCCTTCAGAGAGCGTTGCATGGGCAGTCGGTAAGCGTTGCCGTCGTCGGTGGTTATGACGATGTCGTCCTCCTCGCTGTATGCCGGCAGTATCTGCGCCCTCATCTGCAGACGAAGCAGTCGCAGGCGTATTATCTTCTCCAGCAGTTGCTGCGCGTCGTGGTACAGCTTCTGTGCCTCCGCGCCCTTCTCCTTGTCGTTGAGCAGTTCGGGGAAGCGTCCTTTCAGTCCCCATGCTGAGAAGAAGAACTGCCAGTTGATGAGCGGCACGAGCGGGTCGCAGCACAGGCATCCGCCTTTGGGGTGGAGTAGGGAGTGGTTGTCGGAGCGCAGTGGTTTCAAAGCCTCCGCGGTAGGTATCGCCACCTCGTCGGCACGCTTCACGTGTCGGCGGCTGCGTGCCTCGCTGATTGTCAGCAGAGGCTTTTTCCCTGCCTCGTCCTTGATGTAGTTGTCGCGTATGATGCGTTGCTGCGCCTTCAGCTCGGCTATGTATGCCTCCCCGTCGTCGGCGAGCAGTCGTCGTATGATGGTGGGGTTGTCAGCCGCGGCGTGTGCGTGTATCACCACGCCGTTGGGGTATTCCGGTGCCATCTTCACCGCGGTGTGGAGGGCGGAGGTGGTGGCGCCGCCCACTATGACGGGCACCGTCATGCCACGGTGTTGTAGTTCCCTGAGCGTGCGTGTCATCTCGTCTAAGGAGGGCGTTATGAGTCCGCTTAGTCCTATCACGGCGGCGTGGTGCTCTATGGCGGCGTTGACGATGGTCTCGGTATCGACCATCACGCCGAGGTCTATGACGTTGTAGCCGTTGCACTGCGTCACCACGCTGACGATGTTCTTGCCGATGTCGTGCACGTCGCCCTTCACCGTAGCCATGAGGATGGTGGGTTGGTTTGGTTCTTGCCGTTGGCAAGCGGCAGAGCCGAGCGGTTTAGTGGTTTGGTGGTTTAGTGGTTTAGTTATGTCCACCTCAGACCTACAACCATCCACCTCAGACCTACAACCATCAACCTCCAAACCTTTATCCTTCATGTATGGCTCCAATACAGCTACGGCTTTCTTCATCACTCGTGCGGACTTCACCACCTGCGGCAGGAACATTTTTCCCTCGCCGAAGAGCTTGCCCACCGTCTCCATGGCAGGCATGAGGTAGCCGTCTATCACCGCCAGCGCGGAGCCGGCGGTGTGGTATGCCTCCTCCGTGTCGGCGTCTATGTGGTCCGTCAGTCCCTTCAGCATGGCGTGCGCTATGCGGTCGTGGAGTGGGGCAGAGCGCCAGTCGTCAGCAGGCTTGGCGTTGTCACCGTCTTTTTGCGCGTCTTCCGCCTCTTTGAAGCGTTGCGCGAAGTCCGTCAGCCGCTCTCCCGCGCCACTGTCGCGGTTCAGCACCACGTCCTCCACGGCGCGCAGCATATCCCCGGGTATGTCGCTGTATATGGTCGTCATGGCTGGGTTCACGATGCTCATGTCCAGCCCCGCCTGCATGGCATGATAGAGGAAGACGGAGTGCATAGCCTGCCTTACGCTGTTGTTGCCGCGGAAGGAGAAGCTGAGGTTGCTGATGCCGCCAGAGAGGTGTGTCTCGGGCATCTCGCGGTGTATGGTGCGGCAAGCCTCTATGAAAGCCCTGCCGTAGTCGTCGTGCTCCGCCATTCCTGTTGCCACGGCGAGCACGTTGGGGTCGAAGATGATGTCCTCGCCGGGGAAGCCCACCGAGCGCAGCAGTCTGTAAGCCCTGCGTGCCACGCTCACCTTACGCTCGTAGGTGTCTGCCTGCCCCTCTTCGTCGAAGAGCATCACCACCGCCGCCGCGCCCATGGAGTGCACGTATCGCGCCTTGGCAAGAAACTGTTCCTCGCCTTCCTTGAGTGATATGGAGTTTACGATGCTCTTGCCCTGCACGCATTGCAGCCCTGCCTTTAGTATCTCCCATTTGGAGGAGTCTATCATCACCGGCACGCGGGCTATGTCGGGCTCGGCGGCAATGAGGTTGAGGAAGGTTGTCATGGCCTCCACGCCGTCTATCATACCGTCGTCCATGCAGATGTCTATCACTTGCGCCCCGTTCTCCACTTGGTTGCGCGCCACTGTCAGCGCCTCGTCGTAGCGTCTTTCCTTTATAAGCCTCTTGAACTTTGCCGACCCTGCCACGTTGGTGCGCTCGCCGACGTTCACGAAGCCCGTGTCGGCGCACAGGCGCAGTGGCTCGAGGCCCGAGAGTACGCAGGTTGCCTGCGAGCGTGGCGTGTGTGGCGAGCGTGGCTTGTGGTGCTTTATAGCCTGCTTCAGTGCCCTGATGTGCTCTGGCGTGGTGCCACAGCAACCGCCGTAGATGTTCACCAGACCGTCATCGCCGGCAGAGGCGAGGAAGTCCGTGGCCGCTTTGGCGAAGGTCTCCGGTGTCTCGTCATATCCGCCCATCACGTTAGGCAGTCCTGCGTTGGGGTGCACGGAGATGGGGCAGGGGGCTACCTCCGCCATGCGGCGCAGCCACGGCAGCAGCTGTTTCGCGCCGAAGCCGCAGTTCAGTCCTATGGAGAGCAGATTGGCGTGGGAGAGGGATGCCACGAAGGCCTCCACCGTCTGCCCCGACAGCGTGCGTCCGGAGGCGTCAGACAGTGTTCCGGATGCCATGATGGGTATGTCCGTGCCGCGCTCCTCGGCAAGGTCGTTGATGGCCTTCACCGCCGCTTTGGCGTTGAGAGTGTCGAAGATAGTCTCTATTAGCAGCACGTCAGCGCCGCCGTCGATGAGTCCCCGTGCCTGCTCGCGGTAGGTGTCGTAAAGCTGTTGGAAGGTGACGTCGCGCCTTGCCGGGTCGCTAACGTCTGCCGACATGGATGCGGTGCGGTTGGTAGGGCCCATGGAGCCCGCCACGATAGCTGTCTTGCTGGCCCGCCGCGCACATTCGGCGGCAGCCCTGCTGATGTCGTACACGAGGTCTTCCAGCCCGTAGTCGGCGAGCGAGAAGCAGTTGCTGTTGAAGGAGTTGGTCTCTATGATGTCCGCCCCCGCGTCGAGGTAGTCGCGGTGCATACGCTCTATGATATGCGGTTGTGTGAGGCACAGCACGTCGTTGCATCCCTTCAGCGGCACGGGGTGTTCCTTGAAGCGCTCGCCGCGGAAGTCCTCTTCCGTCAGGTTGAGCTGTTGCAGATAAGTTCCCGTAGCGCCGTCGAGTATCAGTATGCGCTCCCTCATTATGTTCAGTATCTCGCTTCTCGTCATCTATTTACAATTTTTGATGTGCAAAGTTACAATAAAAAGTTTGAACTGACAAATTTGTTGGTTGTTTAGTTGTTTAGTTGTTTAGT
>JALFOF010000086.1 GCA_022773825.1 Prevotella sp.
AGCGTGCTACCGTTGCCGAGTGAGAGTGTGGAGGTGAAGGTGAGGCCCTTGCCGTTAACGAGGGTGTCGCCAGCCTCAACTACGGCTCCGTTGAAGGTTGCTACCTTGCCAGCGATGGTTCCCATGCCCTTCAGCGTGCCGCCGTTGAGCACTGTCACCATTCCTGCGCCGCTTTTCTTGCCGTTCACGATGAGTGCGCCGCCTGCTATTTGCGTGGTGCCGCTGTAGGTGTTGTTGCCACCGAGTCTCCACAGACCTGTGCCGACTTTCTTTATAGATACCGTTCCGGTGTAAGCGCTGTTGAGTCCTGCTGGCAGGTCGTTGATGATTCCGTTGAATGTTTCATCGGTGTTAGCACCGCCTACTTCCCAAGAGCAGGTGAAGCCTTTGGTCTGCTTGCCTGAACCAATAAGGTATGTGCCGACACTACCTGACAGTCCGCCGATGACGTTGACGGCGTTGGTGGTCCATGCCGTCATGTATGCCCTGCCTTTCAGTGTGAATGTCACATTTGGTGAGTTCCACTGTGAGGCGTGGTAGAAGATGGTCTGCGTGCCGGTGTAAGGCACACCGTTGGCTACTATGCGTCCGTTGAACTCGGGCAGGGTACCGCTGATGTTGAAGCGGAGGTATGGTATTATCATCTCCAGCGTGCCGCTGCCCGTCACGTTGCTCTTGAATACTCCGTGTGAGGGGGCGTAGAACTTGGAGTACGTGCCCTCGTTAACGTGTATTGGGAATGAGTATGTCTGGCTGTCTGCGTTCTTATAGGCGAACTTTATCGTGCCGCCGTTGAAGACAACGGGCTTTGTTGTTGCGCCGAAAGCCTTGCATCCCCTCTCCACGTCGGTGAAGGAGAGTGTGCCACCGCTGAGCACTGTGGAGCCGTTGAAGGCGAAGAAGGTAGCTGCGTCGGCCACTGCCAGCGTGCCTTTGCCGTCGAGTGTGAAGTCGCCCGTGCCCTCGATGCTGCCTGATACACTCAGTGTTGCAACGCTCTTGGCTATCTCCAGCGTAGTATTACGCATGAGTTTCGCGCTGCGGTCGGTAGAGGCAGTGCTGCCAGTGTAACGGTATGTGCCGCCGTCCATCACCCAGTTAGCTGGGAAGCCGAGCGAGGCGCCGATGGCAGAGGGCTGTCCGCCGTTGGCTATGGAGTTGAATTCGAGCACTCCGTTGTGCAGCACGGTAGCGCCTTTGTAGGTGTTCTTCCCATTGAGGACGAGGGTGCCGCTGTTGCCTTTGTTCACGGAAGCGGCGTCACCGCCTATCGTTCCGTTGACGGTCAGCGTGCCGGTGCCGTTCACTACCACAGCCTCCGGTGCCACTTCGCCTTCTATTGTCAGTGTCCTGTCAGCGTCGGTGTTGAGCAATACCTTGTTACCGTCGGCGTATGCCTTGCCTTCCTTCCAGTCGGTCGTTGTCATGTCCCACGCCGTCTGCGTGTCGCCGAGTGTCACGTCGGGGCTGAAGGTGTCGATGTCTATGATGCCAACCTCCACCTGTCTTGTGGTGAACGTGCCGGAGGCGTATTCTGATTTTACCTCCGCGCCGTCTTTCTGGGCGAAGGCGCAGACGCGCATCTCGTACTGCGTGCCTTGCTCAAGGCCTGCCACCTGGCATGAGGTGGCGCCAGCTGCGGTGCGTGCCGCTTCCTTCCATGTGCCGTCCGCCTGCTTCACTTCTACCGCGAAGCCATCCTCGGCATACGTGTAGTCACGCCAAGCGAGGGTTACTGTTGACGTGGTTGCGGACTCTAAGGCGAGCGTTATGGGCTGGCGGAGGAAGAACTGGCGGTCTTCCGCCGTTATGGAGTTGATGTAGTTCTCGATGTTTAGGTATCCGTTGGCTGCCTTCACGGTGGCGTCTGCCTTGTTGGGGTCGGTGCCGTTGGCTGTCTCCCACGCGTCGGGCATGCCGTCGCCGTCGGTATCTACCTTCTTCGTTCCACTCCACCATGCCCATTTGTCGGGCGCTCCGATGGGCAGACTGGTCTCGTATGTTATGAGCGCGCCTTTCTTTCCGTATGACATTACCTCGTCAACCATATAGCAGTCGGCCTGGTCGCGGTATGGCAGTGAGGCTCCCACGGTGGGTATGTTCAGCTCAAGGAGGCTGTCACCGGGGTAGAGGTCCAGCGCTGGATAGTCGTAAGGCTTGTCCACACGGGTGGATGCGCTGTAGTCGGTAACGAGGTACGGGTTGAACACGCCGTCCATGTTGTTGTCCTGCCAGTTGTCGTCGCCGTAGCAGTGGAAGTCGGCGTTGGCTCCGCCGAAGCAGTTGCCGCCCTTTGCCGGGCCGTTGATGAAGAGGTTTGACTCTATGTTCACGTATGAGGAGCCCTCGGAGTCTCCGCCCATGATGTAGCAACCGTTCTGCCAGTTATAGACAACGTTATTGGCATACTGGTTGATGCCCTTGATTTTGTTGTTGCGTGTGGAGTTGTCGCAGTAGAAGTTGCGGTAGAGAGTGATGTAGTCTGCCTGCATCAGTCCGCCCGCTGAGTGCGTCAGCAGTCCCTGTCCGAAGATGCAGTTCTGCAGCGTTATGTTGCCCAGAGAACCCTTTCCATCGGGGTTGATGGAGAAAGTCTCGTCGAGTCCCCATGAGAAGGAGCAGTGGTCGAAAATCATGTTCTCGCCGTTTGATATGCCGGCGCAGTCTTTTCCGCTGTCACCTCCGTGGCCCATGCGCACCCTGAGGTAGCGGCAGATGATGTTGCTCGCGCCAGAGAAGGACACGCCGTTGCCATAGACGGTGATGCCCTCACCGGGTGCCGTCTGTCCTGCCACGTAGAGGTTGCTGGCGAAGACGATGCGGCTGGAGAGCTTTATCACGCCCGACACGTCGAACACCACGATGCGGTTGCCCGTGGACACAGCGTCTCTGAGTGAGCCGGTGCCGCTGTCGTTAAGGTTTGTAACGTGGTAAACAGTAGGAGCACTCGACGCACGGGCACCTTTTGCAAAGCGTCCCCATCCGTATGCGCCAGGGAAAGCGAGCTGGTCGGCGGCAGATGCCGTAGCCAGCGCCATGAGTCCTGTTACTACAAGAGTAAGGATTTTCTTCATTGAAATCATAGTTGATATATTCTTTTGTTGTCAGTTAGCCGGTCTCCAAAAGGTGCAGGACACACCGTTCAATGTGCAAAATTAAGCATAATTACGCAAACATCAAAATCTTTTACTCCTTTTTTATTATTATAACTTATTTTTTTACCTTTGCACTATGGTGATTGGGAAAGAATTATTACCTTTGCGCCACACTTTGCGGGCACCATAGCCACACACTAACGAAAACGCCAATGGCACAAGAACTCATCCAGACACAGGAACAACAACTGACGCAGCAGCTCACACAGCAGCAGCGCCTCACGGCGCAGCAGGTGATGGTGGTGCGTATGCTTGAGATGCCACTGGCGCAACTGGAGCAGAATGTGCAGGCGGAGATGGACGAGAACCCCGCCCTTGAGGGGGAAACGCCCGAGGCGGCGGAGGCAGACTACGGCGCCAGCGAGGGAGACGGCGAGACGACAGACAGCGACACGGCGGACGACAGCAACGACTTCGAGGCGGAGGAGGAGCGCAAAGAGCGCGAGGACGAGCTCGACAGCGTGCTCGACAGCATAGACCGTGACGACCGCCTCGACTCCTACAACTACGAAAGGGCAAACAACAGCGACCCAGACGCCGACCAGGAGGAGCGCATTTACGGCAACACGGAGTCGTTCTACGACAGCCTGCGCGAACAGATGCGTGAGCAGACACTCACCCAGAGGCAGGAGCTGATAATGGAATACCTCATCGGCTCACTCGACAACGACGGACTGTTGCGCAAAGACCTCGCCGCGCTAAGCGACGAGATAGCCATAAAGGAATACATCGACGTCAGCGAGGAAGAGATAGAACGCTGCCTCACCATACTGCAATCGTTCGACCCGGCGGGCATAGGGGCGCAGTCACTGCAGCAATGTCTGCTGATACAGATATTCCGCAGGCAGCCATCACACCTCACCAGCCTCATGCACCGCGTCATCAACGAGTGCTACACGGAGTTCGCCAAGAAGCACTGGGCAAAGATAACGGAACGCCTGGGCATGAGCCAATACACGGCGCAGGAGGTATTCAGCGAGATACGCAAGCTCAACCCACGCCCCGGTGCGGCACTGGGCGAGACAATGGGGCGCAACACGCAGCAGGTAACACCCGACTTCACCATCGACACCGACGACGGCGGCAACGTCTCCTTCACCCTCAACCGCGGTAAGATGCCGCAGCTGTACGTCTCGCCCGACTTTGAGAACATGATTGACGCCTACCGCAAGAACCCCGCCTCCATGACCCGCAGCGACAAGGAAGCCCTGCTCTACGCACAGCAAAAGGTAAACCGCGCACGCTCATACATAGAGGCAATACAACAGCGTCAGGCCACCATGGCAGCCACCATGCGCAGCATCATAGCCCTCCAGAAACCCTTCCTGCTCAGCGGCGACGAGGCAGACCTGAAGCCCATGATACTGAAAGACGTGGCACAACGCGCCTCCCTCGACATCTCCACCGTGTCAAGAGTGTGCAGCTCAAAATACGCGGAGACACCATGGGGCATCATACCGCTGAAGTCGCTCTTCTCCGACGCCTACGACACGGGCAACGGCGAGGCCGTCTCCACGAGAACCATCAAGCAGGCACTGCGCGAACTCATAGAAAGCGAAGCCAGCGGCAAACCCCTCTCCGACATCAAACTGGCGGAGGAGATGAAGAAACGCGGCTACCCCATAGCCCGCCGCACGGTGGCGAAATACCGCGAGCAGCTCGGCATACCGCCATCCAACCTCAGGGGAGGATGAGGTTTAGTGGTTTGGTGGTTTAGTTGTATGAAGTTAACGGACAATAGTACAATCCGCCCCCATGCCACCAACAATACCATTGTCCGCTAACTCCCTTTAACTCCAAACAAGCAGCCCCCAAGCAGCCCCCGTGTCACGGGCGTCAGCCCGTGAAAAACAAGAAAAGAACAACCCCAATGACCCTACACAGCCACGACATCGGCAAGAAGGCCGCCATAGGACAACAACGGATGATACTCCTGATGGCACGCTACATCAGCATCATCTTCACACCATTCTACCTACCCCTCATGGGGTTGGCGGCACTGTTCCTGTTCAGCTACCTCAGCATGATGCCACTGGGCTATAAGATTTACGTGCTCCTCACCGTCTATCTCTTCACCATACTGCTGCCCACCACACTGATACGCCTCTACCGGCACTACCAAGGGTGGTCACTGCTGAAGCTCTTCTCACGCGAAGGACGCATGATACCCTACGCCATCTCCATCGCCTCCTACCTCGCCTGCTTCTACATCATGAACGCCATGCACTTCCCACACTTCATGAGCAGCATCGTAGTAGCGGCGATAGCGATACAATCCATCTGCGCACTGATAAACCACCGCTGGAAAATCTCCACCCACACCGCCGCCATTGGCGGCACCACAGGAGCGGTAGTAGCCTTCTCACTCATCATAGGCTTCAACCCCCTCTGGTGGTTCTGCATACTGATAATCCTCGCCGGCGTAGTAGGCACGGGGCGCATGCTCCTACGCCTCCACTCCCTCGGCGAGATAGTAGGCGGCTTCCTCGTAGGACTCTTCGCAGGATGCGCGGCCGTGATAGCAAGCTGAAGCTTTAGGTTGTAGGTTGCGCTGCGCTTGGTTATAGGTCTTAGGTCGCGCCGCCTTTGGCTGGAGGTTGAAGGTCGCGCTTCGCCCTTACCCTCCGCCCGTGTTAGCAAAGCAGCCCATGTGTCGCGGGCGTCAGCCCGTGATACAACAAAACCACCAAACCACAAAACCACAAAACCACCAAACCACCAAACCACCAAACCACCAAACAACTAAACAACTAAACAACTAAAATGACACCACTCATCAGCATCATCATGGGCAGCACCAGCGATATGCCCGTAATGGAAAAAGCCATGCAGTTCCTCAACGACCAGAAGATACCCTTCGAGGTCAACGCCCTCTCCGCCCATCGCACCCCCGACGCGGTGGAGCAGTTCGCCCGCTCCGCCGAAAGCCGCGGCATCCGCGTCATCATAGCCGCCGCAGGCATGGCGGCAGCCCTCCCTGGCGTGATAGCCGCCAGCACCACCCTCCCCGTCATCGGCGTGCCCATAAAAGGAATGCTTGACGGCCTCGACGCCATGCTCTCCATCATACAGATGCCCCCCGGCATCCCCGTTGCCACAGTAGGCGTCAACGGAGCCATGAACGCCGCCATCCTCGCCATGGAGATGCTCGCCCTCACCGACCCCGACATCGCCGCACGCCTCAAGCAATACAAGGCAGGACTGGGAGCGAAGATAGAGAAAGCCAACCGCGACCTCGCCGACGTAAAATACGAATACAAGGTAAACTAAACCGCCCCCTCCCTGCCTCCACAGCCCCCTCCCTGCCTCCCCGAGGGGAGGAGCCGCCGCCCCGAGCCTTTCGCCGCCCCTTATTAGCAAAGCAGCCCCCGTGTCGCGGGCGTCAGCCCGTGATACAAACCACCACACCACTAAACCACCAAACCACCAAACCACTAAACCACCAAACAACTCCTCCGCCCCCGTGTCGCGGGCGTCAGCCCGTGAAAACAAAACCACCATGAACAGAAGAAAGACAACCACCACCCGTGTAGGCGGCATCACCATCGGCGGCGACAGCCCCATCCGCGTGCAGTCCATGACCACCACCAACACCAACGACACCGCCGCCTGCGTGGCGCAAGCCAAGCGCATCATCGACGCGGGAGGCGAGCTGGTGCGCCTCACCACACAGGGCCGGCGCGAGGCAGAGAACATGGCTGCCATCTCCGCCGCCCTTAACGCCGACGGATACCACGCGCCCCTCGTAGCCGACGTGCACTTCAACGCCAACGTGGCAGACATCGCCGCACGCCACTGCCAGAAGGTGCGCATAAACCCCGGCAACTACGTGGACCCGGCGCGCACATTCAAAAAACTACAATACACCGACGAGGAGTACGCCGCCGAGCTCACGAAGATAGAAGAACGCCTCGTGCCCTTCCTCCACATCTGCCGCCAGCACCACACCGCCATACGCATCGGCGTAAACCACGGCTCACTCTCCGACCGCATCATGTCACGCTACGGCGACACACCAGAAGGCATCGTGGAGTCGTGCATGGAGTTCCTCCGTATATGCCGCAGGGAAGACTTCAACGACGTGGTCCTCTCCATCAAAGCCTCCAACACCGTCGTCATGGTAACCTCCGTGCGCCTCCTCGTCAAAGCCATGGACGCGGAAGACATGCACTACCCACTGCACCTCGGCGTAACAGAAGCCGGCGAAGGCGAAGACGGACGCATAAAGTCGGCGGTGGGCATCGGCGCCCTCCTCACGGAAGGCATAGGCGACACCATACGCGTGTCACTCTCCGAAGAGCCCGAACGCGAGATACCCGTAGCCAAGAAACTCGTGGCCTTCACGCCGCAATGCGCCACCATGCGACAGCAGGCACGCATAGAAAGCGGCACACTCCACCTCACCCTCAGCGAAGACAACGCCGAAGACCTGCAACTGAAAGCCGCCATGGCGGCAGGCGCGCTCCTCATAGACCGCGAAGCCACCGACCTCGTAATCCACAACGACGGCTGCGGCACAGAGCAAGAGCTGCGCACCCTCGCCGACTCCATACTGCAAGCGGCGCGCGTGCGCTTCACCAAGACGGAATACATATCCTGCCCCGGCTGCGGACGCACACTCTACGACCTGCAAGGCACCATAGCACGCATCAAAGCAGCCGTAAGCCAGGCAGCCAAAGACGACCCACGCTTCGCCACACTGAAAATAGGCATCATGGGATGCATCGTCAACGGACCGGGCGAGATGGCAGACGCTGACTACGGATACGTAGGCGCGGGACCAGCCAAAATATCACTCTACAAAGGCAAGCAATGCGTCGAAAAAGCCATACCCGAGGCGGAAGCCGTGGGAAGACTCCTCGACTTCATAAAAAAAGACATAGATATCACACAGTAAAAGCTATGCCATAAGGCGGTGAAAGCTATGCTATCACCACACAATCACTAAGCCATAACAAAACAACAACATACCAAGACATGGAAATACAAAACGCTTTCGCCGAGAAACTGCTCGCAGTAAAGGCAATCAAATTGCAGCCCAACGACCCCTTCACATGGGCGTCAGGCTGGAAGTCACCCATCTACACCGACAACCGTAAGACACTGGCATACCCGGCACTGCGCTCCTTCGTCAAGCAGGAGCTGGTACACCTCGTCCACACCGAGTTCCCCGAAGCCGACGCCGTGGCAGGCGTGGCAACAGGAGCCATAGCGCAAGGCGCACTCGTAGCCGACGAACTGGGCTTCCCCTACTGCTACGTACGCTCAAAACCAAAAGACCACGGCATGGGCAACCTCATAGAAGGCACACTGCCCGAAGGCGCGAAAGTGGTAGTGATAGAAGACCTCATCTCCACCGGCGGCTCATCGCTGAAAGCCGTCGAGGCACTCCGCGCGGCAGGCTTTGAGGTAGTAGGCATGGTGGCAAGCTACACCTACGGCTTCCCCGTGGCACAAGAAGCCTTCAAGGCAGCAGGCGTGCGCCTCGTCACACTCTCCGACTACGAGCACACCACCGCCATAGCCGCCAAGACGGGATACATAAAGGAGGAAGACCTCGCCGTGCTCGCCGAGTGGCGCAAGTCTCCCAGCACGTGGAAGCAGTAGTTTTTTAGTGGTTTGGTGGTTTAGTGGTTTAGTGGTTTGGTTAAATGTAACTATTCCTTACACATAACCACCTCCGTCCCCAGACCACCAACCGCCCCTGTGTCGCGGGCGTCAGCCCGTGATACAAACCACCAAACCACCAAACCGCTCGGCACGCAGTGACGCTTGCCGCAGGCAAGAACTAAACAACCAAACAACCAAACCACCAAACCGCTCGGCACGCAGTGACGCTTGCCGCAGGCAAGAACCAAACCACTAAACCGCTCGGCACGCAGTGACGCTTGCCGCAGGCAAGAACCAAACCACCAAACAACCAAACCACCAAAATGGCAAAATACGAAAGCAACATAAAACAAATCAATGCACCAGTGCAGAGCGTCTATGCCACCCTCTGCAACCTTGAGAACCTGCGCCCCATAGTAGAGCGCGCACGCGACAACGAGGAACTGAAGGCGAAGATAAAAGAAGCTGGGCAAGACCCCGCCGCCATAGAGATGCTGGGCAAGGTGACACTAACCCCCGACCGCATCACCCTCCCCTCACCCATGATGGGCGACATGTCGCTCGCCATAGTGGAGCGCGAGGAGAACAAGTGCATCAAGTTCCACACGGAGCAGTCGCCCGTGGACGCTAACCTATGGATACAAGTCCTACCCGTCACCGACACCACCTCCAAGATGCGCCTCACCCTGAAGGCTGACCTCAACCCCATGGTGAAGATGATGATAGGCTCAAAGATAGAACAGGGGCTGGAACAATTCGCAGAAATGCTCGCAAGGATTCCTTACGCTTGAGGATGAAGGTGAGAGGTCTGAGGTTTTAGGTCTTTAGGTTTTAGGTCTTAGGTCTTTAGGTCTTAGGTCTTTAGGTTTAAGGTCTTAGGTTTAAGGTTTTAGGTTTTAGGTTTTAGGTCTTTAGGTCTTAGGTAATAATCTAAGTGACCTTCTAACCCACAACCTCCTAACCTCCTAACCTTCCTCCTAATAGGTCTTAGGTTTTAGGTCTTAGGTAATAAGCTAAGTGACCTTCTAACCCACAACCTCCTAACCTCCTAACCTCCTAACCTTCCTCCAACCTCCCTGCCTCCCCTCCGCCCTTGTGTCGCGGGCGTCAGCCCGTGAAAAAATAACAAACAAAAAAGAACATGAAACTCTGGGAAAAAAATTACTCCATCAACAAGGAGATAGAGCGCTTCACCGTAGGGCGCGACAGGGAGATGGACCTGTACCTCGCCAAGTATGACGTGCTCGGGTCCATGGCCCACATCACCATGCTGAACTCCATCGGGCTCATCGCCGACAACGAACTGCCGCTGCTCCTCAAAGAGCTGCGAAACATCTACGGCGTATGCCAGAGAGGTGAGTTCGTAATAGAAGACGACATAGAGGACGTGCACTCGCAGGTGGAGCTGATGCTCACGCGAGCACTCGGCGACATGGGTAAGAAGATACACTCCGGACGCAGCCGCAACGACCAGGTGCTGGTGGACCTCAAACTCTTCACACGCGCGGCACTGCGTGAGGTGGTAGAGGAGACGAAGTCACTCTTCGATGAACTGATAGCCAAGTCGGAACAGTACAAAAACGTCCTCATGCCAGGCTACACACACCTGCAAATCGCCATGCCATCAAGCTTCGGACTATGGTTCGGAGCCTACGCCGAGTCGCTCACCGACGATATGCTCTACCTACAGGCGGCATACCGAATGACAAACCGCAACCCCCTCGGCTCTGCCGCTGGCTACGGCTCCTCCTTCCCCCTCAACAGGCAGATGACAACAGACCTGCTCGGCTTCGACAGCATGAACTATAACGTGGTCTATGCGCAGATGGGACGAGGCAAGATGGAGCGCAACGTGGCGTTCTCCATAGCAGGACTCGCGGGCACCATGGCAAAGCTCGCCTTCGACGCCTGCCTCTTCAACTCGCAGAACTTCCAGTTCGTCAAGCTGCCGAAGGAGTGCACCACCGGCTCAAGCATCATGCCGCACAAGAAAAACCCCGACGTCTTCGAGCTGATACGCGCCAAGTGCAACAAGCTGCAGGCTCTGCCCACGCAGGTGACGCTGATACAGAACAACCTGCCATGCGGGTACTTCCGTGACCTGCAGATAATAAAAGAGGTGTTCCTCCCCGCCTTCGACGAGCTGAAAGACTGCCTCTCCATGTGCGCATACATCATAAACAAGATAGAGGTGCGCGAGGACATCCTCGACAACCCCATGTACGACGCCATCTTCTCCGTGGAGGAGGTGAACCGCCTCGCCGCTGACGGCATGCCCTTCCGCGACGCATACAAAAAGGTGGGACTGGACATCGAGGCTGGCAACTTCACCCCGTGCAAGGACATACGCCACACGCACGAAGGCTCCATAGGCAACCTATGCAACGACCGCATACAAGACCTGATGAACCACATCCTCGAAGGCTTCAACTTCGAGAAGGTGGACAAGGCGGAGGCGGCGCTGCTCAACCCATGACAACAACGATGAGACGATACGCCGTAATAACACTGCTCATGGCACTCCTCGCCATTGGCGGATGCCAAAAGGCTGAAGACGAATACACCACGCACCAGTGCTACTTCGCCTTCAACTGCTCCTACCACAACGCCTCGAACCTGATAGCCGCGGTGAACTCCTACGACACGTACGCCATCGTCACCACCAAGGCACTGACAGGCAAGTCATACGCCGTGGTGACATCCATCTACGGCACGACAAACACCGAGGACAACATAACGACAGACCTCGAGACACAGCGCACGCACATCCTCGGGCTCTCCAACGGGCTCATCATAGGCAAGTCAATGATGGACGAGCAACTCTACGCCTTCGACCGACAGTGCCCCAACTGCTTCGCCGCCACCAACACCACCGCCGCGCCGCTGCAATGGGCTGGCAACGGGCATACCGTGGCGTGCGGCAAGTGCAAGCGTAAATACAACCTCGCAAGCCGGGGCATAGTGGCAGAGGGAGAAGCGGGGCAAAGCCTGCTGCGATACCGCATAACATACGACGGCACATACATCTACGTGCAAAACAGATAGCGCGCCAACGTTAAATAGTGCAAAACACTTGCTCATATCAACCTAATTGAGTAACTTTGCAAACGCTTTACGGCTGCCGCAATGGTGGAATTGGTAGACACGAGGGACTTAAAATCCCTTGACCCGAAAAGGTCGTGCGGGTTCGAGTCCCGCTCGCGGCACACCGGCAGAAAAAACAAAACAAAGCTACGCTGATGAGAAAACACATCGACAGCATGATAGCCATGGCAGCAAACACCGCCATGGCTATCATTGCATTAACACTACAAGCATGCTCCGGAGAAGGGGGAAAGATGAAAATAGACGCAAGGTTCCTCAATATGAACCAGGCGGTGTTCTACACATACTCACCCGACGGCGTGACAAACGGCATCGACACCATAAGAGTCAACGGAGGACGCTTCACCTACGAGAAAGACATCGCGCAGGAAGGGACTATCGTCATGGTCTTCCCAAACTACGCCATCATGCCCGTCTTCGTGAAGCCCGGCGCAAGCATCAGCATAGAGGCTGACGCGGCACACCTCAAGACAATGGAGATAACAGGAACGGACGACAACAAAACCTTCACCGAATGGCGAAAAAACAGCGACAAGCTATCGCCGGCGGAGATGAGAGAACACGCCGAGCTGTTCATAAAAGACAACCCCGCCTCCATCGTATCTATATGGCTGCTGCGGCAGTATTTCCTCCTCACGCCATCACCTGACCTGAAAAAAGCACAACAGCTGCTGCAAACAATGAACAAGGCCCTCACCGCCGAAGACCGCGCAACAACCACCGGACTGCTGCTGGCACGCCTCACCGCCGACGTGGCAAAGATGAAAGACATCAGCATCGGAGCCAAGATGCCACGCATCACAGCGAAAGACATCGACGGCAAACCCGTCACCAACGGCACACTGTTGAAAGGCACCACGGCAATATGCGTATGGGCAACATGGAGCTACGAAAGCTGCAATATGCTCCGCCAGCTGGCCTCAAACCAACAGTACGCTGCCGACTCAATGAAGATAGACCACGTGCTCACCATCTGCCTCGACCCGGACCCCAAGCAATGCCGAAGGTCGCTCAAAGCCAACAGCGCGGAGATGCTCACCACCATCTGCGACGGCATGATGTGGGACTCACCCCTCATCAGCGCCCTCGGCATCACCACCATCCCCTATAACCTAAAACTAAAGGACGGCAAAATAACCGGACGCTCCATCCCCACCACAGAGCTGACAAAGAAATAAACGCGCCTACCAGCCACCACAGCCCCACAACAGCCCCCTCCCAGCCTCCCCGAGGGGAGGAGCCGCCCCTCCGCCGCCCGTATTAGCAAAGCAGCCCTTGTGTCGCCCGTATTAGCAAAGCAGCCCTTGTGTCGCGGGCGTCAGCCCGTGATACAAACCACCAAAC